>DCUI01000202.1:57705-76422 GCA_002327785.1 Phycisphaerales bacterium UBA2218
ATGGACGCGTCCAGCACCGTCCAGACGCGGGCGGAGGACCTGCTCAACATCGCCGACAAGGCCCCGGCGATCAAGCTGGTCAACAAGATCCTGTTCCACGCCGTCCACAGCCGGGCCAGCGATATCCACATCGAGCCGTACGAGCAGGAAGTGAAGATCCGCTTCCGCGTCGACGGCGTCCTGCGAAACATCCTGACCTTGCCGAAAATCCAGGTCAGCGCGGTCCTGTCGCGACTGAAGATCATGGCGAACCTGAATATCGCCGAGCACCGCCTGCCGCAGGATGGCCAGAGCCGCGTGAGCATCGGCGACGAGGTCGTCGATATCCGCGTCTCCGTGATTCCCACCGCCGGCGGCGAGCGAGTCGTGCTGAGGCTCCTCGACAGAGGCCGCGGCGAACTCAAACTGGAAGAGATCGGCTTCGGGCCCGACCTGTTGAAGGTCTTCCGGAGTCTGATCGCCATCCCGCACGGGATCGTCCTGATCACGGGCCCCACCGGCAGCGGCAAGACCACCACGCTGTACGGCGGCCTCAACGAGCTGAACTGCCAGGAGCGAAACATCCTGACGGTGGAAGACCCGGTCGAGTACCAGTTGCCCGGGATCGGCCAGATGCAGGTCCATCCGAAAATCGACCTGACGTTCGCCAATTGTCTGCGTCACATCCTTCGGCAGGACCCGGACATCATCATGATCGGCGAGATTCGCGACCGCGAAACCGCCGAGATCGCCATTCAGGCGTCGCTCACCGGCCACCTCGTGCTCAGCACGCTGCACACGAACGACGCGGCCTCCGCCTTCACCCGGCTGATCGACATGGGGATCGAGCCCTACCTGATTTCCTCAACCGTCGTGGCCGTGATGGCCCAACGGTTGGTCCGCGTGATCTGCCCGAACTGCAAGCAGCCGCACGATCCCCAGGGCGGGGCGGTCTCCTGGAGCGAGCTGCAGCAAGTGGCCAAAGGACTCGTCAAGCTCTACAAGGGGGCCGGCTGCGACAAATGCCTGGAGAGCGGATATATGGGCAGGACCGGCATCTTCGAGCTGTTGCTCGTCGAGGACGGCACCCGAGACCTGATCGTCCGACGGCAGGGATCGCACATCATCAAGCAGGCGGCCGTTGAAAAAGGGATGGCGACGTTGAGGCAAGATGGGCTGCGGAGGGCCCTCGCCGGGATCACGACGCTGGAGGAGGTCTGTCGCGTGACGCAGGATAGTGTTCAGATCGCAGGCCAGGAGAGTTGAGATGCCCGTACTGGAATCGAAATTCGTGAGTGACGCGCAAAGGGAGGCCGCGGCGGAAAGGCACGAGGCGCATCGTCCTGCCGCGTTGAAGAAGGCGGGTATCGAGATCCTGCACCGGGTCGCTGCGAAGGACTTGTGCCGGATCGCACGGCAACTGGCCGCCCTGCTACACGCTGGGATGCCTTTGGTGCCGGCGTTGTCGGCCCTCGTCGAGCAATTGGCGTGCCCGGCCGAGACAAACACCGGAGCAATGAAGTTGCGAAGGAAACCGCTCGCGGAAGCAATTCGGCAAGTGCGGGACGACGTGAACGAGGGCATCAGCCTGGCCGAGGCGATGGCCGAACACCCCGGCGTGTTCTCCCCGCTGTTCGTGAGCATGGTCTCCGCCGGCGAGAGCAGCGGCGCCCTGGAAGAGGTGCTGGCTCGCATCGCGGATATCCTGGAGAAGCGCGTCCAACTCGTCGGCAAGGTCAAAGCCGCCATCACGTATCCGACGGTGATGGCGCTGGTGGCCGTCGGCGTGGTGGTCTTCTTGATCTCCTACGTCGTCCCCGGCATCACGCGGCTGTTCACCGAGATGAACCAGGAGCTGCCCTGGCCCACTCGATTTCTGATCTCGGTCAGCAACTTCGCCCAGGCGTATGTCGCGGTCCTCATCGGCCTGCTGTGCGCGGGCGGGATCGGGATCGCCGCCCTGTGGAAGAGCCGGGAGGGCAAGGCATGGGTGGACCGCGTCGTCCTGAAGCTGCCGCTGTTCGGTCCCCTGCTGCTTCGGCTGGAGCTGGCGAGACTGACTCGGACGCTCGGCGCCCTGATGAAGAGCGGCCTGCCCGTGATCGCCGCCATGGAGATCACCCAGCGAACCATACAGAACAGCCAGATCGCCGACGCCATGAAGGCGATCAAGGAATCGGTGCACAAAGGCGACCACATCGCCGACGCGATGAAGACCACCGGCATGTTCCCGCCCGTCGTCTGTCACCTGATCGCGACGGGCCAGATGTCCGGCAACATCGAGGACGGGCTGATCGACATCGCCGAGATGTATGACACCGAGGTGGAGGCCGCCGTGCGAACGCTGACCACACTCCTGGAGCCGGTCATTCTGCTGGTCATGGGCGGCATTGTGACCTTCATTGTACTGGCGATCCTGTTGCCCATCTTCGAGATAAACCAGGCGCTCTGATCGTTGATTAAGGACTACCAAATATGAATCAATCATCAATCATCAATCGTAAATCATCAATCCCAAAAGGTTTCACGCTCATCGAGCTGATGATTGTCGTCGTCATTCTGGGTCTGCTGGCCACGATGGTGATGCCGAAGATCCTGAGCAAGCCGGACCAGGCCCGGCGGACCAAGGCGATGGTCGATATCCGTTCCATTCAGTCGGCGCTGGCGCTGTTCAAGACCGACACGGGCCGCTTTCCGACGACCGCCGAGGGCCTGCAGGCGCTCGTCACCAATCCCGGCCTCAAGGGATACGACGGCGACGGCTACCTGGAGAAAGTGCCCACCGACCCCTGGGGCAACAGGTACATCTACATCAGCCCGGGCCTTCACAGCAAGGACTACGACCTGAAGTCGCTGGGCAAGGACGGCGAAAACGGCGGGGCCGACAAGGACGCCGACATCGAGAGCTGGAACCTCGATGGCTAAGCGGGCAGGAACACAAGCGCAATGTCGGGTGGCAGCGGCAAGCGGCAGCTTGCCGATGGTCCTGGGCAATGCAGAGAGCCATCGGCAAGCCCTTCGGCCTTCCCGCTGCCACCCAAAGCATGAGGTCTATAAGTCATGAGACTTGAGAGAGCAAGAGCTTTCACGCTGATCGAGACTGTCGCGGCGCTGGCGATCGTATCGATCGCCCTGCTCGGACTGCTGCAGCTCCATCTAATCAGCATCCGGATGGCCGACAAAGCGCAGATGACCACACAGGCGGTCTTGCTCGCGCAGGAAAAGATGGCCGAGGTTCTGAGCTCGGGATTCCCCCAACCGGGAATGCGGTCCGGCGTCGTGGAGACAGACGGCGTTCGGCTCACCTGGCGCACCGAGGTTACGGACGCATCCATGTCGCAGCGACAGCCATTGGGCGTCCGGCTCGACAACCTGCGGCGGCTCTCGGTCGATGTGACCTATGGGGACAGTCCCCGCGAACGGCCAATCCGACTGACTACCTGCGTGGCGGAGAAGAAGATTCGTGAGCCGCAGAACCGCACATAGGGCATTCACCCTGATCGAGATGCTGGTCTCGCTGGCCATCGTGAGCGCTATTGTCACGATGGTGTACGGCAGCTACGCCGCCACGTCCCGGTCCCTGGACGTATACGGCAGCCGGATGGCCTGTTCCGAGCAGGCTCTTTTCGCGATACGCATGATGGCCCGCCAGATCCGCTGCGCTTACGCGCCGCCGGCCCCGACCGCGGCATTTCAGGCCGAGCCGCGGAACTTGCGAGGGGACCTCCTCTCTTTCACCACCACAGGCGGGTCCGGCCTGGGATTGGACCGGCCCGTGGGGATTTCTCGCGTCGCATACCGCTATGACGAGCGAGCCGGGATCCTCTCGATCTGCTGCGAGCCCGGCATGTGCCGCCCGGACGACCTGCGAAACTCCGGCACGTGGCGACCGATGCTCACGGGCGTCACGAGCATCGAACTGGGGTTCTACGACGGGCGGAACTGGCAGCCGCGATGGGATACGAAGCCAAACGGGCAATTGCCCCAGGCGGTAAAAGTCACCTTGTCGGTCATGGGGAAAAACGGTCGCGAGCATCGCTATGCCACGACGGTCCCGATCATCTGCCGGAGGGCAACACAGGTTCAGCAAGTCAAGAAACCGGGCGGACGACCATGACCAGAAATCGCGTCGGTTACAGACAAAACGGATTCATTCTCATCGTCGTGCTTGGTGCGGTTCTCGTTCTTTCCGGCTTGCTGTTCGGGTTCAACCAGATGACGCGGACCCGGCTGAACACGGCGGACAGCTTCTACAGAATGGAGCAGACCGCCAATGGGGCTCGCGCAGGACTGCAAATCGCCCTCGCGGCCATCCGGGACACAGACGACATCGGCACGGACCCGCGATTCTCCAGGCTGCTCACCGGCGACAACCAGCTCTCCCTCGAGGATACGAGCTGCTCCATCACAGTCATCGACGAGAGCGGACTCCTGAACGTCAATCATCTCAAAGGCCCGGACGGTCAGATCGATCGTCGGTGCATCGATCAATTCCTGCGGCTCATCGACCTCGTGAACCACCAAGAACGGAACGACCGCAAGAGGATCGGCTACGGTATCGTCCCGTGCATCATCGACTGGATCGATTCCGACGATGAGGTGACGCACTTGCCCTTCGTCCAGCGGGAGAACACCGGCGCCGAGAGCAGCCACTACAAGATGCGGCCCCCTTCTTATCCGTGCAGGAACCGGCCGCTCGACACCGTGGGCGACTTGCTCGGGGTCAAGGGGATCACGCCGGAGGTTATGAACCGCCTGCGTCCGTACCTGACTTGCGTCGGCGACGGCAGGATCAACATCAACGCCGCACCGAAACTCGTCATCGAGTCCCTGTCCGAGCAGATGGACGGCGCCCTGGCCCAGATGATCCTCAACCAGCGAAGGCTCAGGCCGTTCGAGAACCCCGCGCAACTGCGGAGTCTGCCGGGAATGACCGATAATGTCTACCGAGCCATTAAGGACCGAATCGTCATTCGGCCGACGGAACAATTCTATCGCGTCACATCGCAGGCCGGCATGGCCGACCGCAAGTGCGTGGTGGAGGCCCTTTTACAGAGAAACACACAAGCCGGAACGGTCGATATTATCCTGTATCGGGAGATGTGATCTCCCCGCCGGCTTTGCCTTAGGAATGGGCTTGGACAAAATGGGTATTCGGTCCACACTGAACAGAAGAAGACTCTTACGCGATTTTTGCTGTCTGCCGCACAAGAAACCGGCAAAGGCCAGAGTCATCTGGTCACTTCGGCAAGTCGCGGCAGGGATTTCCTCCAAGAACACAGGTCTGAAAAGACATTTGCGAAGTTGCGTATCTTGCGCCTTCGGATGGGGAGCTGCGCTTGTCGCCGGTTTCCGCGCACGCATGGACGCCGCCCGCCGGATCATCGAACCGCGAGCCCGTCGTCTTCTCAAGCACCTGCCGATGTCCATCCAAGGCATGAGTCTGACTTCCATTCTGCACAAGCCCGGCTGGGACATAGGCAAAAGCAAGAGAGTGCCCAAGCGATGCATCGGCATCGATATCGGACGTCTGCATGTGCACGCCGTGCAGATTGCTCGGACACAGGAAGGAATCCAGGTGGAAAAAGGGATTGGAGTCCAGACCCGGCGCAGCACGGACTCGCTGGCGCATGTCCTGCGCTCGTTGACGAAGGAGCATGGGTTCGACGCACACGCCGATATCGCGGTGTCGCTGCCTTATCACACCTTCTTCTTCGCGGACGTCGAGACCGATCCGGCGGGAATGGAGGCGATCCGAGCCGGGGATACGGCACGCCTGAAGGACTGCTTCCCGATTCCAGCGGAGGATGTCATCGCCCGGATTTGCTCCGTGCTGCCGGGCAAGGCGGGCAAAAACTCACTTCTCGTGGCCGCCGCCTCGTGCGAGTCGCTTCGAGAGCAGTTGAATGTGCTCAGCGGGGCCGGGATCGAGCCGGCGTGTGTGGATACACCCACGACGGCCGCACACACCACCATCATGGCGAATCATCCGGAGGCCACGGAGGGACTGGCCGTCATGCTGTACGTGGATGAATCCACACTCAGCATCGCCGTGATGCGCGACGGGAATATTCTCCTGGTCCGCAACCTCCCCATGTTCTCCAGCGACAACCAGGACGCCCGTACGCTGGTTCAACAGACGGCCGAGATCGTCGCCCAGGAGATCGAGATCACGTGGAGACGCCTGTCCGGGAAGGCCCCGGACGCGGGTCTCCGCATCTTCCTGATCGCGTCCCGCCGGATGGCTGACTTGCTCGTTCCCGCAATCAGAGAGAGGATCGACAGCCAGGTCGTCCCGGTCGATCCCTATGCAGGGGTCAAAAGGGCCGAGGCCATTGAGGCGGACTTCTCTCTGTGCGTCGCGGAAGGACTGGCACGAGGGGCGCTCCAGCCCCAGACTACAGACCGCATGGACTTCCTGGCGGCCTATCGGGCCCGGACCCGGCCTCCCGTGCAGACGAAAAGAGAATTCGCGATCTGCGGCGGTTTGGCCGCCGCGGTCGCCGCGGTCTGGGTCATCGGCATGTTCCTGCAGCTTTCGTCGCTTGAATCGCAATACGCAAGTCTGAAGGAGCAGGAAGTTGCGTTCTTTCGACGGGTGGCGCCGGGGGAACAGAGCGTCGTGAACCCCGCTGCCCAGCTTCAGCAGAGGCTCGATTCCCTCCGCAAGGACTGCGAGTTGTTCACCTGCTTCAATCCGGGCCGGCCGGCCCCGCTCGAGGTTCTGTCCGCACTGAGCCGGCAGATGCCTGCAAAAGGGAGCCTCAGGCTTCACGATGTGCTAATCGCCGCCGATTCGGTCCGGATCATGGGCAGTTGCGATTCGTTCGCCACGTTCTTCGAGTGGCAGCGCCTGCTGGAGAAGACGCCCGGACTGCGGCTGGTGGACGCACCACAGCCTCAGAAGGATGCTCAATCAGGAAGAGTGCAGTTCACAGTTTCGCTGTCCACGACGCAGAAGAGGGCCTCATGATCCAGATGAACTCAAGAGAGAAGCTACTTTCCATCGGCCTGGTCGCCGCCCTGGGGATCTGGGCCGCCTGGACCCTGGCCGTCAAGCCGACGCAGGAGCGTATCCAAACGCTGGAACGCATTCTTCCCGAGAAACAAGCCCAGGTGCAGGAGCTTCAGGCAAAGGGCATCGAATACGTGGCTCTCGAAAACGAATTCGAGGATCTGCGGGCCAAGATGGCGGCCCAGGACCCGGCCTTTCAGTTGCTGCCCTTCCTGGAGGCGATGATCCAGCGCCACAAGCTGGCGGGCCACGTCACCACGATGGGCCAGGACACCATACTACCACAGCCCGACTACTCGGAGACCGTCGTCACAATCGAGATGCAGGACATCACCCTCAAGCAGCTCATCAGTTTCCTGAGCGCCGTGGAGACCTCCGAGGCCGTGGTCCAGGTCGGAAGTCTGCACATCCGCAAGGATGCCACGAACGACGCCCTGCTCGATGCGACGGTGGGCATCTACAGTCCCCGCATGGCGAGCCTCTCCGCTCAACTGGCACCGGTCTCCTGAGGTTCCGACGTCCGAGCCCATCGTTCGGCGCCTCGATCGAGCGGCCTGCTCACCGCCCGGAAACAGCTTCGATTCTTGTATCCAATTCTCCGAGCAAGGCGAAGCCTTCGCCGACCACGACGCGCTTTCTGTCCGTAAGAATCAGGTGGGGCAGAGAGACGGTCCCCCATTCGAACAACGTCTTCTCCACGTCGCCTGTAATGCGGCCCACCGGGAACGAGGGCTTGCTTTGTTCCATCCATTGTTCCAGGGCCCCTTCCTCCGTTTTGCCGGCCTGGACCGCGACGATCTGCACACCCTTGGCGACGAGTGCCTCAGCCTGGCGAACCAACTCGCTGATACAGTGCCGGGAGGGTCTTTGGTTCATGTCCCAAAAACACACGAGCAGCATGCGGTCGTTCGCGTCGGCCGGCAGCTTGATTCCCAGTTTCTTCAAGTCCGGCAGGTGCTTGCCCGCCAGTTTCGTCGGGCTTCGCGGGACATAGCGCGTGCCCGAGCTTCGTTCGGCTACGGTGATTTGCACATCTTTGGCGCCGCCCTCGGTTTCAATCGAGCCATAGATGTAGCTCCCCTGAACTTGCGCGTTTGCCTGAATGCGAATCCGCCCGGCACAGACATGATCGAGCGTGAATTTGCCCTCGGCATTCGTTTGTGTATCGCGGTTCGGCTGATTGTCCTGGCTGCCGCCGTAACAACTCACGCGAGCGCCGGAGACGGGCTCGCCTTCGGAATCAACGACCACACCCGAGACCGACAGATTGGCGAGGGGCAACGAGAACGTGCCCGTCCGGACCCGGTCGCTGACCACCCGGTCCTCGGTGACATCGATCCGCATCTGGCCGTAGCCCTCCGCGGACGCGACAATATCGTACCGCTGCTCGGCCGGGATTGCCCCCACCTGAAACCTGCCTTCGCCATCCGTCTTGACGCTGCGATATGGCAGGAAGGACGCACCCCAATTGGACGCGCGGAGCATGATCTGAAGCATGGCCCCTTCAATCCCCTTGCCGTTGGGGTCCACGACCTGCCCGGTCAGCGTAGCGGCCGGACGGAGTTTCACATCGGCTGGGCCGCCCCCCTCTTCCACAGGCTGGGCTATAGCGAGATTGCGATCGACATGGCGGGCAACAAGGTAAAAGACCGTCCTGTCGGACGACCAGCCTTGCGTGTCCCATGTGACTGTGAACTTCCCCTCGGCGTCGGAGGTCGCATTCTTGCCCCGTCCCCCCGGCACAATCTGCACCGCCACACCCTCCAGGGGCTTGCCGGCATCATCGTACACGGTACCGCTGAGGGATGGCAGCGAGCTGAGCATCTGCTCGAATCGCTTCGTTTCCCCCTCAGCAATCGTGAACGGTTCGGACTGCTCGGAACGAGCGTACCCTTCCTTGTAGATCCCGCTGAGCTGGTAACTGCCCGCGGGCAGACGGATGCGGGCAAGGCCGGCCTCATCGGTCACTCCGCTAAGCCATCGGTTGTTCGTTTCGTCACGAACGCTGACGTTGGCCTTGTCGACGGGCTTGCCCCCGGTTGCCTCCTTGACGAGGACCTCGACAAAGGCGCCCTTCGAAAGGGCCAGACGGACATCGCGAGCCGTCTCGCCTGCCTTGAGATCCACCTTCGCCGGCTCAGCCACCCATTCGGCGGGACCTTCTCGTTGCGACGCCAGTTGCAGCGTGTAGGTATCCGAGGACAGATTGCCGACGAAGAACGTGCCGTCCTGGTCCGATGTGACAGGTTCAACGGCGAAAGGGAGCCCCCGCCGGGTGGGCTGAGCAATCAGTTGCACGCCGGCGACGGGCTTGCCGCCGGCCTTCTCGATCACCATCCCTTCGATTCTCGCCTCCGCGGTCAAAGTCAGCTTGATGCCCTCCTGGCCCGGCGAGAGCTGGCATTTCTCCCCGCGATAGCTCGCAGCATCGAACGTGCAGGTCGTGGCTCGTCCGGGCTTCTTGGCGAGGATCTCACACGTCGCCGCACCCGGCAGATTGGGGAAAACGAAACGCCCGGAGCTGTCGGTCCTGACCGTCAGCAGTTGGGGGGCCACCAAATAGGTGATGTAGCGACGGTCCTGCTCGCTCCCGATGATCGCAATGGCAACACAGACCTCCGCATCGACGATCGGCGCGCCGCCTTCGTCGACGACGCTGCCGGCGAGTTCCTTGGGCTCACCCAGCGTGATGTCCGCCTGCTCGTCTGCCTCTTGCATCTCCCAGGCGACCCAGCCCAACGCAAAACGCTCCTTCTGAACGATGATGGAGCCCTGCCTGAAGGCCTGTGATTCCTTGGCGCGCGTGAAGACGAATGCGCCGTCCGGTCCCGTCGCGATTTCCTGGACGCACTCGGCCTTGGGCAGAGTATCACCTCCGCCGTAGTTGACCTCATATAAAGCCACCCTTGCGTCCGAGATGGGTCGGCCCTGGTCATCAAGCACCTTGCCGCTGAAAGAGACCTTCGGGGTCGCCTGACCGGCGGATTCCACAGCCCAGACGGCAACCGCAAAGATCAACAGGGACATAACAACCGAAAGCAATGCAGAGTCTCTTATGCGCATGGCAATCCCTCTGGCAATATCGAAAACGGTACACACTCACTTGTTTCGAGCTACGAAGTCCTTGGCCTGACAAGAACCGAAATCCCCGCGATCACGCCCACGACCATGAGAAGGATCAACATAACCCCTACAAGGCTAAGGCTCGTGCGAGCCGGCGGTGGCGGAACGGCATCCGCCCGCGTCGAGGGCTGCTGAGCAGGCGGACTCTGAGCCCCCGAGCCGGCAGGCTGGATCTGCGCCTGCGGTTCGGCCTGGGCAGCCGTCGGGGTTGGTTCGGAGGCAACGACCGCAGCTGGCGTTACGAGCCCCTTGCCGCTGTATAGTGCGGTGACCTGCTCGGGCATCAGCGCGTGGTTGTAGATCTGCACATCATCGATCAGGCCGCTCCAACAGCGCCCTCGTTCCCCGGCGTTTTCACCGATCGTGATCGGCTGACTGTTGATGGGAATCTTGTCGGTGGCGCTCTCGGAGGCATCAAGACGTCCATCAATATAGAGACCGATCATTCGCCCGTCGTAAACACCCACTACATGATGCCATTGCCCGTCATCGACGGAGAGACCGCCACGGGCGGCATGAAGTCGGCTGTCGTGGCCGGTCGCAAAGATCAGGCCATCCCCGCCGGCGTCCCTCGAAATGCGCCACGTGGTGTCGCCCTTCGCGATAATCGTCTGGAAAGGTTTGTCGAATTGCTTGACTTTGATCCACGCCGCCACGGTGATCTGGTCAACGAGGTGAAAACTCGGTCCCGCAACGACCTCCACGTAATCATCTGCGCCATTGAACTCCAGGGCCCCGCCGATCTTCCCGCCGGTGGGCCGCCACCGCGGATCGCCGACCAAAGCACCATGGGCGTTGCCGCCGGAGGAGTCCGAAACGGTGCGGCCGCCGGTCTCGTCCAGTTTCCACCAGGCGACAAGCTTCTTCTCGATCTGTTTCTCGATTGGCGGGGTCTTTAGCGTCACCCTGGTCACGGCGACCGGCGCCACCTCGCCTGCGGCGGAGGCCCGTATTTGTTCACCCGTAAGGGCATAGCTATAGATGCGGACGTCATCAATCAGGCCGTCCCAGTACAGGCCCTTCGAGCCCCGGCCCAGCATAAGTTTCTCGACGCCGGCAATAGGCCCTGATAGTGGCCCGCTGTCATGAGTCGGCTGATTGCAGAACCCGTTGATGTAGAGCTTCAGGTTCGAGCCCTGCTCCCACGCAATCGCCAGGTGCTGCCAGTCCGTGGACTGAACATCGGACGTGCTCTCCAGTTGAGTCTCACCCTGGGCGGTGCCGATGCAGGCCTTGATGCAGGACTTTCCGCCGCCGAATATGCCCTCTTTGTCATATCGCAGTCCGAGGCGGTTGTCATCGCCCGTGGGCTCACGAGTGAAGAAGATATCGCGGTCTTCTTCCCGCACGTCTGACTTGATCCAGAGTGTAACCGTGACGGCGGACAGGCCATTGAGGTACTCGCCGGCAGAGGGGTCTTCCACACGGTCGTCACGGCCGTCGAACTCCAGCGCTCCGCCGAGCTTGCCGTCTGCCGGTCGCCAGACGGCATCGCCGAGGACTTGGCCGCCGTGATTGTGGCCGGAGGCGTCCGCCGCCCGGTCGCCATCCGGTTCATCGAGCTTCCACCACGCCATGAGACCGCCCGTGGTGAAACTCCAGACCCGGCTGCTCACGGGAGCGCCGGCCGCCTGGACTTCGTCGATTCTCCAGTAATAAGTCGTGTCCGGGGCAAGTGGGGACAGCTCGGCCGATGTCGTATCAACTCTGCCCAGCAGCTCCAGCTTCTGTGGGTCGGGACCGAAATAGAGGTTGTGCCCTACGGCATTCGATCCGGCGGTCCACTGGAGGACGACGCCGGATGCACTCATGGCCGTTGCCCCATCGGTCGGGTAGGGCTGAACCGCCTGCGGGCCGGGAGATGCGAAAAACTGCACCTTGCTCAAGCCGATGCAATCGGGATCGCCAAAGCCCGCCAGATCGTCGAACCGAACCTTCTGCGCGGTGACCGCATCGAGCTTCACGAGCATCGGCTCGTCATAATCATCACTGCCCTGGGCCCGCTCGAGCGGCAGATCATCACGGATCTTCCGCCAGCCGGCGTCCTGGGTCCAGACGGAGATATCCGCTTTGCTGATGCCCCGATCCGTGTGCCAGGCCTCGTTGTAGTTCCACAGACAGATCGCGCCGAGCGATTGGGCCTCCCCAAGATCGAACTCGACCCAGCATGCCGCGTCGCCCTTGGCGCTGCGCCACATGTGGGCGGGGTCCACGCTGTGCTCGTCCAGACTGTCTGCATCCCGGTTGCGCAGGCCGCTGCGATTGATCAGATTGGCTGCCTCGGCCCCGGTGTCGCTGCTGCCGGCCTGCACGGTCTTCGGTGTGATCTCCTCCCCTGTCACCGCGGGCCTTCGATCGTCCGCCTTGATCCAGATCTGTCGGGCGAGAATCCTGAAAGGTCCGCCCAATTCGACGGTTGCGATGAACGGTTTCGTAACGTCTTTGGGCTCCGGCCACCGGAGCGAGCAGGTGTTGCCTCACCCATACTCGAAGTTCAGTGCTCGCTCGTAGGCTCCGTCGCGGCTCCTGATTCGCAGCCTCGGCGCCGGCGGCTGCGAGCCATTACGGGTCAACGTGATCCGCTCGCCGTGGCGGCCTTCGAGGTTCTGGTTGAATGAGTAAAACGAACCGTTTTGGCGGTACTCCGCCATCGAGTAGATCGGCTCACCGATGGGCAGCTTCTTCTCCTGGTCCTGCACCACGGCAAAGTCGCCTGGATCGCGGGCGGGATTGGCTTGCAGTTCCCACTTGGCGCCCCTGTCGTCATTCCTGACGATGCTCCAGTGCTCAATGCGGTAGTCGCCGACGGGCAGCTTGACGACGCCGTTCTCAGGCTTGCGGAGGAACAAGCCGTTGACGCCGCCGGCGCCGAAGGACGTGATGCTCTCGGCCATACGGACCTCACCGTAAGCCACGTCCGCAGCCTCGGTCAAAAGGACGAATGCGCCGTCCCTGGCGATCTCGGGCCTGTACAGCTTGTCGTCCACCTCGATGAAGTTCCCCACGTACCGGGCATCCCGGCCGTCCTTCTCGCCGATGCGAATGCGGTCGCACTCACCCAAATTGGCGGACTTGTCATTGAAGACCGCGTTGACGTTGTAGTCGATTAGCACGCAGTGTTTCTTCGCGCCGCCGACCGTGACCGGGCCTTCATACCAGCAGGCGGGCGTCAGCAGACAGTACGTCTGCTCCGACGAATACACTCGCAGCTCCACGCTCAGATGGTAGGTGATGGGACCATCAGCCGTGTTGAATACGATCTTCAGCGGCCCGAAAGCGGACCTGTTGCTCTCCTGCCGGTACGGCTGGCACGCCGAGTCATCGGACAGATCGCCGTTGGCGTTGCCGTCGATATAGAGCCGGTCGTATGGACCGCTGGGACTGCTCTTGTCGAAGGCCAGCCAGACTGTGCCGGAGGAGGTCGCCATGGGCGTCTTCCAGTCATGGAACAGCGGCTGGGCCTTGAATTCCGGCAGCTTGACGGCCTCCTGGGGCCGCCCGGAGGAAATCCTGCGGTAGTTGGAACCCATGTCGCCGACGATCTGCCGGGCCTCGTTGGCCGAGCGGTACTGGAGCCACTGCTCGCCATGGGCCGAAACCACAGAGGTCCGCATGCAGGAAAGTAGGAGCAGCGTAGAAGTATAGATGCGTAGATGTGTGATCGCCCGGCCTCGGGTCCCCTCACGCTCCCACGCTCCAACATTTCCACGCTCCGACGCCTCGGTTCCGATGTGAATCCCCATTCTCATAACGGCGTCTCCCAAACAGGGTCGAAAGATAAGCGCACAACCCACCCTATCAGGCGGTCTCTCGCAGTAAGAGACGCAATTCTTGCCCGTATGTTACAGAGTCTCCAGCGGCCCGTGCAAAAGTTTTTCGAGAAAATCACTCGCCGACGCGCCGGTATCCCAACTCTCCCTGGCGAAGTGAAGCACTTTCGACCTTGCCGCAGCGAGGACTGGCGAGGTTCTTCTCGCCCATGAGTGCCAACGATCCCCACCCGATGGAAGGCCAGAAGCCGGAACACGGGGGTCATCAAGTGCAAGCCCTGGAACAATGATTCCTTCGCACGGACCGAAAGTCCCCAGGTCTCCAGCTACGAGAGGAAATATGGTTTCGTGCTTGCTTGTCTCATCACCACCGCTCTCGAGATGCCTCAGCCGGGAGACTCACGTGCACTCACAATTCACACAGGTTTCGTGCGAAACTCGCGTATCGTGGCATCCTTGTCTACCATAAACGAGGATATACCCGCTTACCCAGCTTCGCGCTACTCCAAAACCACCGCCTCAAAAATATTTTTTCGTCGCACCTCGTGAATAGTTACAAGGAAAAAGTAGACTGTAGACTGAGAATCAGCAAACCGATTGATCAAAGGGGCCAGAATTCAAAGATGGGGCCCGGCCTGAGGCAGGGAGGAAGCGATGGGGGCATTGCCAGTCCGCTGGATACAGAGTACGATTGAATCTCGATGCCGCGGATGGGCTTTGTGTTGAGCAGTCTGATCCGCCAGAGAAACAACTCGTAGGGCAGGTCGCTGAGGGCAGGATCTGCGATATCAGGAGCAACCTGCGGATGCCATGACAATTAGGGAGGAACCGAGATGCACAGACGCGACGCACTGAAAACCATGGGAATCGCTGTCCTCACTTCCGCAAGTTCTTTTCTTCGGGGCGATCCGCCCAAGCCCGGCGGATGGCAGATCGCCTTCGGCCTCAACGGCTATGCTTCCTCGTCCACAAAGTACAACAACGTGTTTCCCATTTGGGAGGTTCTCGATTTTGCCGCCCGGATGGGTTTTGACGGCATCGAGTTGCACGCGGCATGGCCGATGGGTGGCTATCCCAAACCGGATGAAGCCAAACGAATCGACGCCCTGAAACGGCTCTACGACGCCTATGGCTTGCAGGTCTTCTCGATCCAGACTGATGCCGGCGGCGCGTTCTCACCCGAGGCGTCCGAGAGGACGCGATGGCAGGAGGAGTTCCGCGAGCAGACCCGATTCGCGCAGGCTGTCGGCTGCGACTGCATCGGCATGTGGCCGGGGGGCGGCTTGCGGGGCCAGACACTGGACGGAGCACTCGAGCATCTCGGCCGCTCGTTCCACAGAGCTGCCATGATCGCCGGCGATCTGGGTTTGATTCCAGCCTTTGAGATCGAGCCGGTGTTTGTCTTCAACACCGAGGACCATCTTCGGCGTATCCTTCAGGCGGCGGACCACCCCGCCCTCAAGACCATCTATGACCCCAGCCACTTCGACCTGATGAACGGATCAACCGGCAAGCCCCATGAAATGCTAAAACGGATCGGCGTCCGGAACATTGGTTACGTGCACTTCACCGATACGGACGGTACACGCCGCGACGGCGGCACATCCAAACACCTGCCATGCGGCGATGGGCACATCGACGTCGAGGCGTCCCTGGCCACGCTGTGGCAAGGAGGTTTCCGTGGGTGGATGAACATCGACACCTGGGAAATCCCCGATCCTTATGACGCATGCCGCAAAGCCAAGCAGGCTTTCGACCGTTTCTTGGCAGCTCTATGACGCACATGCGGATAGACTACAGGTCAGGCCCTCCGAAGGGAACCTCAGATCGCTGGTCCCACCGCTATGCGATTGGCAGCACCTCAATGCCTGCGAGATTGCCGTAGGCCCTCAGATCACGGTCCAACCTGCCGTAGACGAACAGTTGGTGGAACCCTTTCACATCCCTCGTGTCGGGCACATTGTCCATAGCCAACTCAACCGACGTGCGGCAGCCGCCCTCCGGCGGGGTATCGAAGTTCCTTGTGACGCGCCCTGTCCCCACAATGATCCTGGCCGGCCCATCGAACTCCATCACCGTAACCTCCTGACCCGCGCGCCAGATCACCTGCGGCGCAACTCCCGTCTCCGACTCGTGGTGGTTCCGCAGGATGAACGGCTCGGGCTCGGTGTTGAAACCGTTGAGCTTGGTGGGGCATGAGCAGTGCGCCCCCATCAGGGTATTGCGGACCGTATTGGGCGCCGGGTCCTGCATGAAGCCGGGTCGATCGAACAGCAAGCTTACCAGGCGCATTGAGATGGCCGCATTCCAGTCCGCTTCGCAGGCGCCCACGCTCCCCTCGTCGTTGAGCTTCAGCCAAGCGATGCAAGGGGCGCAAGGGACCCTGTGATGCCGAACCAGGTCCAGACAGTTGAGGGAGATGCCATCACAGCCCTCAGCGGCCATGATCCGTTTGGCGACGAAGTAGTTCTTGGCCGCGTTGAGCATGTCTTCTCGCGTCGGCTCGCGTATCTCCTTTGCCTGCCGGGCATAGTAGTCCGCCAAGGCTCGCATCTCGTCGGTCGTTTCCGCTCTGGTGAATTCATCGACCCAGCGGTTCAAAGGGATGTAGTGCAGGGTCGTGCCGATCACGTCCAATCGCTGATCGGAGGTTTTGTCGCCGGTGATGATACACAGACGCGAGCTTTTCATCGCGTCGATCGTCTTGAACATGCGCATGCCATACTGGAGCCAGTCCAGGCCGTCGGTGGCGGCAACGCAGACATTGGGGAGCTTGCGAGCCGTCTGAAGGTGCCCCGTGAATGACGTGCCAAGCCGGCTGAATACGATAGTGGGGATTTCACCCCGGTTCTCCAGGAACCGATCCGTCGCCACCTTCCAGTAGGAAAGATGCATCTGAATAACCATAATGCCGTCCGGCGGCGACTGCCTCATTCGCGCCAGGGCCGCATCGACGGTGGCTGCGTCCTCCAGAGCAGCGGGATCCACCTCCAGTTGGATCCCCGATTCCTGCGAGATCTTCGTGAGCCTCTCCGTAAACTCCCGCTGCCATGCATCCGCGTCGTAGTCGTTGCCGGGCCAACTCATCCAGTACTTGGCCTGATCCTTGGGACGGATGAAGACCACACGGACCCTGGGCCTGCGCTTCGGCTCGGGCTCACTGGCAACCAGCGTTGACGTTAACTCCAACAGGCCCATCTGCAGTGCCGCGACTGAAGTGCCGGCGGCAGCCAGAAAACCTCGACGGCTGAACTGGGCAGAGAGGCATCCGCAACAATGATGATTGTGCTGGTGCATAACGGTTCTCCTTTGTCTGTGCAGGGTCTCGGAATGGGTGTGTGCATAACATTGGCCTCCATTCTACTGACGCAGACGCGACGGTCAAGATTGCCCATTCCTTCCGTGTCCCTTGCCTACCACCGGGCCTATTTCTGAAGTCGCCGAGATATCCGAGAAGAAGGAATTGAAAGCCGGTGTTCGGGTCATGCGGTGGCGCTCCAAGCCTGGCAGGAGCAGCCACGAGCTCTTCCGAGACCAGAGTTTCAAAGCATTATCGATTTCTCGCGCGTCTTGACATCTCTGCCATCCGCATGGCATAATGAGGCGACTTTGGAAGGAAGTGATTATGTTGGGCAACACGACCTTTCGGGAGGACCACATGCAACGCAGCGGGTTTACCCTCATTGAACTGCTGGTCGTGATCGCGATCATAGCAATCTTGATGGCGGTCTTGATGCCCGCTCTCCAACGGGCACGAGAGCAGGGAAAGCGAGCGGCGTGTCTGAACAACACCAAGACCCTGGCTCTGGCATGGATCATGTACGCCGACGAGAACGGCGGCAGGATCCCGAGAGCCAACGTTACGGAGGATCCAGCCGTTAAGGATTGCTGGATCCGAAAGCCGCCTGGGACGCTCCCCGTTGACGCCTCAAAGGAGGTACAATTGGAGGCTTTGCGCAGCGGCGTCCTGTTCAGGTACGCGCCGAACGTCAAGGTCTATCGCTGTCCTGTGGCCAAGAGCGCCGAGATGAGGACGTACAGCAGCATCCACGCCATGAACGGGTCGGATCTCGGGCAGAATGCGCCGGTCTGCAAGAAAATTGATGCGATCAAGCAACCCGGCATGCGACTCGTCTTCATCGATGATTATGGCGAAGACTGGGACGCGGCCTGGACCGTCTGGTTCAACCAACCCAAGTGGTGGAACCCGATTCCCATGCGGCACGGCAAGGGCACCGTAGCCTCTCATGCGGACGGACACTGTGAGTTCTATAGCTGGACCGATGCTCGCACGATTGACTGGGCTCGACTGAGCTGGCTGGACGCCGAAACACAAAGAACCGGGCCCATAACGACCCAGCCCGGAAATGAAGATCTCGAGAAGATCCAGAAGGCCTGCTGGGGCAAGCTCGGTTACACGCCGTAGGTCTCGTGTACCCCCTTTGCGCTTCTGCCTGCCTTGCCCCCGTTTCTTCATCTGTCTTGCAGGTGAATCTCCCCCGTCCGAATCAGTCCCCTTTGGACCACACAATGCCATGGAATGCCAGAGGCGTGCCTTGGTTGGCCAAGAGAAAGATGGTGTGATGGAGTACGCCTCTGACGCTTCGGACGACGGGGGTCGTGTGCGACATTGAAGAAGAACGCTACGTCTTCATCTGCCGCAAGAGCCCATTCAGTGCGGGGTGAGTTCTCTTTCGTGTCGCCGACACAACGGACCAGTCACACGAAAATCAGCGGCGTAACAACAACGTGTCCGCGGCCGCGGCCACGGTCGACGTTACGAGAGAATTGATTCATGGCAGAAGCAGTGAACTTTCGTACTTTTTACGA
>DCUI01000104.1 GCA_002327785.1 Phycisphaerales bacterium UBA2218
CCAGGTCGCCATCGCCGTCCAGGTCTGCCGCATAGACGCACCTCGCCCCGATGGCTGCAGTGGAGATCACCTGCTGGGGTCCGAACTGGCCCGTCCCGTCACTGGCATACCAGGCGATCTTGTCATCGTCGAAGGAAGCCGAGAGGACGTCGAGGTCGCCGTCACCGTCCAAGTCCGCCGCATAGACGGATGTCGGCCTATTGGTTTCACCGTGTACGATGACGTGCTGCTCCGGCTTGAAACCGGCGTAGAGCGCCGGGCAGAACGTGGACACCGCCAGCAGCAGAACGAGTCCTCTTTGCGTGATGCATGATCGGTTCATCGAAACACCCTGCCTTTCAATGAGTTTGTGAAAGCCGCATCTGACGGCGATGCTTTTCAAGGTCAAAAGCAGTGTTCTCATGGTCCAAATCCTCCAACATGGCGAATGAACCCATCAACACCTCTGAAACCGCCGGTCAGCACGGACAGACTCCGACAACAGCCTGCGGCAGGCGCAGACCACCTGCGCCATGGCCTTCTGTAATACAATGCGAGATTCGCGTGTGGGATTGACCAGGAATTCCTGGAAAACCGAGAACTTTTTGTGCAGCTCGGACGAATCATACCTGCGATCCAGGAATCGAGGCGATCTCTCAAAGGCCGATGAACTCTCTGCGACAATCCCGCGGAATCCGCGTGCGGCGTGCATCTTCTTCACCTCCATTGTCGAGAGCCTCGCATGGACAGCGGCTCGGCATGAAAACAGCCAACAGCAGTACGGGAGCAGAGAAGCTCCGCTTCCCGTCGCTGGCAATGCCTCCATTATACCCGGAGGGCCAGGGCAATTCTACTGTGGAAAGTGCGTATTTTCCCGGACGGTGGCTTTGAGTGCAATTTGCCATTGCCAACGCCGGCCGGACATCTACAATCCATGGGAACCAGGCAACGGGCCCCCATGTTCAGCCAACATGAGCCAGGAGTGCGTCGAATGCAGAGTAACAGACTATCCCGTCGATCCTTCATCCGGTCCGCCGCCGGCTCGATTGTCGCCCTTTCATCGTCCGGCCTCGCCGGCGAACCAAGTCCAGTTCCCGTTCGGGCGATCACGCGGGGGCCGAAGTTTCATTGGTTCGGGTACTACGACAAGCTCCAGTTCGATCCCACGGGGCGATATGTCCTCGGGATGGAAGTGGATTTCGAGCATCGCAGTCCAAAGCCCGACGATACGATCCGGATCGGCATGGTGGACCTCAGGGACAACGACCGGTGGATCGAGCTGGGGACCAGCAGCGCGTGGGGCTGGCAACAGGGATGCATGCTCCAGTGGCGGCCCGGCTCGAAGGACGAAATCCTCTGGAACGACCGGGGCGACGAGGGCTATGTGACCCGCATTGTGAACGTCCGGACCGGCGAGAAGCGGACACTGCCTCATCCTTTCTATACGGTCAGTCCGGACGGGCAGACGGCGGTGATCCCCGATTTCCGGCGGATCAACGACATGCGACCCGGCTATGGATACGCCGGACTACCTGACCCGGATTTCGAGGAGCCCGCACCGAAGGGCTCCGGCATCTGGCGGCTCGACCTCGACTCCGGCCGGGCGGACCTGATCGTTTCCCTGGCGGACATCGTCGCCTTCGGCACGATGCCCGACGACCCCAAGCGGGCCAAGCATTGGTTCAACCACCTGCTCTTCAACACGGACGGTTCGCGGTTCGTGTTCCTGCACCGCTGGCGGATGCTCGACGGCGACTCGCGATACAAGACGGTTGGCGGGTTCGGCACGCGGATGCTAACGGCCACGCCGGACGGCAAGGACATCCGCGTCGTCGATCCGCACGGCAAGACCTCGCATTTCATCTGGCGCGACCCCACACACATCCTGGCCTGGTCGTGGCACCCTTCGCACGGGGATGCATTCTACCTCTATGAAGACGGGACCGAGAAGGTGGAGACTGTCGGCAAAGGCGTCATGACCCGCAACGGCCACTGCACCTACCTCCCCGGCAACGAGTGGATTCTTAACGACGCCTATCCGGACAAGGAACGAAAGCAGCAGGTGTACCTCTATCACGTCCGGACCGGCAGGACAGTGCCGCTGGGCGGATTCCATCTGCCGCCGGAGTATCAGGGCGAGTGGCGATGCGATACGCATCCGCGGTGCAGCCCGGACGGCCGGAGCGTCATCATCGATTCGCCCCACGGTGGCGACGGCCGGCAGATGCACCGGATCGACATCTCAGGGATCGTGTAGAACAGAGCGTTCGTAGTGACGCCGTAAAGCGGTTGCGAGTAGGTTTGAAGTTTGAGGTGTGAAGTTTGAAGTTCCGGCTCGATACGCGGAGTCTCTTCCGCCGCGTTTTCAAAGCCGTCAGTACTCGCGCCAACTTGACAGTCTCAGGCTGCCGGTAAAGGCGGGGTCCTGATGCGCTCTGAGCGAAGCATCGTAGTAGACGGCGGCGCTGTTCTTCAGAGCACAGGAGCGCGACGTGACCGAGCCCCATATCGTGGCGGAGTTGTTCAGAGTCAATTCCGCCGTCGGGGCGTAGACGATGGCGTACATGTCGCCGGAGTTTTTCAAAGAGATGCTCGAGCAGGTCGAGCTGCCGTAGAGCTTGAGGCACCTGGGGTCCCGCGTCCGGTTGTTGAACTTGCTGCTGTTGTTTCCGGTCACGTTGCCGTCCACGTACAGCACGAGGGAGGACCCCTCATTGACCTGTATTTCGGCGGAATTGCCCAGCGAGACGTTCCCGGTGACATACAGCTCGACGTCGCCGTTGATGATGACCTTCTCGCTGTTGCCAAGATTGATCGACGTGTACTTCCCCGAGGTGGTGATCGTTCGATTGCTGTCGATTTGGCTGCCACGAGGGCCGGCCGCGAGATAGGCGGGAACGGATGCGGCCGGCGTCTCATGGTTCGCAGATTGGGCGTAGGCCCAGCCCGTATACCGCGCGCTGTTCTTCCTCTCGATCACATCGTCCGGGTTTCCTCCCGCTCCGACGGCCACGTCCCCATTGATGCAGGCGCTGTTGTATAGGACGATCGCGGCCGCATCGGTCGAGTTGGTGCCGACCTTCAGCGGAGCCTCCGTGCTCCGGTAGTTGTACCAGTCGATCTTGGCCGAATTGTGCAGCGTCAGGCCCTCCGTGGCAAAAAGACTGTATTCGTGAATCATACCCCCACCCGTCATGACCGCTTCGACGGTTCTACGATCGCCCCAGAACGACTACCATGAGTATGACTTGGCCGAGCACCACCTCCACAGCGAGATGCCACTTCTGAAACCGTGTTTTTTTGCCTGTGTGCTCATGGTCTTTTCGTTGTCTCTATTGTCGGCAGAAAACGCCGGTGGTTTGAACGTGCAGCGAAGGTTTGTTCCATCCGAAGGGGCCCGTCGCCCCTGGCAATTCGAGTTGAGGCTTCCGGCAGTTCCGTGTATAATCACCCGCTGTTGAAACGGCGCAAATGGCAATGGTGTGCATGGCACACCCTATGAAGGCTGAACAGGATGGGTCGAAGGATCGAGGTTCTCTGGTGCATTGCTCTTGCCGCGATGTCATTGCTTCCGGGATGCACCGCCCCCCACGCGGCCGACGGGCCGGCTCACATGGTGTGTCCGGAGGGCGCCGCCACGGCAGTGGTTGTAGATGTTGCGCACCGTGTCCTGGCGGACATGCATTTCCCCATCGAGAAGCTCGACGCCGAGCACGGCGTGATCAGGACCCGGCCGCTGCGGGCGGGCCAATTCTTCGAGCTTTGGCAGTACGACAACGTGGGGGGATACAACGCAACAGAGGCCAATGTCCAGTCGATCCGCAGAACAGTCGAGCTGCGAGTCAGGACTGAGGCTGGCGATCTCAGATCGGAGGTTGAAGGCGCCTCGGCTCTACAGCCTACAGCTTCCGGTCTGCACATCGAGTGCAACGTGCTGGTCCAGCGCCTGGCCCTGCCGAGCAATGACGTCGCCGGCGTGTCCCAGGCGTACCTGATGCACACGCGCAGCCAGCGGACACTGCAAATCTTCGAGGTAACGCCGCAACAGCGGGAGGGGATGGCCTGGATCAATCTCGGTCAGGACCCGGACCTCGCCGCCGAGATTCTCAGACGCATCCACCGCAGGTTCCGCCATTGACTATTTTCCATTTGCTATTTAGTATCCGCCCTGATGCGGCGCGCGCCGTGCGCACCGCTCCATTCAATCGTAAATAGCGAATGGTAAATCCATGAAGGTTCTCGTTTGCGGCGGCGCAGGATACATCGGCAGCAACATGACGGCCCTGCTCATGGCCCAAGGCCATGAGCCCGTGGTGTTCGACAACTTCAGCAAAGGCCGCCGTGCGGCCGTCAAGGGGGCCCAGGTCATCACAGGCGATCTGGCCGATTACCAGGGCCTCGTGCGAGTCCTTCGAGACCGCGACATCGAAGCGGTGATGCACTTTGCCGCCTCCATCGAGGTCGGCGAATCGGTGCAGGAGCCCCTGAAGTACTACCACAACAATCTCTCGAACACACAAAACCTGCTCTCGGCCATGGAGACGGCGGGCGTGCAAAAGTTCGTCTTCAGCAGCACGGCGGCGGTTTACGGGATGCCGGAGAAGGTTCCAATCACAGAGGACGCCCCGAAACAGCCGATCAATCCGTACGGGGAGACGAAACTGGCCGTCGAACGGATGTGTCACTACCAGGCCCAGACCGGCCGGCTGCGGTTCGCCGCCCTGCGTTACTTCAACGCCTGCGGGGCCGGCAGCGACGGCCGGCTCGGCGAAGACCACCGCCCCGAATCACACCTGATCCCGCTGATTATCCAGGCCGCCATGAGCAAGCGGGCCGACATCAAAGTCTATGGCTCAGACTACCCCACCCCCGACGGCACATGTATCCGCGACTACATCCATATCGACGACTTGTGCCGGGCCCACCTGCTGGCGCTGGACAAGCTGGGAGAATGCACGGAGATGGCCTACAACCTGGGCAACGGCCAAGGCTACTCCGTTCGGCAGGTTATCGACGCGGTCAAGCTGGTCTCGGGCTGCGATTTCAAGGTCGTCGAGGCGGCTCGCCGGCCGGGCGATCCGCCGGTCCTGACCTCCGACGCGACCAAGGCCAGAAACGAGCTCGGCTGGCAGCCCCAGAAGCCCGCTCTGGAAGACATGGTCGCCACCGCCTGGAAATGGCACACCGAACACCCCGACGGGTATTTGGATTGACGATTTACAATTTGCTATTTACCATCTGGACTTGCGTGTCGCGCGGCGTGCGCGAGCCAAATCGTAAATCGTAAATAGTAAATAGTAAATCATATGAGCGATCCAAAGAGCCGCGTCAAAGCGTTTCTCAGCAGCCAAGGCATGTACCACGGGGACATCAAGATCCAGGAGACGTGCGACGTCTTTCTTGGCGAGATGGAGAAGGGCCTAGCCGGCAAGAAGAGTTCGCTGGCCATGCTGCCCACCTACATCGGCACCGGGCGGGAGCTGCCTCGCGACAAACCGGTCATCGTAATGGACGCCGGCGGGACAAATTTTCGCGTCGCCACGGTCACGTTCCGGCAGATCGGCGCGCCGGAGATCTCGGACTTCGAGGTCTTTCCCATGCCGGGAATCACGGCACAGGTCGGCAAGGACGAGTTTTTCGGGACCATGGCCGGATACGTCAAGGGCATCGCGGCCAAGAGCCCGAACGTGGGTTTCTGCTTCTCGTACCCGATCGAGATGTTCCCCAACAAGGACGGCCGGGCGCTCTATTTCTCCAAGGAGATCAAGGCCCCCGAGGCCGCAGGCCAGATGATCGGCCAGAATATGGGCCAGGCCCTGAGCCGGCTCGGCGTACAGCAGGACAAGCACTTTGTGCTGCTCAACGACACGGTCGCTACACTGCTGGCCGGCCGGGCCGAGGCCAGCGGCCGGCGGTTCGATACCTACATCGGCTTCATCCTCGGCACAGGCACCAACACGGCCTATGTCGAACAGAATAGCAACATCGGCAAGGCAAAGGACCTCGACCTCGGCGACAGCCAGATCGTCAATGTGGAATCGGGCGGGTTCGGCAAGGCCCCGCGCGGCCGGATCGACAAGAAGTTCGATGCCGCCTCGGTCAGCCCGGGCGTCAACACGTTCGAGAAGATGATTTCCGGCGCCTATATCGGACCACTGTGCCTGGTCACAGCCCAGGCCGCCGCCAAGGCGGGGCTGTTCTCCAAGGCCACGGCCGCGGGGCTGGCCGGCATCGAAACGGCCACGACCAAGGACTTCAGCGACTTCCTCAGCCGGCCCGAAACAGGCGACAACCCGGTCTCGGCGGCCCTGGCCGATGCGAGCGAAGATGATATCATCACGCTGTACCATCTGGTGGACGCTCTAATCGAGCGGGCGGCCAAGCTGACGGCCACGAACCTGTCCTCGGCTGCCCTCAAGTCGGGCAAGGGCCACAACCCCTGCCGGCCCATCTGCATCGTGGCCGAAGGCACAACGTTCTACCGCCTCAAGTCCCTCCGCCAGAAGGTGGAGTATTATCTCAAGCAGTACCTGGTCGAGCGCAAGCGCGTCTACTACGAGATCGTGAGCATCGACAACGCGACCCTGATCGGCGCGGCCATCGCCGGACTGACGAACTGAATGAAAAGACACCTTTATGGAACTGAATGTCGAGGAACGCAGTGCTTTGTCCAGGGTGACACAGACCCTGCGGGAGCGATTCGGCGCAAGGGAAATCATTCTGTACGGTTCCGCCGCTCGGGGGCAAATGGACGCGGAATCGGACATCGATCTCCTCGTCGTGCTTCCCAGCCTCGATTGGGAGACACAGAAAGCGATTAGTGACGTTTGCTTCGACGCCGGATTGCAGTGCGACAGGCTCATTTCGACAGGCTGCTACACTGTGGATGAGATAGAGCACAGCCCTCTTCAATCCTCCCCCCTCGTGCGGACCGCCCGCCGCGAAGGGCAGCCACTATGAACGAGGCCATCGGCAAACTGATCGCGTATCGGCTTGACCTTCGTCAATCCACCAGATGTCCTCGGCGTCGTCAACCGGCTCGCCCAATGAGTTTTGACAGACAAGTTCGGTAGCGTGTACCACCGCTTTGGCGGACTTCGCGTGCCTGGTTCGGAGTTCCTTCAGCCGACAGGAATGTGGCCCAGCCGCCCCCGGCTGGGATCATAATAATGTGGCCCAGCCGCCCCCGGCTGGGATCGCTGGGATCACCCCCGAGGGCGGGGGTGCCACATTGCCACACTGCCACACGCTTCGATTGCCGATCTTGCTCGTCAAAACGCATTAGCCCGACTTCGCGGATTCGGG
>DCUI01000297.1 GCA_002327785.1 Phycisphaerales bacterium UBA2218
CTGGAGCTTCTCGCGGTCGTAGTCGCTCGTGGTCTTCTCGATCTGTGAGCGGATTTGATCGCAACGAGCCTGGGTGTCCTTCTTCTTGCCGGCCCCTTCGATAATCGTCGTGTTGTCCTTGGTCACGACGATTCGCTTGGCCTGGCCTAATTGCGAGACCTCGACGTTCTCCAGCTTGATGCCGAGGTCTTCGGTGACGACCTGGCTGCCGGTCAGGATGGCGATATCCTGCAGCATGGCCTTGCGNNGCCGAAGCCGGGGGCCTTGACGGCGCAGACCTTCAGCACGCCCTGCAGGCGGTTGATCACCAAAGCAGCCAGGGCCTCGCCTTCGATGTCCTCGGCAATCACCAGCAATGACCGGCCCATGTGGACCATCTTCTCCAGCAGCGGGATGAACTCCCGAATGTTGGAAATCTTCTTCTCGTACAGCAGGATATAGGCGTCCTCGAACACGGTTTCCAGCGTTTCGGCGTTGGTCACAAAGTACGGCGAGATGTACCCGCGGTCGAACTGCATGCCCTCGACGAGGGTCAGCTCGTTCTCCACGCCCTTGCCTTCCTCGATCTCGATCACACCTTCTTTGCCGACGGCGTCCATCGCCTTGGCGAGGATCTCGCCGACCGCCGCGTCGTTGTTGGCGCTGATCGCGGCCACCTTGGCGATGTCATCATGCCCCTTGACGGGCACGCCGGCGTCTTTGATGAAGTCGCATGCGACCTCGGCGGCCTTGGCGATTCCCCTGTTCAAGGCCATCGGGTTGATGCCGGCGGTGACGTACTTGATGCCGTCGAGATAGATCGCCTCGGCCAGCACGATGGACGTCGTGGTTCCATCGCCGACCACGTCGGAGGTCTTGCTGGCGACCTCGTTGACCATCTTGGCGCCCATGTTCTTGAACGGCTCGGGCAGCTCGATCTCCTTGCTGACCGAGACGCCGTCCTTGGTGACTCTCGGCGAGCCCCAACTCTTATTCAGTACGACGTTTCGGCCGGTCGGGCCGAGAGTGACTTTCACCGCGGCGGCCAACTGCTTGAGTCCTTCCCGCAGTTCGGTCCGCGCGATATCGTCGAACATCATTTGTTTTGCCATGTTCTGTTTCCTCGTAAAGTGCCGCTCCGGAGGGCCCGGGTCGGTCGGTTGCCGTGACTGTTACTTCTCCAGGACGCCCAGAAGGTCGCTTTCCCGGACGATGACGTACTTCTGGCCGTCAATCTCGACCTCGTTGCCCATGTACTTGCCATAGACGACCTCGTCGCCCTTCTTGACGGAGACGGGCGTCCGCTTCCCGTCGTCCTGGACCTTGCCGGGGCCGACCCATACGATCTTGCCGATCTGCGGTTTCTCTTTGGCGGTATCCGGCAGAAAAATGCCACCGGCGGTCTTGTCCTGGGCCTGCGACGGCTTGATCACCACTCTGTCATCCAACGGTCTCAGTTCCATACTGCGTTACTCCTTCTCCTACAGGTATTCCCTATATCTATTCATTTGTCTTGAGTACGAGCACGACAACG
The DNA here is from genome assembly GCA_002327785.1 of Phycisphaerales bacterium UBA2218. Classification (GTDB taxonomy): domain Bacteria; phylum Planctomycetota; class Phycisphaerae; order Sedimentisphaerales; family Anaerobacaceae; genus PLanc-01. The sequence continues at coordinate 1,514 of DCUI01000297.1, forward strand.
CTGTCGACTGGATCCGGCGCCTGGGAGGCCAGCGAGACCGTGACGGTCTCGCCTCCAGCGGTCACCGGAAGATTCGTTCGTTTCTTGTCGGCCAACAGGTAGGCTTTCTCGACCTCGGCCTTGGCCATCGGCACTTCCAGTGTGCCGTCGGCCGGCCAGTTGAACACGTGCAGATACAGCTTGTTGCCCCTGACCGTGCAACGGCCCCAGTCCGGCCGGCCGATGATGCTGGCCGTGGCGCCGTGGATGCTTTCGCCGTTGACGGCCATCCACTCGCCCATGGCCTTGAGCCGCTCCTCACTGGCCGGCGGGATGAGTCCCTCCGGCATCGGGCCGACGTTCAGTAGGAAATTGCCGCCTTTGCTGGCCACATCCGCGAGGGTGCGGATCAGCTCCTCGACGCTCTTCCAATTGTCATCGTAGGACTTGTAGCCCCATGTGTCGTTCATCGTCATGCAGGTTTCCCAGTCCACGCCGGGAAGCCCCTCCGGGGGCACCTGCTGCTCGGGCGTGCCGAAGTCGCCGGCGTACTCGTCGCTGGCGCTGAGACCTTCCATGCCCTTGCGGCCCTTGCCCACGCGGTTATTGACGAGGATCGACGGCTGAAGACTGCGGACGTAGGCGTAGAGGTCCTTGCCCTTGGGCTCGGTCCAGTCCCTGATCCATTCACCGTCGAACCAGAGCACGCCGATCGGACCGTAATTGGTCAGCAACTCGGCGAGCTGCAGCTTGAGGTACGTGTCCACGTAGCGGTCGAAATTCGGGTTTGACTTGCTGCCGTCGTTATAGTTGGGATAAAAGGGCGCTTGGGCGTCCGGATGGTGCCAGTCCATGATCGAGTGATAGAAGCACAACTTGACGCCGTGTTTCTTGCAGGCCTCGGCAAGTTCTTTGAGGATGTCCCGCTTGAAGGGCGTCGCGTCCATGATGTCCCATTCGGTGACCCTGGAGTCCCACAGACAGAAGCCGTCGTGGTGCTTGCTCGTGATCACGATGTACTTCATGCCGGCGTTCCTGGCCAGCCGGACCCATTCATCCGCTCGAAAGCCGATGGGATCGAACTGACCGGCGAATTTCTCATACTCCTCGACGGGGATCTTGCCGTTGTTCATGATCCACTCGCCGGTGCCGCCGACCCGCTCGCCCTTGTAGGTGCCGGCGGGGACCGCATAGGGGCCCCAATGGATGAACATGCCGAACCGAGCTTCACGCCACCAGTCCATCCGCTCGTCCTGGGTCAGGACCTTGTCCTTGGTCCCGCCGATCTGCGTCTCTTTGCTGCAACTGGAGAGAATGAACAACGCGACCAGCAGGCTCACGACCGTGGCCCCGATCACCATCCATTTTCTGCCTTCTTCTCTTGCCATAACGACTCCCACTGCACGCGATACTCTGCCATGATGTTTCCGGGACATTACATCATGTCCATGTCATCCATGCCGGGACCGCCGCCGGGGCCGCCCGGACCCATCTCCTCCTTCTTCTTGGGCTTTTCTGTCACGAGGCAGTCGGTGGTCAACAGCAGGCCCGCAATGCTCACGGCGTTCTGCAGGGCGGTTCGAACGACCTTGGCCGGGTCGATCACGCCGGCCTCGACCAGGTCCTCGAATTTGTCCGTGTCCGCGTTGTAACCGAATGAGCCTTTGCCCTCGTAGACCTTGCTCACGACCAGGTGGGCCGTGGCACCGGCATTTTCGGCAATCCAGAAGCAGGGGGTCCGCAGAGCCTTGGCCAGGATCTCGGCGCCGGTCTTCTCGTCGCCTGTGAGCTTGACCGACTTGGCCGCATCGATGCACCGGATCAGGGCCACGCCCCCGCCCGGAACGATGCCTTCTTCGATGGCCGCACGAGTCGCGTGCAGGGCGTCCTCGATTCGGGCTTTCTTCTCTTTCATCTCGGCCTCGGTCGAGGCGCCGACGTTGACCTCGGCGACCCCGCCCGTCAGTTTCGCCAGTCGCTCCTGGAGTTTCTCGCGGTCGTAGTCGCTCGTCGTGGTCTCGATCTCGTCTCGGATCTGCTTGATCCGTCCGTTGATGGCGTCCTGAGTGCCGGCGCCCTCCACGATCGTGGTGTTGTCGTTGTCGATCGTGACCTTGCGTGCCTGGCCGAGTTGCGAAAGCGTGACCTTGTCGAGATCGATTCCGAGGTCCTTGAAGATGGGCTCGGCGCCGGTCAGCACCGAGATATCCTGGAGCATGGCCTTGCGGCGGTCGCCGTAGCCGGGGGCTTTGACCGCCGCGATCTTCAGCACGCCCTTGAGTTTGTTGACGACCAGCGTCGCGAGCACCTCGCTCTCGATATCTTCCGCAATAATCAGCAGCGACCGCTTCGCCTGGGCCACCTTCTCCAGCAGGGGGATCAGCTTGGCTACCGTGCTGATTTTCTCCTCGTGTACGAGAATCAGCGGCTTCTCCAGCTCGCACACCATCTTGTCGGGGTCGGTCACGAAGTGCGGCGACAGATACCCGCGGTCGAACTGCATGCCCTCGACGAACTCGACGTGGGTCTCGAAGCTCTTGCCCTCTTCGACCGTGATGACGCCGTCCTTTCCGACGCGCTGGAAGGCGTCGGCCATGATCTTGCCGATCTCGCGGTCGTTGTTGGCTGAGACGGATGCGACGTTGATGATGTCGGCCGGTTTGCTGATGGCTACCGGCTTGGCCAGCGAAACGAGCTTATCGACTGCGGCCTTGGCTGCCGCTTCCATGCCCCGCTTGAGAGCCATGGCGTCCGCGCCGGCCGTCAGGTTCTTGTACGCCTCCTTGTAGAGGGCCTCCGTCAAGACGGTCGCGGTGGTCGTGCCGTCGCCGGCGATCTTGGAAGTCTTGCTGGCGGCTTGCTTTACGAGCTTTGCGCCCAGGTTCTCGGCCTTGTCCGTCAGCTCGATCTCCTCGGCGACGGTGACACCGTCCTTCGTCACGGTCGGGCCGCCCCAGCTCTTATCGATGACGGCATTACGACCGCGCGGGCCGAGGGTCGCCTTGACCGCCGCCGCCAGCTTTTCCACCCCGGCTAACAGCTTGGCTCGCGCCTCAGCTTCAAACGCCAATTCTTTCACTGCCATAGTTGCGTGCCTCCTTAAACTGCATGCGTTATGAACGTCTTTTTCGGGTGTTGACGCATAATTGAGACTCTTTAGCAAAAGGTATACCAGAGGCACGATCTTACCGGCCCAATCTGCCCATGCAACTCATAAATCCTTATTTATGAAAGATTTAACGACATCCCGAATTCAACCGCCAGCCTGTGGATTGTCCCTCGCGACGGGAGTGCCGGGTGCCAATTCGGGTCCGGCCGGGCTTTGCATACGCCAACTTGACAGTCGCAGGAGGAGGCCGGAGTGGTGGCATACACTACTTACCAACTATGACTTCCCGCAAGATGCCAAGTTATTATGAATCGCAGATCACGAACCATGATCCCGCCACAGCGTCTTTCTCCGCTCTTGACGCCTTGTTCGCGGTCAGGGACAATGCGGCTTTGGGCGACAAAAGGCAGATGTTATGCAGTGGACACTTCGCAAGAAGATCCTGATTGGCTATGGGATTGCCCTGTTGTTGATGGTCGTGATCGTGGCTTGGTCGCTAGTGAACCTGCTGCGCCTCGGCAGGGCGAGCGACGCCATTCTTACGGAGAACTACAAGAGCATTCTCGCCGCCGACAACATGATCGGCGCGATCGAGCGGCAAGACGGTGCCGCCCTGCTGCTCATCCTCGGCTATTCCGACGAGGGGCTGACGCAGTTTGAGGAGAACGAGACGCAATTCCTGCTGTGGCTCGGACGGGCCCAGGACAACGTCACGATCCCGGGTGAAGGACAGATCGTCAAGGCCATCCAGTATGGGTATTCGCAGTACCTGGCTCATTTCTCCGATCTCAGGCCGCTGGTGAGCGCGCGGTCTGAGAAGACGGCGGCTTTCTACCACGAGACGATGCTCCCCACGTTCAAGCTGATCCACAACGAGTGCATTCGCCTGCGGGAGCTGAATCAGAACACGATGTTCCTCGTCAGCAACCGCGCGACGCAGATCGCGCATCGTGCCGTGGTGTCGGTGCTGCTCATCGGTGTTGGGGCCGTTGGCCTGGGCCTGACATTCAGTCTGCTGCTGTCGCATCTGCTCGTGCAGCCGCTGCGTCAGTTCACGGCGGCCACGCAGGAGCTCGCCGCCGGCGACTACAACGCCCACGTGTCGGCCCATTCTTCGGATGAGCTGGGGCGTTTGGCGTCGGATTTCAACGCCATGGCCGAGAAGCTCAGAGTGTACAAGGAACTGGATGTTCACCAGATTCTGGCCGAGAAACACAAGAGCGAGGCCATCATTTGGAGTATCGACGACGGCATCGTGGTAATCGACGGCGACCTTCGAATCACTGAGATCAATCCGATGGCGGCTACCGCGTTTTCGACGTCAGCGGCCGGGGCGAAAGGCCGGCACGTCCTGGAGGTTGTCAAGAACGAGCAGATGTTCGAGTTCATACGGCGGTCGATCGAGTCCGGCGAACTGGTCCTGCCGTCCGATGCCGACCAGCGTATCGTGGCGCTGCGGCGAGATGAAGCACAGCGATATTACGAGTTCTCTATCACCGTCGTGAAGTCGCCGGGCCAATCCGTGGCGAGCGTCGTGCTGTTGCTCCGCGATGTCACACGTCTCAAGGAGCTGGACCGGCTGAAAAGCGAGTTCGTGATGACCGCCTCTCACGAGTTGCGTACGCCGCTGACGAGCATGGAGATGAGCATCGAGCTGCTCACGGAGAGCTCCGCCCCCAGACTCGACGCCACGGAACGTCAACTGCTCGACGCCGCGCGAGAAGGAGTGCTCCGGCTCAAGGCGCTCGTCAGCGATCTGCTCGACATCTCGAAGATCGAAGCCGGGCGGATGGAGATGGACTTCGAACGGTGCGATGTCGCAACACTGTTTGACAGGGCCATGGCCGCACTGAGGAGCCAGGCCGAAGAGAAAGCAATCGAGCTGGTCGGCGTAGCCGGCCCCAACCTGCCGCAGATCCGCGCCGACGTGAACAAGATCACCTGGGTGTTGACGAACCTCGTCTCCAACGCGATCCGGTACACGGAGGCGGGAGGCTGGATTCATGTGCGCGCCGAGCGAGCCGGACCCCAGGTGCACATCTCCGTGGCCGACAACGGAGAGGGAATACCCTACGAGTACCAGTCAAGGATTTTCGGCAAGTTCGTGCAGGTCAAAGGCCAGAAGTCCCCCGGCGGCAGCGGCCTGGGCCTTACGATATGCAAGGAGATCGTCCGCGCCCACGGAGGAACGATCTGGCTCGATTCGATCCCGGGCAAAGGAACCACTTTCACGTTTACGGTCCCGGTGGTAGAATAATTCAAAGCGTGGTTTTTGACTTGAGATGGTCGGGGGATCGTCGTAGGTTTGCGAAGATCAAAGGCCAGCCATCAACGATCACGCTTGCTAACAGTTAGGAGTCATGGACTATGATAACAAATGCAGTATTGATCGTCGACGACGAGAAGAATATCCGGCTGACTCTGTCTCAGGCGATTGCATCACCCCAGATGGAGGTGGATACGGCCGTCAACGGCGAGGAGGCGGTGAGCAAACTGCAGGAGAAGGACTTCGGTCTGGTCCTGCTGGACCTGAAGCTGCCGGGCATGGATGGCATGGACGTGCTTCGTTGGATCAGTGCCAACCGTCCGGATGTCCGCGTGGTGATCATCACCGCGTACGGGACCATCGATTCGGCCGTCGAGGCCATGAAGCACGGCGCAGTCGACTATCTCCAAAAACCGTTTGCGCCGAAAGACGTCCGCGAGTTGGTGTGCAAGATCCTGGATCGCGAGGCCTTGAATGTGCAGAAGGCCCAGGATTACGCCGGCTGCATCGAGCTGGCGAAGAGATTCGTGAACGAGAAGCGTTTCGATGTGGCGGCCGAGCATGTCCGCAAGGCCATGTCGCTCGATCCTTCCCGTCCGGAGGCATTCAATTTCCTGGGCGCTCTGGAGGAAATCCAGGGCCACATCCTCGAAGCGCAAAAGAACTATCGCACGGCCTTGTCGCTCGATGCCACCTACAAGGTGGCTCAGGACAATCTCTATCGTGTCACGAAGGCCCGGCCTCTCGGCAAAGTCCTTTTCACGAGTGACAGTGCGAGGCAGTAAGGCAAGCTAATGGGCACAGTGAAAGGGCTGTTCATTATCGTGGTGGGATGCGGGCGTCTGGGATCTCATCTGGCCAACGCGCTCAGCAGCGATGGCGCCAGCGTAGTGGCCGTGGACAATGACGAAAAGGCGTTCGACGCCCTTACGGCGGAGTACAGCGGCTTCCGGGTCGCAGGGGATGCGACCGAGTTCGCCGTTTTGAAACAGGCCAAGATGGACAAGGCCGACATCGTCATCGGCGCCACGCACGACGACAACGTCAACACCATGATCGCGCAGGTGGCGCAGAAGGTCTTTCATGTACGCCGGGTGATCGCCAGGATCATCGAGCCGCGACGGATCGGGCTGTGCAAGACGCTGGGGATCGAATGCGTCTGTCCGACGTCCATCGGTAGCGAGCTCGTCCTGCGGTCCTTACTCGGGGGATCACCTGTCGCCCCGGAAGGGAGCCGCCCATGAATACCCTGATTGTCGGCGGCGGGAAGCTCGTTTACTTCCTCTCTCGCACCTTTTTCTCGAAGGGCTACCAGGTCACGATCATCAATCGTGACAAAAGCGAGTGCATCTGGCTGGCCAGGCAGTTGAAGGCGACCGTGGTTTATGGAGACGGAAGCGACCCTCGCATCCTCGAAGAGGCGCAGGCCGATGGCACGGACACCCTGTTGGCGGTCACCCCCAACGACGAAGACAATCTCGCCATCTGCCAGTTGGCGCACCTGCGGTTCGGCGTGCCCAGGACCCTGGCGCTCGTCAACGACCCCGACAACGAGGACGTCTTCCGCAGCTTGGGCGTCACAAGGGTATTTTCCACCACGCGGCTGCTCTCGAACTTGATCGAACAGAAGGCCGCCTTTGAGGACATCACGAGCCTGGCCCCGCTCGCCGACGGAAAGGTGAACGTCAGTGAGGTCGCCCTCCGCGACGATTCGCCGGTCGTCGGGAGGAGCCTGCTGGATATCGGGCTGCCTCCCGATTCGCTTATCGCGGGCATCATCCGCGATGGACGCCCCATCATTCCGCGAGGATCCACGGCGCTCGAGCCCCACGACCGTCTCATTGTGATCACGCTGCCCGAGAACCATGGGCAGGTGCTCAAGATGCTCGCCGGGAACAATGCGTAGGGGGTATCGCGTGCGGGTGCAGCAGAATCTACAGCAACGCTACAAGGCAATTCTCCACGATGTCGGATTGATTCTCATCGTTGGTGGTTCTCTGATGCTTGCGCCCCTGTTCGTGTCCGTCCGGGGTGAGCGCGCGGGGTTCCTCGTCCCGGCGGCCTGCCTGTTGCTCTTTGGCGGTGCCCTGTGGCTGTTCGTGCCTCGCAAGAACGGCGAGCCCATCACCGTCCAGGAAGGCGGGGCCATCGTTCTGGTGAGCTGGGTGCTCATCTGCCTGTTTTCTGCCTGGCCGTTCGCCGCGATTCTCAAGCTGCATCTCACACAAGCGGTTTTCGAGTCCGTCAGCGGCTGGACCACCACCGGGTTGTCTGTGATCGACGTGACGAAAGCGAGTCCGGCCATCCTCCTGTGGCGCAGTATCATGCAGCTTGCCGGCGGAGCCGGGCTGGCGATCATGATGCTGGCCGCCATCCTGGGACCCGTTGGTCCGGCCCTATCCATCGCCGAGGGCCGGACCGAGCAACTTGTCCCACACGTGCGAGAGTCGGCCAGACTCGTGATGTTCCTGTACGGCGGCTATGCAATCGCAGGCGTGCCCGCCTATATGCTGGCCGGGATGGGCTGGTTCGATGCGGTCAACCACGCCTTCGCCGCAATATCGACGGGCGGCTTCTCGACAAAACCAGAAAGCATCGGGTATTGGAACTCGGTGGCCATTGAAGCGGTCAGCATTCCTCTGATGCTTCTCGGCAACCTGAACTTCTATACGGCCTACCTTCTCATGCACGGCCGGTTCCGCGCGGCTCTCCGCAATGGCGAGGTGCATCTGACGGCGGTGCTCCTTCCGCTGTGTGTGCTGGTCCTGTTCTTTTTCGTCTGCGCGGGCGTATACTCGACGCTGACCAAGAGTGTACGCGTGGCGGTCTTCGAGACGGTGACCGCCCTGACGACGACGGGCTTCTCCACGGTCGCCTACAACGAGTGGAAACCAATGGGCTGGCTCGTGTTGATCGTCCTGATGCTTATCGGGGGCGGCACGGGCTCGACGGCCGGTGGGATCAAGCAGTATCGCGTGTTCGTCCTGTTCAAATCTGTGCTCTGGGAGGTCCGTCGCTCCCTGTTGCCAAGGACGGCGGTCGTCCAGGACTATATCTGGCAAGGCGAGAGAAAGGACTTTATCACCGAGGAGCGAATCCGGAAGATCGGCACGTTTGTCTTCCTCTACCTGCTGGTCTACGTCGCGGGCGCAGCCGTTATTGCCGCGCACGGACATGGTCTGAGGGAATCACTCTTCGAATATGCCTCCGCCCTGGGTACGGTCGGGCTTTCCGTGGGCGTGACGGGCGCACAAACGCCGCCCACGATCCTCTGGGCCGAGATTGCAGGCATGTTCCTGGGCCGGCTCGAATTCTTCGTGATTATCATAAGCCTGGTCAAAATTACGCGAGACATGAATACTCTCGTCCGCGCGGCCAAACCGTGACTTCCGCGAGGAGTCGGCACGTCCAACGACGGGCAGTTGACTGAAGGCAAAGGGAGCGCTAACCACCGTCGTTCCTTCACCCTTCACGCACCCCGCTTCACGCGCGGCGAGTTGTCAACCGCAGAGGAACGCCGATAAGTCTTTGTAAAGAAACAGCGTACGTGAATTCGCGGGCAATTGACGGCAGGAGTAGTGTGCGTATCACGCACCGCTCAAGCTTCATTCTTGATCCGGCGACCCGCTCGCGGCTACAATGATCCTGTCATTGTGAAATGCGACGTATGCGAGGGATCTGTATGGGCGAATCATCCATAATCGAGCGGCGGCAGCAACGGCGGAAGAGAATCCTGATCGCCACGACAGCATTCTTCATTGCTCTGGTGATGGTCATCATCTTCCTGTGCGGATTCCTGGACGTCCGCTCCCCACGGGACCTTATCATATTTCGCGCTATGGCGAAGGGCGATTTCCATCCCCTCTGGAAGGACCTGGCCCTGCGGCGGGTCCACAAAGACGACAGTCTCGCTGAAACGATCGGGCGATATCCGCCGACGAGCCGGGAGGAAGTCGGGCCCTTTACGGTTCTGCTCTACGATGGGAAAGCATTGGGACGTCACAAAACGCAGTTGCGGATCATCGCTGCAAACGGGGTCCTGACCGACGCATTCGCTGCTTGCAGCTACGGAGACCACGTCTTCTTCCAGAGCCCGTCGCAGAGAGAGGCATTCACCCGGGCGTATTCTGAATACGTGAGTCAACAGCTCCTGGAATCCAAGGCATACCAGATCCACCGCGCAATCACAGCCGGCCAGGACGTGTTCATCTCCAGGCGAATCGACCGCCGCGAGGTCGCCGACCCCAATGAGTCGCAACGCGATCCGAAAACTCGCCAGTTGGAGGAAATCTATGGGAAAGAGTACGCCAAACTCATGGCCGGGACGAGCTTCGAACTGACGGTCGAGGTCTCGGAGGTACTGTCCGGCGAGTTGAAGCCGGGAACCGAGCTGAAGTTCTCCGACACGGAATGCGAGGAGGCTGATCTGGCGGAGCCCGAGACGGTCTTCCTGCATGTCGAAGACTCACGAACGATTCGCCCGAATTCCGAGGGCGGCGGACTGTACACGACGGTTCCCGGCAACGCCCTCGCCTGGTACCAGTCGCTCACGCCGGACGAGATCAAGGACTTCGAGGCCCGCTGTCAGTCCAGGCTGGCGACGCCAGAAACCGAGAACTGAGAATAGGATGGGCGATGTCAAAAACACGCACCTGATTTGGCGGCGGATGTGGCTCGACCTTGTGATCATCTGGTACTCGCTCTCAACATTCCGGTAACCGCTCGGCATCTTTCGTTCGATAGAGCCTGAAACAGCTTTTGCTCCTTGAACAGTATCGAGGATACCTTCGTGGTCACCCCGGAAGGCGGTAGGAGCATCACGGGAACCCATCCAGGATTGATCCTGGTCAGAGGTTGAGACCCTATTGACAGATACCGATTTCCTGGATGATGGCTGCCACTCTGGTTGGAACTCAGTCCGACAGCTCCCTGCCCTTCGGCCCTCCTTCGGGGGGGGCAGCGGCAAGCGGAGTGGGGAGCCTGCTGATGGTTGGACTTTCGACCATGAACCATCTCACGCCGATTCTGGGGATTCCATCCCCAAACCCCTGGGCATTTGTCGCTTTGGTCCAATGGCATGTGATGTGGTCTCTCAACCCACATGGTCGATTTTCTTCTGAGGGTCATCTCAGCGCCTGACCGCACGAGGAAAAGGGGGCATGGAAAACGGCGGCAGCCGGTAGGGTGATCGGGTTCCCAAACGCGAAAGACGGCGTTTGGGGTCCCGCTCTGCACACCGCTCTTGGGAATCCATCTCTCGCCAAGCCGCCAAGGACGCCAGGAAGATGGGTGATGAGTCATACACAGAAAGTGAAATGTGTAGGTGTGACACTCTATTCCGTGAAATACAGAGTTGTCTACTCTGGTACACTACATATCAGCTAAAGATTAAAGCGAGGGCTGACCCTCGAAGTCATAGTCCACATCATCATCCTCTCGGCGAAGCGCAGCTTCTACATCTTTGGGAGCCTTACTCCAAAGCTCTGCTATGTGTTCTTTGGTCAAAATTGGAGCTGATCGCATTTTCTCTCGTCCACTTGGCACCGAGAAATCAATCTCATTGAACCGTTTTTTGAGCTTTCGCATGTGTGCATAACAACCAATGTCGATAGCAAATGCTTGGTATGTACCGAGAGCCGACTTGTGAGTCAGGGCAGATCCTGCACTATGAATGATGCGATAATCGAGTAGCCGATAAAGCAACCCTCGGATTTGGTCTTCCTGTTGCATCATCTGTTCCGACACCATCATGATATTAGTACCTTTATCGATACAGAATTTTCGTAATACGTAGATACCTCTGATTAACGTGGCCTGCTCTTCTCCAGCAGAATCCTGCTTGAGTTCTTCGATTCGCCGCTCGAAGTTCGACCGACTCATTATTCGGACATCATCCTTGCCGATTCGGCCGTCTCCATGGCTCACTGCCTGGAGAACTTCCAGGAACAATGATAAACAGTCGCGTGGGACACCACCACCAGCCATCACCAGTCGTTCAAACCCATCGCCCTTGAAGAGCGAATCGATGTCGTGGGAGGCCAGTCCGGCCAAGATCGCGAACTGCCCGAAGATTTGCCGATTCTGTGCTACCGTTTTCTGAAAGTCGGAGAAGGCGAAATCGATGTTGATCGGCTGATAGTCATGGCGTTCCTGGGCTCCAATTGGTTGTCCGTCACGATCTGCATAAAGGGTACTGGAATGGCGTAGGGTAGCGATCTTGAAGTATAAGGGCATATCCTTGCATAATCTGTGCAGGTAATCCACTACATCCGGCTGATCTGCGCGTGCGAGATGATAGAAGTCATCAAGCTGAAGGAATACGGTCTTCACTGTCTTGGATAGGTCAAAGAACTCGCGAATCTGTCTCTTCAGTTGAGGCAGCCACATTTGGAGCTCACGGACCTTTGCCGTCTTGTGTGAATATCGGAGTTCGACACCAGTACTTGTGCTGGCCCCACCTGTCATTTCACCAGTCAGACCGAAGCCGCCGAGCGAGATAGACCCGCCGAGCCTTGCACCCTCCTCGCTCGCCGCACCGTGCGATTCCACAACCTCCGTTCGCGTCTTATCCTCTTGGCGACGAAGACTGGCAAGGTCGCGACGAATCTGGCCGATGATTTCGCGAGATTTTTTCTTCTTGCCAAACCAGCCAGCTAGATTTCTCTTCAGTTCACCGAATAGGGCATCGAGTATTTCAATGAGTACGTTGGGGAAGGAATGGTGCTTGAAATCCTCGCAATTGAGGTAGATGGGCTGGATGTCATTATCAAGGTGCTTCGCTGAGTGGTGAAGCAGTAGAGTCTTTCCACAGCCCCGGCGAGCAAACACCGCGTGGTTCTGACGCGAACAAATGTCGCTGAGTGCACTTGATACGTCAATGTAGGGGACGGGCTCCGCGCCGGCAAGCTGAACCCGCAGGTTTTCGTTGATAGCTCTTCTCAGTTTAGAAAGCTGTTGCTCCGTAAGTGCCATTCCGCCTTCTCCTGTCCAGCATTTCATTACTCGGGCAAAGAGGCTATGCCCACAGCCCTTTCATCGTCCCCTGTCGGTCTCTAAAGGCGTCACGCTCAATTCTCAGACTGATTGTAGCCTCAGGCACGCGGGGATGCAAAGGGGAATTTCGGAGAGACTGTAGGCTGTAGGCGATAGGACGCAGGTCATCGTGGCACGGGCATCCCCCGATCAGGTCGGGGGCAGGCTTTGCCCGTGGTCAAGAATCCATGGGCGGGCCGCCCATGCTACTCACGGCCGCTCGCGGCCGTGCTACTGGAATTAAAGGTGTCAGGTACATTTTTCACGTCATTTCTCAGCTTTCAAAGGCGTCACGCTCAATTCTCAGAGTGATTGTAGCCTCACGTGGGCGGGGATACAAAGGGGAATTCCGGAAAGACTGTAGACTGTAGGCGATAGGGCGTAGGTCATCGTGGCACGGGCATCCCCCGATCAGGTCGGGGGCAGGCTTTGCCCGTGGTCAAGAATCCATGGGCGGGCCGCCCATGCTACTCACGGCCGCTCGCGGCCGTGCTACTGAACGCTCACGGCGTCGCTACGAACGCGTTTGCCGACGCCACCCGGCGAAACGCCGGGTCTCGGATCTCGTCGTTCGTATCTCGGAGTCTATCTCCGGGGCCCCGGTCCCCGCTGGTATCCTGCAATGCGCAAAACGCCCTGCGTCGAAGACGGTGCGTGGTACGCACCCTATGCGTTTCGCCCTGCGACCCTGCGTCTCGGCGCGAGTCGGTCGCATATTTCTCTGTAGTCTCCGTGCCCTCTGTGGCAGAAAGGAATGGATTCCCGCTTCCGGAGAATTAAAGGTGTCAGGTACATTTTCTACGTCATTTCTCAGCTTTCAAAGGCGTCACGCTCAATTCTCAGGGTGATTGTAGCCTCACGTGGGCGGGGATACAAAGGGGAATTCCGGAGAGACTGTAGGCGATAGGCCGCAGGGCAGGCGGGCGGATCGGTTACAGACTGTGGCCTACCGCCTCTCGTACGCATCTCGCAAAGGCGCGAAGATCGCCAAGGGGGGAGAGGGTCGGTCTGCCGAGGTTCCTCCTCAAGACCAGTTCTTTGCGTTCTTGGCGGCTTGGCGAGAGACGATTCGCGTTGCCGGCCGGAGGGAGGAGATTGTATCTCACGCGGGGACGCGGAGACGCAGAGATCACAAGACGGCAACTGCCTGTCCCCCCCAGGACCCTGCATCTCAGCGTGAACTGACTTCAGTTATCCTCGTCGGGATTGCGGCTTGAGTTTTTGGATCTTCTCCTGAAGCCATAGATTGACCAGCGTATGAGGGGAGACGCCTCGTTCCCTGGCCTCGCGCCGAATGGTCTCGGATAATCCCTTCTCGATGGCGTACAGCGATTCCTCGGACTCCAGGTTCACATCGCCCCGGGCGGGCCGGGTCCCACTCCAATAGTCCGACAGATCGTGCTCATCCCAGAACTCGCCTATCGCGGCATACGTTCCCGCCCCGGAAACACTGCTTTTCCTTCGGGCACTTGCCTTCCTCTTGTCATTTTTTCTCATATCGCTTTCTCTCAGCACCGGTCATGTCGCGGGCCGTAACAATCAAGATACGATCATCCGGCTTATGGATGAAAAACACGATGACATATTTACCTGCTTCAGTTCGGCCGAGGCCCGCATACAGGTTTTCGCCACGACGATGGCCCTTCTCCACGAAGCGAAACATGGCATCGCCTTGAACAACCTGGCGGACTTCCTCACGGGAAACTCCATGCTTGCGGTCGATCTTCTCGACGACCGAATCGAGCCATATGATCCCTCTGATCTTCATCATTGTCGATGATGTCCCAGGTGCAAGGATTTGTCAAGGCAGGAATCAGGCGTGCCCCCGAGCCGCTACGCCAAGACCATCGGGAAACATGATCTGCCGACATCATCCGATGTGCCTAATTCCCTCTCCGTGGGGCTTGTGTCCCTGCGGTGCAATTTCCTACTACTACAGCGCGACCTGTTC
>DCUI01000064.1 GCA_002327785.1 Phycisphaerales bacterium UBA2218
GTTAATATATTGACGGACCCTAAGATAACAGCCGGGCCCTCTGCAACTCACTCTCGACCGGCAACGTTCACCACGTCGGGGGTGCCCAGACGGACAATCGTTTCCTGCGCCAGAGCTTCGTACTCCCGAGCTCCCTTGCTGTCCGGGGCGAAGGTCAGAATCGTCTGGCCCTGGCTCGGCGCCTCGGCCAACGCCACCGACTTGTGAATGACCGTGTTGAAGACTAAAGGACCAAACACGCCGCGAAGCCCCTTCTCGATCCGCTTGCTCAGCCCGGTCCGGTCCTCGACGAACGTTAACACAACGCCCAACGGATTCACGAGGCAGGGATAGAACCGGGTCCGGATGTGGCGAATCGTCTCCAGCAGCCGCTTGAGTCCGTCAAGGGCGTAGAAATGGGCCTGGACGGGGATCACAACGCCCGCGCTGGCGACCAGTGCGTTCAGCATCAACAGACCGAGCGACGGAGAACAGTCGATCACACAGATCTCGTAATCCCGAGCGGCAGCCCGCAACTGCTCGCCCAGGATCAACTCCTTGCCCGGCACGGTGCGAAGCAACAATTCTGCACCCGCCAGTAGGATGTTGCCGGGCAGCAGGTAGAGCCGGCTCACGCACGTGCTCACGGCAATCCCGGAAATCGGAAGGTAGTCCGCCACGACGTGATAGACGCTCTTGTCGAAGCTGTTGGGATCATAGCCCAGGCCAAGGGTCGTATGGCCTTGGGGGTCGAAATCGACGAGCAGGACGCGGTGCCCGAGCTTGGCCAAGGCTGCAGCCAGGTTGATAGCGGTCGTGGTCTTGCCACAACCTCCCTTCTGATTCGCTACCGCTATGATCTGCATTCAGCCGGCACTGCCCCCCATTTTCGGGCTGCTCCCCGATCCAGTTTCGCCGAATTCACACATCAACCTCACACACAACCGAGCATCTTACCAGAATGCAGCCGCCAGCCACAAGAACAAACAGACGGACGGCGTAGACCGGGTGGGACTCATCACGGATTCTCGTTGAGCATCTTCTTCATGCGGAGGATGTGGTGGTAGTGCTGGGCGAAGCGGTGGGCCTCGTCGCGGACGTACTGCAGGAGCTTGCGGACAGGTGAGTTGGCAGGCAGTTTCAGGGGCTGCGTGTTGCCCTGAAGGTAGATTTCCTCCTCGCGTTTGGCGATCGAGGCCATCTTCGTGTGCGGCATCTCCACGCATGACTCCCCCGCGGCGACTGCCTCGGCGATCATACCCTGGAGAGCGGCCTCGGCCGCGTGCAGGTGGCCCAGGCCCCCATCGATGAGGATCAGGTCGGGCCAGAGCTCCTCGCCTCGCAGGGCGTACTTGTAACGACGGCGGACCACCTCGGCAATCATCGCATAGTCGTCGATGCCCTTGACGGTCCTGATTCGGAAGCGGCGGTAGCCATTCTTGAAAGGCCGGCCGTCAATGAACTTGACGAGCGATCCGACCGCCTCGGCCCCGCTGATATTGGCGATATCCATGCCCTCGATAATGCGGACCTGGCCGGCAGTCTGGAGGATATCGCGGAGCCTGATGAGACCCTCCGTCGGATCGGCGGCGAAAACCTCCGGCTGGACGTGCTCGTCCGGCGTGCCCCGCTGGTCCAAGCTCTCGATCAGGCGAATCCGGTCGCGGAGCATTGCCGCCTTCTCATAGTCGAGTTTCTTCGAGGCCTCGGTCATCTGCTCGTACATCTCGCGGAGCACAGTCGAGCGTTTGGACCGCAGGAAGCGGATGAGGTCCCTGATGATCCTGCGGTACTCGGCCTTTTCGATACGAGCCCCGCATGGGGCGGCGCATTGGTGGATGCTGTAGAGCAGGCACGGGCGAAAGAAGCGACGCTTCGGATCGTCCACGTCGATCTCCAGACTGCACGTGCGGAACCTGAAGATCTTCTGCAGCTCGACCAGGACTGCCCGCAGGTCGCGAACATTGGTGAATGGGCCGAACAACACGGTCCCCTTCTCCTGCGGCTTGCGGGTGATGTAGACGCCCGGGAAATCCTCCCGCACCGCGATCTCCAGGTACGGGAACGTCTTGTCGTCCGTCAGATCCATATTGTAGGGTGGACGAATGTCCTTGATCAGCCGGGCTTCCTTGAGCATCGCATCAACTTCGCTCTCGGTTTCGAGGCAATCGACCGTGAAGACCCTGTTGACCATCTCCACGATATGGGGACCGCGGGAGACTTCGAGATTGCTTCCGCGCTGGAAGTAGCTTGCGACGCGGGAACGCAGACTCTTGGCCTTGCCGATATAGAGCACGACGTCGTCGGGGCCCTTCATGAAGTACAGGCCCGGCCCCGTCGGGAACCCCTTGATCCGTTCCCGGATCTCCTCGACTCTTCTGCTGTCGTCGTTTCTCATTGCCAGGCTCACAAACCGGGGACCGGACTGCCGCCGACCGCCGAGGGGATCGGCCTCCGCAGTCCACAATGTCTATGATATCGACCGGTGCCCACATTGTTCATTTCGCAAAATAAAATACTTGGCAGAGGGTTTTCGCACAGATATACTTCTTCACTTGTTCCGAAACAGTCAGTGTGGGTTTCTTTGGTCGTTCTTGAGATGATTCTGACGCAGATACTACAACCAACGAGTGTCAAAGTCCCGTTGGAGAGCAAAGACAAAGACGCGGTCATCACGGAGCTGGTGGACCTTCTCGATAGGAACAAGTTGATCCACAACCGCCAGGCCGTTCTGGATGCGGTTTTCACACGGGAGCGGACGCGGAGCACGGGCATCGGCTCAGGCATCGCAATTCCACACGGCAAGTGCGCCGCCGTCAAGGAGCTGGTAATGGCCCTGGGGGTAGCTGAGGCGCCTCTCGACTTCGAAAGCGTCGACGGCAAACCGGTGTCAATCGTGATCTTGCTGGTCTCTCCGCAGGATCAGACCGGTCCCCACATCCAGGCCCTGGCCAGAATCAGCCGGCTCATGCTTGATGTGGATTTCAAGAGCGCCCTGGAAAAGGCACCCTCCTCCGAAGCCGCTTATGACCTTCTGAGCGAACACGAAACCAGATAGGATTTGCGATCTGCTGCTCTTTACGATTTCACTATTGGGGCGATCCGCCTGCGGCGTCGCGAGCCGAATCGTCAATAGCAAGTCGCAAATGGGTCAGTTCTTCTCCCACAGGACCAAGCCCAGCTCGAATGGGTTGCTCTGGTCGGGGTGACTGGGCAGGATCCTGACGGCCACTCCATGCTGCCCTGTCGCCCGGCATTCCATTCGCCCTGCAAACCAGTGCTCGCCGTTATTGCCGGCCTGCTGCTCATAGGTCATTGCGATCGCCATCCCCTCCCTGATGTTGCCCCAGGAATCCGTCGGGCCGTGATAGAGCTCGACACTGACATCGTGCGGCTGGATCCGACCGAGATTGACGAGAGCTCGGACCGTAAGCTCTGTTCCAACCTTCAGTTGCGGCTGGCGAGGGTTCAGTTGCTCGCCGCCGTTTCCGTTGCTGGCGTTCATCTTCACTTCGCGCACCGCGAACTGCGACCACGCTTGGCGAATCTCGGATTTCCAGCGGGCAAAGGCCTTGGCCCTGCTCATCGTGTCGGACGCCAGATGGTGATATCGTGTTGCAGCCGGACAATAGAACCGCCGGGTGTACTCCGCCAGCATTCGATGCGTGTTGAACCGCGGGGCGACCCACTTGACACAGGCTTTCATCCGCTGGATCCAGGCCCGAGGCAGGTTGTCCGCCGACCGGGCGTAGAACAGAGGCACGATCTCGTTTTCCAGCACATTGTACAGGGCCTGTGATTCGACGGTGTCCTGGTAGTCGAGATTCTCATAGTTCTCGCCGGCCCCGATGACCCATCCGCCGTCCGGGATATAACCCTCGCACCACCAGCCGTCCAGCGTGCTGAGGTTCAAGACCCCGTTGGCCGCCGCCTTCATACCGCTGGTGCCGCTGGCCTCCATCGGCCTTCTCGGGTTATTCAGCCAGATATCGACGCCCCGCACGAGGAAACGAGCGACGTCGATATCGTAATCCTCCAGGAAGAGGATCCGCCGTCGAACGGTTTCCTGGGAGGTGAAATGCACGATGTTGCGGATGATTTCCTTGCCGGCGTTGTCTTTCGGATGCGCCTTTCCTGCGAAGATGATCTGCACGGGCCGCTCGGGGTCGCTGAGCAGCCGGGCCAGACGCTCTGCATCCCGCAGGAGCAGGTCGCCGCGCTTGTAGGCCACGAACCGTCGGGCAAAGCCAATGGTCAGGGCCTCGGGGTCGAGCACCTCCTCGGCCTGTCGCAACTCGCCCTGGCAGGTGCCGCGGCGCTGCATCTGGGCCATCAGCCGCTTGCGCGAGAAGACGATCAACTGGTCCTTGCATCGCTGATGCCCGCTCCACAGCTCCTCGTCGGGGATGTGATCGACCTGCTCCCAGACCGACTTGTCAAAGATCGTGGAAGACCACATCGGCCCCAGATACCGCTCGTACAGCGAGGACGCTTCGTCCGACAGCCAGCTTTTGAGATGAATCCCGTTCGTGATGGAGACGATCGGGACCTCTCTCGACGGCAACCCCGGCCACAGCGATCCCCAGACCTCGCGAGAGATCTGGCCGTGCAGCTTGCTGACGCCGTTAAGATAGCTGCTGAGCTTGATCGCCAGCACAGGCATCTTGAACGGCTCGTTCTCATCGTCCGGAAGGATCCTGCCCAGCGACAGAAACTGCCTGCGGTCGATTCCGAGGTACGGGAAGTAGCCGCCGAAGTACTTGTCCATCAAATCGACCTCGAACTCATCAAGGCCCGCTTTGACGATGGTGTGCGTGGTGAAGATGTTGCCTGCCTTCGTGGCTTCGACGGCCTCATCGAACGTCATATTCGTCGTGCCTCGGATCTGCCGGATGCGTTCAAGGGCCATGAACGCCGCATGACCTTCGTTCATGTGGCAGACCGAGGGCGCGATTCCCAGTGCCGCCAGGGCCCTCAGGCCCCCAATGCCCAACAGGATCTCCTGGCGAATCCGCAGCTCGCGGTCGCCCCCGTAGAGGCTGCTGGTAATCATACGATCTCCCGGGGAATTCATCGGGATGTTCGTATCGAGCAGATACAGCTTGAGCCGGCCGACGGTGACGAACCAGATCTGGGCCTGCACCGCGCGACCCGGATACTCGACGCTGATCGTCAGAGGCTCGCCACAGGGTTCTCGCACCAGTTCCGCCGGCATGTTGAACAGATCGTTCTCGTGGTAGGCCTCCTGCTGCCAGCCATCGAGGTTCAGGTATTGGCGGAAATAGCCCTTCTGATACATCAGGCCGACGCCTACGATGGGGATGCCAAGGTCCGAAGCGCTCTTGAGGTGATCGCCCGCAAGAATCCCCAGGCCGCCTGCGTAAATCGGCAGACATTCGTGCAGCCCGAACTCCGCGCTGAAGTATGCAATGACCGCATCCGGGTTGTCGTCGCACACTTTCTCGAACCACGTCGGCGCTTGCAGGTATTCCTCCAGCGCCTCCGATGCGCGTCTAAGCTCGTTGAGAAAGCTCTCGTTCTGCGACAGGGCTTCCAGCCTCGATTGCGAGACCGTACCAAGCAGCTTCACCGGATTGTGGCCGCACGCCGCCCATAGGGCCGGATCGATCCTCTTGAACAACTCGACAAACTGCGGACTCCATGCCCAGACCAGATTCCTCGCCAGTACGTCCAGCTCCATCAACGATTCGGGCAGCGCCGGCAAGACCGTGAAACTTCGAACACTCGGCATTTCTACTCCTCACTATCCAACGTCCATACGCACAAGCCCCCACAGAGCGTGGGCAAGCCCTGCGTTGTCATCGGCAGTCGGGCGCTCTCGCTTAACCTCAAAAGAAACAAGGATTTGCAGGTTGTGGCATGTCCCTCGGCCCGATAACCCGAGCGAGGAATGCGTTGGCAGAGAACGAAAAAAGGCCTGCACAAAACAGGCCTTTTTCTTATATGCCAGCCCACCTCCGCCTGTGCCGTAAGAAGGGCGATTGAAGGGAACCCATGACTTTCAAGTGGGTGATCGTTGCTTGCGTCCGAAAGTCCTGCTGTGCAGGCATGTTCGGTCCAACAAGGCCTGATCTCCCTCAGTACGGGTATCGGTTCCTTCAAATGCACGCCGTTAATACGAACACTGCAGGGGTCAGCCCGCAATCTACATATACCAAATCCTCGACGGTCGGTCAAGGGAATAAGCCCGACGCACCACACAGACGAGACCCGCCACACAGGCCCCGACCAGATGGTTATCGGCACCCGGCGTGTCTTCTCTGTAGAAAAACGCGGCGGCACGATCGCACAAAGGCAGCGATGCTCACGAAGGCGCTTCTGCCGGTTCCGTCATGCCGAACGAAGTGAAGCATCTGGCCTGCGCAAACAGAATGCGTTGCAGATTCGCCACGGACAACTCCTCCCTCGGCCGGATCCTTCGCTGTCGCACCCCTACAGGCTCCGCAGCTCCGCCCCTACCGCCTTGCTGAGGTTTTCGAGAATGGTTGTTTGGTAGCGATCCACAACATCGTGCGTCAGCGTGCCGTCTTCATCGCGGAATCGCAGCGAGAGCGTGACACTCTTGGTGCCGGGGGCGATCCCCTTGCCGCGATAGATGTCCACGAACCGCGTCTCCTCCAGCTCGGCGGGTGCGACGCCCTGCACCGCTTGCGCGATCTCGGCCCAGGCCGTCTGTTCCGAGACGAGGATCGAGAGATCTCGCTCGATGGCCGGGAAGCGAGGAATGGGTCGGATCTTGATCGGCCCGCTCTTGAGGGCCATCAGCTCGTCGAAATCCAACTCGGCGCCGCACGGTGAGAGGTCCTTGAAATCGAATTTCTGCCGGATGGCATCCGAAAAGACGCCGGCCTGGCCGATCTCGCGGCCGTTCACCAGAATGTGGGCCCCCACCTGCGCCCATATCAGATCGGCGGGCTCGAATCGCACCTCCGCCGTGCGGTTGATGCTCTTGATGAGTCCCTCCGCTGCCCCGCGAAGCTGTCGCAACGAGCCGTCCGTCACCAGGGCCACCTTTGTCCGCTCCTGCGGCAGCGAGTCCTTGACGCCCGTCGGCACGAACGTGTCAGCCGTCTCGTAGATGCAGCACGGGAGGTTCTTGGCGTTTACGTTCGTCTTGAGAACCTCCAACAGCGAGGTCAAAAGCGTCTGGCGCAGCAGGTTCCCGGTCTTGCGAGTGACATCGCGCACGGTGAGGTGTCCCGCTCCCGGTGCGGCGAAGAGGTCCGCCACGGCCCGGTCCACGAACGTCACATTCACGGTCTCGTAGTAACCGCAGCCGTTGAGGAAGGCCCCCACGGCCTCGCTGAGCTTTTGTCTGGCGTCGGCCGGCCTGGCCTCGATCTGAATCCTCCGGCGCGTCGAGACCTTGCCGTAGCCGTAGACACGGGCGACCTCCTCGATCAGGTCCGCCTCACGCGAGATGTCGCTGCGCCACGTGGGCGAGATACAAACGATCGAGCCGTCCTGGAGGCGAGGCTCGAACTTCAGGGCCGAAAGAATCCTCATCGCCACATCCTGCGGCACATCGATGCCGAGCAGCTTGTTCAGCCGGGACAGCCGTATGCTGACCTGCTTGGGTTGCGGCTTGCGAGGATAGGCGTCCACCATGCCCTTGGCGATCCGGCCCCCCGCAAGCTGCACGATGAGTTGGGCCGTCCGCTGTGACGCCCAGTCGATCCGCTCGATATCGACAATCCGCTCGAACCGGAACGACGCCTCCGACGGCAGCGAAAGCCGCCGCGAGGTCGTGCGGATGCTGACCGGATCGAACCAGGCATCCTCCAGGAGGATCGTCGTGGTCGAGTCCGTCACTTCCGTCTGCAATCCGCCCATGACGCCCGCCAGGGCCACCGGCCGCTGCGCATCGGCGATCACAAGCATCTCGGGCGTCAGGGCACATTGGGTCCCGTCGATGCTGACGAGCTGTTCGCCCGGCGCCGCTTTCCTCACAATGATCTTCCTACCCTCGATGGTCGCGTAATCGAACGCGTGCGGCGGCTGGCCGGTCTCCATCATCGCGTAGTTCGTCGCATCGACGACGTTGTTGACGCTTCGCATGCCGACGGTTTCGAGTCGCTTGCGGACCCAGTCCGGCGACGGACCGATCTTCACGCCCTCGATGATTCGCGCGGTGTACCGGCCGCAAGCCTGCGGCTCGCGAATCTCCACTTGGACGAAGTCGGAAGCGGGACGATCCATCTCCTCAAGACGAACGTCCGGCAGCCGAAGCTCTTTGCCCGTCGCGGCGGCCAGTTCCCGCGCGATCCCGATGTGGCTCAGGCAGTCGCCTCGGTTGCTCGTCACCTCCACGTCGATCACCGCGTCGTCCGCCACCTGCTCGATCCCCTCGCAGGGCAGACCCAGGTTCATCAGGATCTCGGCGATTCGCTCGGCTGAAAGATCGATCTCCACATAGTCACGAAGCCAGTTGACAGAAACCTTCATGTCGCACACCTTTACAGAAGAGGTCCCCAACGCCGTCGATCGCGTCGGGAGCGCTCGAATCGATCGAAACCAAGTAAGATACTCCCGCCGACCGAGCTTGTCAACAGTCGCATGACGCCGGATACGCACCGCACCCGTTCGTAGAAGATATGGAACGACCGTCTCTCGCCTGGTATGGCAGATTGCCAGGCGTACCGGAAGAATCCGGCACTATCGCGGGTTGCTATCCGCGATAGCAGAGCCGCACATCCACCCTGATGAAACAGGGGGCAACTCTCCTACAAACCACGGAAGCTCTCGCGGGCGGCCTCGACCGTTTGCTCAATGTCGTCCTTCGTATGGGCCAGCGAGACAAACATTGCCTCATAGGCACTCGGAGCCAGATAGACCCCACCTTCGAGCATCCGGGCGAAGAACCGTTTGAACGCGGCAACATCAGTCGCACGAACATCGGCGAAGTTCCGCACGGGCTTGCCGGCGAAGAAGCAACTCATGATCGAACCGACTCGGTTGATCGTGATCGGCACGCCGGCATCGGCCGCCGCTCGGGTCAAGCCGGCCTCCAGATCGGCTGCCGTCGATTCGAGTTGGGCATAGACCCTCTCCGATCCGCCATCGGCCTCCAGAGTCTCCAGCGTGGTGTTGGCGGCGGCCGTCGCCAGCGGATTGCCGCTGAGGGTCCCCGCCTGATAGACGTGCCCGAGCGGGGCCAGCAGGTCCATGATCTCGGCCCGCCCGCCGCAGACGGCCAGGGGCAGCCCGCCACCGACGATCTTGCCAAGGCAGGTAAGGTCAGCCGGGACGCCGTATCGCTCCTGCGCCCCCCCGAAGGCCACGCGAAAACCGCTGATGACCTCGTCGAAGATCAGCAGTGCGCCGTTCTCATCGCAGAGGCGGCGCAGCCCTTCGAGGTAGCCGGGCTCGGGCGGCACCACTCCCATGTTGGCCGCCACGGGTTCGACGAGCACGGCGGCGATATCCCCGGGCTGCCTGACAAACACCTGCCCGAGCATCTCCAGATCGTTGTAGGGAACGACAACGGTCAGTCCGGCGAGCGCCTCAGGCACGCCGAGACTGGCGGCGGTGCCCCGCTCCGCCAGGCCGGAGCCCGCCACAACCAGCAACGAATCACTGTGGCCATGATAACAGCCGGCCATTTTGACGATCATATCCCGGCCCGTGTAAGCCCGGGCCAGTCGGATGGCCGTCATAACGGCCTCGGTCCCGCTGCTAAGGAGGCGGAGCTTCTCCATGGAGCCGAAGGCCCGAACGATCCGCGAGGCCAGTTCCGTCTCCGCAAGGGTAGGCGCGCCGAACGAGGTCCCCTGGGCCGTCGCCTTCTCAATCGCGGCGACCACCGCCGGGTGGGTATGTCCGAGAATCATGGGACCCCAGGACCCGACATAGTCGATGTATTCGTTGCCATCGATGTCGAACACCCTCGAACCCTTGGCCCCGGCGATGAACAGCGGCTTGAGGTCCACCCCGCCAAACGCCCGGACCGGGGAATTCACCCCGCCCGGCATGTATTCACAGGCCCGTGCAAAGGCCGCAATGGATTTATGATTTACCATTTACAGTTTACTCTTTTCCGTTTAAGATATATGTTTTCTGTCGCTCGAGGCGCCCAATGGGCAGGAGCTTTTGGATTGTAGGTGGCACAGAACAAGTGGTAAATAGTAAATCACAAATCGTAAATCGAAAATAGGTGATGGGATCCGTATGAACTTCATGAAGTGGATGCGGAAGAATAACACGAAACTGATGGCCGTCGTGGTCATCGTGCTGATGGTCGCCTTCATCGGGGGTTCTTCGTTCAGTTACCTGATGCACGGGAGCGGAGGCGCGAAGAAGGCGGTCGCGTACTACGGCCACAAGCGCAAAATCACGCACATGGACCGCGCGGTGGCGGACCAGGAGCTCAAGCTCCTGGAGGAGTTGGGCGCCATCAGCCTGCTGCAGTACCAGGACATCCGGGGCTTCCTGTTGAGCGAGCTGCTGTTCCCCCAGAGCCGGGACTCGGCCGGCGCGATGGAGAGGGCCAAGCAGACCATCCAGAGAAACCAGTATCGCATCAGCGATAAGCAGCTCAGCGACATGTACAAGATGCGCACGGCGCCGAGCGATATCTACTGGATCCTGCTTCGCGAGGAGGCGCAATCAGCCGGGATTTACGTATCGAATCAGGAAGTGGGCCAGCTCCTGGGAAGAATCATTCCCCAGTTGTTCAACGGCGCAAGCTACACCCAGATGATGCAGATATGGGTCAACCAACACGGCATGCCGGAGGAGAGAATCCTCGCCGCGTACGGCAAGTTGCTGGCCGTACTGCAATACACGCAGGTCATTTGCTCCATGGAGAACCTCACGACGTCGCAGATCCGGCGTATGGCAAGTCATGAGGGTGAGACGCTGGACGCCGAGTACGTACGGCTCGAGGCATCGGCCTTTGCCGACAAGCAGCAGACGCCTTCCGAGGAGGCGATGCTCCAGCAGTTCAACCAATACAAGGCGTACTTCGCCGGCGACGTGAGCGAGGCCAATCCCTTCGGCTTCGGATACAGGCTGCCCAGCCGCGTTCAACTCGACTACATCGCGCTGAACCTGTCGGATGTCGCCGCCATCATCAAGCCGCCGAGCGTGGAGGATACCGAGCAGTACTATCAGCAGAACCGTGCACGAGAGTTCACAGAGAAGGTGCCGGCCGACCCGAGCGACCCGAACTCACCGCAGGTGGACAGGGTCAAGAGCTACATCGAGGTGGTCGATGACATCATGACCCAGTTGAAACGGCAGAGGGTCCTGACCAAGGCCGAGCAGGTCCTTCAGGACGCCAGGAATGTGGCCGACGCCGACTTGAGCGTAGCCGGCCCCGATGGCAACGAGCCAACGACCGAGCAGCGAAAACAAAGGGTCAGGAACTACGGCAAGATCGCCCAGGACCTCAGCGTCAAGTACAGCATTCCCCTCTACGGCGGCCAGACAGGGCTGCTCAGCGCCACCGATGTCAGGGGCGATCCGCACCTCAGGAGGATGTACCTGACAAGCTACGGGCACAATCCGGTCCCGTTGATCCAAGCCCTGTTCTCAGTCAAGGAAATCGGAAATAACGCGACGATCCTGCTTTCCATGCCGCAGACGCAAATGTATATGAGCATCGGTCCCGCCAGAGACCCCATGTCTGCATCGACGACCGATCTGTCCAACCAGATCATGGTCATCGTGCGAGTCGTCGCGGCTGAACCGGACGTTGCGCCGGCGGGCCTCGATGTCAGCTACAGCATCCGGACCCTCGACCTCGGCAAGACACCCGAGCAGCCGGACAAGACCTTCGCCGTCAAAGAACAGGTTGTCAAGGATCTTCGCGCCCTCGCAGCCTGGGACACCACACAAGCCAGAGCCGGGGAATTCATGGCCCTGGCGACCAAGGACGGCTGGGACCGCGCCGTCACCCAGTTCAACAAACTCTATGGCGAGCAGGCCAAGGCCGATCCCAATGATCCCAACGTGTTCAAGCTGGATCGCCGGATGAGCACACAGCGGATCTCACGGGCCGACCTTCAGGTGCTTGCCACGCAGTTGTCCAACAGTCCGGCGGCCAGCGTCTACCTGAATGAGGCGGATATGGAAAGCCTGTTTGTGGATCGTCTCTATTCGCTCGTTCCGGCGGTCCCGGACGAGGCGCCCCAGATGCCCAAGATCATGGAGTTCAAGCCGGGCCTTAGTTGCTACGTCATCAAGAACCTGTCGTTGCGGCCGCTCTATCAGGAACAGTTCCACAAGATGAAGGGCATGGTGATCGGCCGGGAGGAGTACAGCCAGACTCAAAGCCTCGCCGCGGTGCACCTGAACCCGGAGAGCATTCTCAAACGCATGAACTTCCGGTACGCCGACTCGCAGGCCAACACAGAAACCCAGAAGGAGTCGAAGGGTACGTCGTGATGGGACAGTCGTGGAAGGAGAATCACCCTCTCTACCTGATCGTGATCGGGGCGATGGCGTGGCTGGTACCCGGCGCCGGGCATTATCTGCTCAATGAAAAGAGACGGGCTGCTGTCATTCTTGTGGCCATCGTGTTGACGTTCCTGGTTGGCCTGTACGTCGGCTCGATCGGGGTGATCGACCCGGTGAACGCCAAGCCCTGGTATGCGGCACAGGTGATGAACTCGCCTGCCGTGCTGCTTCTGGGCAACCACGTGGCAAGCGCCTACTATCTCGCCCAGGATGAGGCCCGGAGAAAGACGCACATGGGGGTTCTTGGCGGGGACCAACCAACGCAGGCATACCTGGTTTTCGGGCGGGCGGGGGAGATCGGCCAGATTTACACCAGCGTCGCAGGTCTGCTCAACCTGCTATGCATCGTCAACGCCATTTACATCGCCCACCAACGGGTTGTTCAGGGGGCACACGCCTGAGATGACAATGCTCACGATATCCATGCTGGCGACCTTCACGGCCCCAATGCGGATCGGCACAAACCCCGCGTCGATCCTCTGGCTCCTGCCGCTGGTGGCAACGATTTCCATCGTCTACAAGGCCACCAAGGTCCACCAGGTTCACCTGCGGCCCTTCACCAAGGAAACGGCGGCATTGTTCGGGTCGATCATCGTGTTCATCCTGGTTGCCGCGCTGATTTTGTACGGCGTTGCGTGGGTCGTCACGGAAGAGCTGCCGGGCCTGCTGGATACTTCGGCTTTTTAGGTTGCCTCATGCACGCCGGGCTTCTGAACCACCCCTAACTCCACAAGGGCGTTGTACGCTGCCTTCTGTTCGGCTTCCTTCTTGTTCGCACCCCATGCGCTGGGGAAGTGCTGCTGGTCGATTACGACCTCCGACTCGAAGCATTTGTTGTGGTCGGGGCCCTTTTCGTCCAGGAGCACGTAGAGCGGAGCCGCGCTGAATCGTTCCTGGGCGTGCTGCTGCAGCAGCGATTTGTAGTTGCCGTGGGCCTCCTCGGAATCGATCTGATCGATAAGCGTAGCGAAGTTGTGAAGGATGAAATCCCGGGCGACCTCAAAACCTCGGTCGAGATAGATGGCGGCAATCACCGCCTCGAGCAGGCCCGCCGCCAGCGAGGTGGGAAACGCCTTGTGTGAGGCCATCCCCTTGCCGACGATCAGAAATCTCGGCAGGCCGAGCCGACGAGCCACGTGCGCGCAGGTCCCCCGTGAAACCAGCATGCTTTTCATCTTCGTCAGCTCCCCTTCCGGATAGTCCCTGAACATCTCGAACAGCTTCTGGCAGATCACGATCGCGAGGATCGCATCGCCGAGGAATTCCAGCCGCTCGTTGCTGTCCAGGCGATTGTCCACGGACGAGGAGTGCGTGAAGGCCTTGGCCAGAACGGCCCTATCGGTGAATTGATGTCCGAGAATCTGCTCGAGCTGATGCAGAGTATCGTTGTCCATTGGCTCTGTACGCACCTCGGACCTGCGAGAAGACATAACGCAGATCGTCACAGGATTCAACCAATGCCTCGCGAGCAGATCACGAACACCGCTCCGCTAAGCGATCTTCGTGATTCGCTCCGCCAAAAGGCAACTCCTTGTGTACTCAACTCTTCACGGCTACGGAGGTCATCCGGTCCGAACAGCCGGCGCGGGCCGTCGTTGCATTCAGAAGGGCAATTCCGCCACATCCTTACCCGACCATCTGGAGACCGGCCAGGGCAACGAACTTATCGTCCACGATTTCGAAGATTCCGTCAAGGCCCGTCACGGTAAAAATCCCTTTCGTGGCCGGTGCAACATTGCAGAAAACCAGCCTGTGGCCGCAGTCGCTCATCAGTTTCTTGAGCCTCAGCAGCTTGGAGAGACTCGAAGAGGTGACGATATCGACTTCGGAGAAATCCACAACCACCTCGCAGTCGCCTCGGTCGCGAGCGATCTGGGTGACCGTTTTGAGTTCCTCACCCATATCGGGCTCGGCCGGCAAGTCTACAAGAATGATGTCTTCGGACCAATTCTGAATACCCATGTCTATCTCCTCTGGTTTCGCGTAGTGCTCATGTGTCACGGGTATTATCGGCAGACCGGTGGAGAGCATTAAGAAAAAAGGAGAACTTTCTTCGCAGAGCGACCGCGACTCATAAAAACCACGGCATCCACACTGGATCATATCCTCCCCTTGTGAATTCGGGCAATTCCGCCCGATCCGTCTCTCCACGGCGCAGACAGACGGAGCCCCCCTGCCGATACGACCTACAGCTTCCTGTCAAGTTTGCGATAGCTGATCGCCTCGGCCACATGCTCGCTGCGAATATCCTCGCTTCCGTCGACGTCGGCGATGGTGCGGGCCACTTTGCAGATTTTGTCGTGGGCCCTGGCGCTGAGTCCCAGCTCCATCATTGCCTCCTTGAGCATCATCTCTCCGACGGCGTCGATCCGGCAGAACCGCTCCAGTTGCTGATGGCTCATGTGGGCGTTGGTCATGACCTTTCCATTGCCGAACCGGCGGGTCTGCCTCTCGCGGGCCGCCATGACGACCCCTCGCAGACCCTCGGAGTCGATCTGCCTGGACTTGGATCGCAGCTTGCTGAACGCCACCGCCGGCACATCGATGTGGATATCGATGCGATCCACCAGCGGGCCGGACACCTTGGCCAGGTAGCGGGCGATCTGGCCCGGCGAGCACTTGCAGGCCCTCAGATTGCTGCCGAAGTACCCGCAGGGACAGGGGTTCATCGCGGCCACGAGCATGAATTGCGCCGGGAACTGGATCGTCTTCTTGGCCCGCGAGACGATCACGAAGCCGTCCTCCAGCGGCTGGCGGATCATCTCGAGCACATGCCTGGGGAATTCGACGAACTCGTCGAGGAAGAGAATCCCATAGTGTGCGAGCGACAGTTCGCCGGGACGCGGGGCAGACCCGCCGCCGATCAGGGCCGGGGCGCTGGCCGAGTGATGCGGGGCCCGCACCGGCCGCGTGGCCAGCAGCGCCTGGTCCTTTTTCAGCAACCCGACCGCCGAATAGATCCGCGTGGTCTCCAGGGACTCCTCCAAGCTCAGGGCCGGCAGGATCGTCGCCAGTCGCTGGGCCAGCATGGTCTTGCCCGCCCCCGGCGGCCCGATCATCATAATATTGTGTGCCCCCGCCGCAGCGATGGTCAGGGCCCGCTTGACGCTCTCCTGGCCCTTGACGTCCCCGAAATCGACGTCATAGTGCGAGGCCACCGCGAACAAGTCCTCAACACTGGTCACCGTCGTATCGAGCATCAGTTGCCCTGCCAGGAACTCCACCGCCTGCGACAGCGACCCGACCCCATAGACCTCGACCTCCTGCACAACCGCCGCCTCCCGGGCGTTCTCCAGGGGCACGATCATCCGCGAGAAGCCATTGGCCGCTGCGGTCATGGCCATGCTGAGCACGCCGTTGACGGGCCGGACGCGGCCATCCAGAGCCAGTTCTCCGACGATCACGTACTCCTTGAGGGGGGTTCCCGCCACGGCGCCCTCTCCTGCGAGCATGCCAAGGGCGATCGGCAGATCGAACGCCGGACCGGCCTTTTTGATATCCGCCGGCGCCAGGTTGATGAGCGACTGGGTCCGCGGATACCGATACCCACAGTTGACGATGGCGCTGTGAACGCGTTCGATACTCTCCTTGACGGCCGCATCGGGCAGACCCACGATGATGGATTTCTCCAGGCCGCCTCGCGCAACGTCCACCTCCACCTCACAAATCACACCCTCGATGCCCTCCAGGGTCACACTGTGCAATCTCGCCAGCATATGCTGATCTCCGAATCCAGGATGAAGTCACACGGGGATTCTACGATTTACCCGTCCGAATCACAAGGGAATTCGAGATTGGAGGAAGGACCGGGGCACACCCGATAGATCAATCCCTGCGGCCGCTGACGGCCCTGTATCCGGCGGACAGGGCATACAGAAGCGTGCTGGCGAGAACGATGCAGGCGCCGGTGGGCAGGTTGAGGTAGTAGGAGACGATGAAACCGCCGGCCGTGCTGACGACGCCGAATCCGACGGATACGACGACGATAGCTCGGTGCCCGCGACAAATCTGGTAAGCCGCTGCCGCCGGATTCGTGATGAGGCTGAAGATCATCAGCCCGCCGATCAACGGCAGATTGACGGCCAGGATGACGCCGCACAAGGCCAGGAACATCGCGTAGACAAAGGTCTCGTGTACACCGGTGGCGGAGGCAATGCTGCGGCTGAACAGCAACGCCTTCAACTCCTTGTTGAAGAGCATCGCGAAGAGCACGAACACCGCTGCGGCGGCCGCGATGATAACGACATTCTCTCGCCGAACGAACAGGATGCTGCCCCAAAGCAGGCCGAGAATCTCCGAGCGGCTCCCCTGGATCAGGCCGATGCCGAGAAACGTCAGGCCGAGCATGAGGGAGAACAGAATCGCCATCGCCACGTTGGGGTCGATGCGGGATCTGCCCGGCCGAATCGCGGCCAGGCTCATCGCAGTGACGGCCGAGATCACCGTGGCGCCCAGCACAGGATTCAGACCCAACAGATACGAGTAGACGGTCCCCGCCATGGCCGTATGCGAGACGAAAATACCCACGAAGGGCAGACGCAGACCCACGATGTAGACCCCCAGCAGACTGCAACTGGCTCCTGCAATCGCGCCTGCGAGTAGGATCAGATAGAAGAACGGGTCCATCAGCTTCCCCGGCTCGTTTGAAGACCATCCCCAAGGCCTTTGGCCTCGAGGCCGCCACCCGGACTGTGAACTCCTCGATCCGGTCCGCCACACGGCGGCACATTCATGATGTGTCGTCGCCCGCCGACCATAGTGACGGCCAGATCGCCCTGATAGGCGCGACACAGCATTTCGGGCGTCAGGATCGCATCCGCGTCGCCATCGCCAAGAAGACATCCCTCCGAGAGCAGCACGACCCGTCTGCATGTCGAAGGCAGTACGCTCGTGTCATGCGAGACCATGAGCACCGTGATTCGGGTCTCGCGGTGGAGCCGCTCCACAATTTCGGATATCTCATACTTCCAATGGAAGTCAAGGTTAGCACAGGGCTCATCGAGCATGAGGATTCGAGGATCCTGCACCATGGCGCGGGCAATGAGGACTTTCTGCTGCTCGCCCCCGGAAAGACTCCGGAACGTCTGATCCCGACGGCCGGACAAGCCCAGGGCGTCGATCCAGCGGTTGACGATCTCGTTGTCCTGTGTGTTCAGGCGGGTGAGCAAGGAGCGAACGCTGGTTCGGCCCATCGCCACGACCTCGCGCACCGTGAACGGAAGCTCGGCGTTGTATTCGGCCGACTGGGGGATGTATCCGATGTGTTTGCGGAGCACGCACTTGCGCCAGCCGGTCAGCCTTGTGAGGTCATTGCCGTCGAGGATCACTGCGCCGCTGTCGGGCGGGATCAAACCGGTGCAGACCTTCAACAAGGTCGTTTTTCCCGCCCCGTTGGTCCCAACGATGCCGACGAAATCGCCGCGGGGAATCTCCAGATGGTCGATCTGCAGAATAATCCGCGCCGGACCACAGACACGGACATTCGAGAGGATCAGAGAGCCCTCGATCATTTTACGCCGGCCTCGCACAGGACTCTGACATTATCCACCAGGAGCCGGTCGAAACCGACGCCCTGCTCACACCTCTCGGGGAAATTGCTGAACACCACGGCCTTGGCCTCACATCTGTCCGCCAGGGCATGTGCCAGGGCCGTGCCCTCCTGCCGATTGGCGATCACGAATCGCACGTCCCTGCCGACCGCTTTCTTGAGGCAGTGGTCCACGTTTGCGACGGTTTCCGTGTCGCTGCCGACGAATGTGGCGATCGGATCGAGACCGAGCCACCGGGCAAATTCCGCCTGATGGTTCGAAGTCAGCACGGCGGCGGCCGCAATGCCGGACTCGGTGATGGAATCCCGCAGTTGCGCCCCAAGAGTCGCCAGCCGCGATTCGATAGCCGCCAGGCGAGTCTCACATCGGCCCGCCCGTTCCGGAAATGCCCGCGACAGGACCCGGCAGACCTGTCGACAGACCGCCACGTATGTATCCGGCACACACAGCCCGGCTGGCGGCCGAACCTGCTGCATATCCAATCCCCTTTCTCGCAGCCTCGCCAGCCGGTCCTCAATCCCCTGCTGGAAATCGAACCGCACCAGCAGCGTACAGCCTTTCAGTTGGCGGACCTGGGCGGGCGAGATATCGAAATGCCCAGGACACATACCGGGCGGCGCCAAACAGAGAACGGACACATCCTCGCCCCACAGATCCCACACGGCGCACTGAAGGTACGAGTTCGTGACGGCAATTGCGTAACCGCCCACCGGGGCGTCGCCGTCACCACAGCCCGCCCAGCAAAAGCACAACAACAGAGCCAATGACACCGTCAGACGGCCGGATAGAGCCTTCATCCTGCGTCTACTCCTCGAACGAGCCAATCTGGCGGCCACTCTTGAGCCTCATCCGCACGATGACACCCTCCTTCGTCTGCGTGTTGTACCAAGTGCTGCGAGGCACGGGATACTGCTGTTCCCTCATTTCCGCAAGGTCGAACCGGGGCCCCTGGCTATACAGAACCCAGCTCACAGGCGAATCCTTGAGATTGCTGTAGGTCTGTCCTTCGGCCTGCTCGTTGTCCGGAAATCCATCGGGCGCCCACAGATAGGCCCCTTCCTCGACTGTGACAGTCCTGTTGTAGATCAGCGTGCCGACCGAGCGGTATTTGTAGGTATACCCGCGATTGAACCGGTCTTCGACCCCGGCCGCCATGAAGGAATCGCCGGACGGCGCAGGCAGATACCCGCAGTCCACCAGTTCCAGGGGAAGCTGGTAGAAGTGGTCGCCCAACATGCAATCGACGCGCGTGGGCGGGTACTTGCCCTCGCAATCGAGCGAATACGCCTCCAGGGCCAGGCCGATGTCCTTCAGTTCCGCGTTGACCACGAGCACCTTCGCCTGGAGCCGGGCCCGCCCGGTCACCGGGAGCAGAATGCCGAGGACCAGCGAGATGATCGCCGTGACCACCAGCAACTCGATGAGCGAAAACGCCCGTGCCACTGTTGTGTCTCCGAAAACAACTACTGCGGGCAGCAAGGCGGCGGCCTCCGCTCCTTGCGGGCCGGTCGCCGCCGCTGCCCAAATCTTCACGCTGGTCGATGCCTATTCATTGGGATCGACGGTAGCAGACTGGTCGGCCATGCGATGTTCATAGGCGGCCAGGACCTGCCCGTTGCCATCATAGTTCATCACGTACAGCCGGTACCCGCTCGTCAGATCATAACTCTCCTGATCCACGATTCCGATCACATCGAACGGCTGGGTCAGATTAAACGAGCCCGGATAGATGCCATTGCCGCGTCCCAGTTTGACCGGGAGCGTCCTGGTTCCATCGGTGACGACCAACTCGCCGTTCGGACCCCAGGCATTGGGGTCCACCACATTGACATCCTCGATCTTGATCAGCCGGGCCTGGTAGTACTCGGCGCCCACCAGCCGATTGGGATCGAACACGAACTGGTCCTGCTCGTCCTTCAATTCATTGAGAGAGACGACTTCCGGCTTCGGAAGTCCCACGCCTCGTTCCAGCAACTCGATTGTGAAGTCATGATCGGCGTTTTTGTTGTGCTGCTCGTTCACGTTACACTTGCCCTTGTACGACAGGAAGTACCCCGTGACGCGGATGCGGTCGCCCGGGCTGAACTGCGCGGCATTCAGACGCGTCAATTCGGCAATCCACTCTCCGTTCGAGTACCCACCCGTCTCGACCCAGGGCAGGTTGTCATAGAGCTGGCCCATGAACACTGCGGTGCCCGCATGGTCGTCCCCTTCGCCCTGGAAGAAGAATTGCCACTGAGCAGATAGATTGTATATGGCGGTGATGCTGTCGTCCGGCGTCGGATTCAGCATGTCGGACGGATTGTGAAGCACAATACCCTCCAAAATGACCTTCTCTGTTTCCGCGTACGTTTGCTCGCCACTGCCGCTAACAGCCTGGAACTGACGATGGGTGACCAGTCCTACCGTCGGATCGGCCCACAGCGCGCCCGTAAACACCAACACAACGACTGCAACCCACAACAAACAGCTTCTCATTTTCCTACCTCCGGCCCTTAAGCCCAAAAACACTGCGCATACAAACGCAAGATTCGTGCTACCGACCTCAGCATAGGGAATCGAGCCGGTTGCGCCAAGAGAATAAAGCATTTTCAAGAGATTTTTTTTCAGAGCCACAGGACACAACGGGACAACAGCAGTCTGCTCTGTACGACAAGTCGACACACAGGGTTGACAGAAAAGCCACAAACTCGTATTAACGGCCACGGTAGTTCTGTCATAACACATGATCTTTGAGGAGAACCGATGGCGTCGTCGCAAGGAGCGTTTACAGTCGAGTTGAACAATCAGCCTGAGTATCAGCGGATCCTGGAGGGGAAACCGCAAACCCATGGAATGCGATCCGGCCGGGTTTTCCTGGAACCTGGAAAGGCCTGCGGCCAACATAGCACGAAGAATCATGAGGAATTGCTCGTGTTCCTGACCGGCCGGGGCGAGCTGCTGATCGGCGACAATGATCGACTGGTGGTCGAAGCGGGGAAAGTGGCCTATATCCCCCCGGAGACACTCCATGACGTCAAGAACACCGGGGCCGGGCCACTTGTTTACATCTACTGCGTCGCCCCGGCAATCGAATAACCGATCCATCCCGAAGTTGCCCATTTTGCCACGTTTTGGCACAATTCGCCGATAGGCGGGCTCTGCGTAAATCGTTTAATCCAAACACTTTGTGAGGTACCCGTTGCGGTGGCTTGCCAAACGCGGGCTCCGGCGGCAAAATCTCCTGTAATGCAGAGGCTGTCTCGCAGGAGCCGGATGAGCCTCCTTTTCTCCATGCACCGGCCGGTTCAAGGAATCTGAATTCACAATAAACCCGCTTTCTCAAGCGTCCTAACCTTTGGTGACGTGAATCCGAGCGGGTGTGCCGTTGCGCACCTGTGAGTGCCGGAAGCTGCAAAACCCTTTTGCAGGGGGATTCTGATGAGAGCCGTCCAAGAATCGGTCACGGGGCCGGCTCGACATGCGGTTGACTTGTCGGCGATCCATCCTTAGAATAGGGATGGCTGCAAAGAGATTTCCTGCTCTTCAGGAGAAGGCCTATGGATTCCGGGAAAGACAGCCAGGTATGGCGGTACAAGTGGCACATCGTGGTCATCGTCGCCGCGGTCGCAGTCGTTCTTCTTCTGGCGATATTCACCGACGTCTTCCAAAAAGCCGAGAGCGTGCGGCAGCCCGTTCTGCTCATGGGCGCCCTCATCTTCCTGGGGGCATTGCTGGCCACTCTGTCGCGGGTCTCCCGCATCGTGGACACACTCAACGAGAATAGCTCCCGGTTGGAAGAGGCCAGCAAGGCCTTGTGCCACATCCGCGACGGGCTGATGCAGATCAACCACAGCACACGGATCAGCGAGGCCGCCAAGGCCATTGCCTTCCGGGAGGAGGACAGGCGGTCCCTGCGTGAGGCCGTCTTCGAGCGGCTCAAACAGAAAGATTTCGAAGGGGCCTACGAGATCGTCGATGAGATCGAGAACCACTCCGAGTACCGGCTTCTCGCCGAGCAACTCCGCCGACAGGTCGATGACTATCGCAACGCCACCGAGGACGAGCGGGTCGACCAGGGCATCGCGGAGGTGGAACGCCTCTTCGATGCGTGTCAGTGGGTCAAGGCCAGTCTCCAGATCGAGTCTCTCATTCGCACCCATCCGCAATCCGAGAAGATGAAGTCGTTGCGGCTGCAACTGGTCGAGCGGAAGGAGGAACGCAAGAGAATCCTGCTGGCCGCCTGGGATGACGCCGTCACACGGCAGGAGACCGACCGCAGCCTCGCGATCCTTCGTGAATTGGACATGTACCTGACGCCCAACGAGGCCCTCGCCCTTCAGGAGGCGGCCAAGGACGTCTTCCGCACGAAGCTGCACAATCTGGGTGTGCAGTTCGCCATGGCCGTCTCAGACAAGCAGTGGTCGAGCGCCCTGGACATCGGGCAGCAGATCATGCGGGATTTTCCAAACAGCCGGATGTGCGGAGAGATCCGCGAGAAGATTCACGTGCTCAGGCAGAACGTCCAAATGCAGAACAACTGAGTCGAACTCGGCTACTGGAAGTCGAAGAGCGATTGCGTCTTGACCATCGTAACCTGCTCGGGGTAAGCGGCGAACGTATGGATGTGCAACTCGCTGCGTCGAGCTTCGAAATCCACGTAGCAGAACGGCTGGAGGTTGTCCACCTCCAGATCGGGGAATTTCACGAATACGCCCCGGTTGCGGGCGAACCGTTCGAGATCCGTGTGGCTCTGCCGGTAGAGGTTCGGGCTCATCTTCTCGATCTGGAAATCGGTCATGTAGCTGACGCCGCGGCTCAGCGTGCACTTGTGCGTCCGGGGACCGCGGAACTGGAACCGCTCAACCAGCCCCCGGTGCGGAAGCAACTGCCCCGGCGTGCTCACAACCTCGCTAAGACACACATCGCCCGCAAACACGCTCACCACATGGGTACAACCGGTGACCCAAATCAGGGCCTCGTACTTCTCGGTCTTGATCTGGCGGCTGGCGTAGATCTGGAAGAGCTCCGGATGCAACGGCCTCTGGAACAGGCTGAAGGTCAGTTGGTCGATTGCAACGTTGATTTGCGGCGATTCCATAACGGTAAACCCCGAAACATTCGGCTCGATCTTTGGGGTTATTATAACCGAAAGACCGGGCAAATTCAAGCGTAATATCAGTACTGATAGGGGCCACAAGGGCCATTATGGGACGATTCTTCCGCAAACTCAGCACGCCAAACGAGTAACGGAAAAAGAGATTTTTCTCATGCTACGCAGGAGAAAAACAGCGGGTTCAATCATGCCCGCGGGGCAAAGAAGATCGCATTCACGATGAGGGCAATAATGTTGTGAAATGCATGAGTCCCAGCCGTGATGCCGAAACCCCGGATGGCGAAAAGGATCGCAAAGTACACGCCCGCGATCGTGCGGAAAGTGAACGCCATCCAGTCCACCACATCGGTTCGCCTCAGCCCTCCATCGACCCATACGACATGATGATGCGCACTGAACAGGGCCGCGGAGATCATCACCGACAGCACGACCGAGTTCTGGTGGCTCATCCCGATCAGGTCCTGGAACAGAGCCATCAGCATACAGATCAGGATCAACCGAAAGACCAATTCCTCATAGATCCCTGCCCCAACACCGGTGACAATATCGGTCATAAGGGAATGCACCCTGGGAACACCGACATCCGGATGCCCCGGGGACGCGTTCTCCCGGCCCGGCGAAGAAGGTGGTGACTGGGCCGCACACGCCAGGGCAGGCGGACTATCACGGCCGGCCTGTGATACGTTATCGGGGCTTGCGGCCGGGCTGTTGAACAAAAGGCTCAGAACAACCAGGGGCACGGCCAAGGAAACACACTCGAACACCATCGGAGTGTAGTCGCTCAGACAGAAATACCACGGTTTCTTCGAAGTGATCTGCAGGCCGATCAGGATGATGATGACCGCCAGCGGCGGCGCGATCCAAGTGAACCGGCTTCCAGCACCGAGGTATCGAAACAGGTCCTGAAGCCACATGAACGCGGCCACTCGCCCCGGGTGCTGGTCCAGAACGTCCGTGCTGATCAGGACGGCGCCGATCTCATAGAAGACGATAAACGGCAGCAGAAAGCCGATGGCGTAGACCGGCCGGCTGGTCCGCTCCAGGTACGAGTCGCGGGCGTAGTTGAGCAACTGAGCGGTCGCGTAGATATTCTTCTGATTCCTTCGGCCGGCCATGGCCAACTGTCACCTTTCGCGATCTTGCCCTCTCGGCTGGAAATCGGCGTACTCCGCGGATCTTGTTCCGGGGAAACATCCGGGAGTGTACTTCAACCGCCGGGAGATTACAATAACATCGCAATGCCGTGCCGGGACTACGGCGCAGACAACGCACCAACGCACATGGAACTATGAAGGCTCTATGAAGACGACGCGAGAACAGTTGCTCGAAATCTACCGGCTGCTTCTGTGTTTTTTCGGGCCGCAACACTGGTGGCCGGGCGAAACCCCCTTCGAGATCGCCATTGGGGCCATCCTGACCCAGAACACAAGCTGGAGCAACGTCGAGCGGGCCATCGCCAACCTTAGAACTGCGAAACTCCTCGACGCCGGCGAGCTGCACGCGCTCGACGTGGAGCAGCTCGAAACACTGATCCGCCCGGCCGGTTACTTCCGCGTGAAGGCCAAGCGGCTACGGAATTTCACGACATGGCTGTGCGACCGTTACGATGGCGACATGCAGAACCTCGAAGCTATCGCGACCGCCCGCTTGCGGGAGGAACTCCTGGCCATCTCCGGCATCGGCCCCGAGACGGCCGACTCGATCCTGCTCTATGCCCTGGACCGCCCGATCTTCGTTGTGGACACCTACACCGCCCGCGTGATGGTCCGCCACGGCCTGATCGCCCCGGAGGGGCTTGACTACCACCGGTTGCAGGACCTGTTCACATCGAACCTTGAGCCCGACGTCGCCCTCTTCAACGAGTACCACGCCCTGCTGGTCATGGTGGGCAAGGACTACTGTAAACCCCGCCCCAAATGTCCGGCCTGCCCCCTCAATCCCCTGCCGCACAGGATCGACAGCGAGCGCATGTGAGACCGGGCATCCCCTCCACGAAATATTCCGCATTTGCATTGCAGGAGTCCGGCTCGATCAGGAACACTCGCGTGCAGAGCACAGGGGCATCGAATTAGCAGTCGGAACCTGCACACAGTCACCCCCTCACCAGATCGCTTCGCATGGCGAGCCGGTAAACGACCAGAAAGCAGACTACCCAAAAGATGCCGGCAGTCGCAGCCGCATACGCCCATGGCACCGATTTCACTACAATGGCCGCGACCATCATGCCGGCGAGCAACAGCATTGTGCCAAGCATCAAACCCATCGGTTTCCAGTAAAACAGAACGCGTACAATGCCCATGATCGGAAACACCACGACCACCGGCAGCAGGACGGTGAAATCAATGGGCCGGAAGCTCAGCCGAAAATCCGCTACCTCAATTACGGGCAGAAGGGGCAGCACACGGTTCACAACGAGCACCGCGAATCCGACCATGAACATGGAAACCCCCGCCAGCACGAACATCTGAGCCATTGTGCCAAGTAGTCTTTCTCTTCGGCTGCCGGCAACGGGAAATTCCGAGTAGAGCGGCGGGTTGATGAAGCCCGTCAAGATGAGTGCAGCCATCGGAATGAGAAACGCGGCCGCACCCGGCGCGTACCCGCCCCAGATCACCGCCATCAACACGACAACCAGCAGTCCTTTCCACTGAGGTGCGGCGAGGGCGAACGTCGTATACAGCGTGCCCCAGATACACCTGCGCAGGTCTGAATTGCCGTGCCCACATATCCTGCGCAGGAAGAACACATCGACGCCTGGATAGGGTGCCTTGGCGAACCTGCGCGCAGCCCAGACGTGGCGAAACTTCTGCATTTTGGAGCGGTCCCACGGATCGAGCAACCCGACCCATGCTACGGAACAGCGGTTCCGGAACCATGCCGGCCGGCGCAGCCACAACCAGGTGGCTCCGGCCGTCACGGTTGTCAGAACGATAACGAGATCAGGGTGATGGAGAATGCCCCACTCGATCCAGACGCCTCCCCCAAGGTAGCCCACGACGACGAACGCAAACAGGAAGCCATTCACGCAACTCGAGGTCTTGACGTTGACGGCAATGACCAGACCGATCAGATAGGCAATCAGATTCGCGCAGAACCCGGAAGCAAGGACCAGCACGAGCCATTCTGGCCCTGCCGACGACAGCGTCGGGTAAGCTATGAAGGGCAGTGAGAAGGCAATACTCGTCACCCCGCCCGCCAGGAACACCAATTCTCCAACGACGCTCCGGTGCCCCGGTAAGAAGAAAGAAAACGGGCTCATCCGGTTTTTGCGTAC
>DCUI01000020.1 GCA_002327785.1 Phycisphaerales bacterium UBA2218
GTGAATTCTTCAACGGACTGCTAGGCACGCTCGTGGAAGGCTGCACCGCCGCCGGCGTACTGTGGCTGATCGCAACGTTCGTGCTATAGCATAGCCGAGGCGCCATACCTGCACTGCCGGACACGTGCGCATCGCGTATCCGGCCCCGGCGTTTCACTGCATATCTCAGGTTAATTGTACATGAAGTACGCCGTAGCCACGCAGTCCTTGTCCACCTTCACGCGAACCCAGTGGGCGCTGAAGCCGTTGGGGAACTCGTGGTGCGCGTATCCGCCGCGGTCCACTTCGAAGGATCGGTAAGGTTTCCAGGTACCATCGCCCAGGAAGTCCACTTCGACGTCGACCTGCACCGTGCCTTCGGCCTCGTGCGTGAGGTGAACCACCTTCTTATCGAAGCCGGTCATGAGGAAGGGGTCCGAAACCTCGCCGGCCTTGACCGCAGTGTTCCACCACGGGCCGCCCCATCCCGAAGGCTTGCCCATTTGCCACAGGTCGTCGATGTTCCCGAACCACAGGCCCGACTGCGGCTGGCCCTGGTCATGGTCGATCTGATCGGAGGCCATCACAAACAATCCTCGCCAATGGCAGAAGTCAGGCACAACCCGCAGGTGCGTGCAGATGGGCCGAATGCCCCAGATGTGGCCGCCGTAGCTGAAGGCGGGCAACTCGTAGAACAGGCCGTGGGCATCCATCAGCAGTCGTTCCGTGACAGCGTGCCGAATCCGCAGCCATTCCGTATTCCAGGCGTGGTCCCAGGTATGGCTCGCCTTCGGGAGCAGGTATCGCTGCCACTGACCCTTGACCAGCGCACGGAGGATCACGCTCGATCTGTCCCAGCCGACGGCGTAGATCGTGTTGCCGCCGTAGGAGCGGTCACTCGCGCCGCCGTGGACCTCGACGAAGGGATTGCGCTCGATGATCGTCCATCTCTGCCCATCCCATTCGGCCAGCCGGCCGGCGTCTCGTTTGCCGAGAAACTCCTGCTCGTCGTAGGTGTTGTTCGCGACCACGACGCGGCCCTGGGCGGTGTAGGCGCTCTTGAAGTGCTCCTTGGCGTTGACGATGTCGAGCTCTTTCACGAGATTGAAGAGCAGTCCGGCTTCCAGGGTGTGCACGTCCACTTCCCAGAGCCCCCCTTCCATGCCGAGGAAGTAGACCTTGTTCGTCGGGTCGGCCAGATGCTCGCATGTCGCCGCCAGACGGACGTTCTTCAGCCCCTCGATGATCCGCACGTTGCCGTCGGCGTCGATGGCATAAGGCCCGATGAATGCCTGGCCGCTCGGCCAGTGGGGCATGCGGTTGGCGAAGGTACCCGTGACGGAGGCAGGATGACGCCGCATGGTCATATCTTCATTGATCTCGTACAGACCCAGGCCCTGCCCGTTGATGTGGGCGACGTAACCCACTGCCCAGAGCTTCTGGGCCCAGGGAATCAAGGCCCCGATCCCGGCCTCGGAATTACTGCCGAGCCCTCTGGCCATCACGGTCAGACTCGGGAAAACTCCACCCACCTGCACCGGGGGGGACTTCTGCGACGCTGCGTCGAGGCCATCGACCTGCTCCAGGTAGCTGCGCAGCGCCCTGGCAAGACTGCGGCCGAACTCGCGGGCGCTCTCAGCCGTCACAGGTTGGCCACCGGCGTTCGCATAGGGAATCTCGAAGGAAGCAGCCAGCCGGATACCTTCCAGATCACTCGCCCAGCGCGTGCAGCTCTTGTTTGGCCCGACGTTGCTGTCCGTGTTCCACGCCTGGCCGAACGGCAGGTTGTCGGAGGCCCGATAGACCAGCGGCCCGCTCTGGACCGTTTCGAGCAGGCGGCCGAACTTCTGCTGCTCGCGCCATATTGCCTCGTCCTCGCTGCCCACGATGTAGATCGCCTCGTTATGGGGGCCGCCGATGTAGGGGCAGTGCAGGTCGAATGCGGCCACCAGCCGGCCACCGGACCAGTTCGGCGCGAACGTTCGCAGGGCCGCAACCGAGGCATGGATACTCTGGCCGATGTAATCGCGGTTGTGGTCGCGAGGAATACGGTTCTTGCCTTGATCGCCCTCCTCGACGCCGTCCTTGTCCATGAAGGGGATCGCAAGGATCTCGACATTCCGCCGGAACCATCGCCCCTCTTCGCCATCGGCAAGAACCACTTCCAGGATCCCTTCCAATGCGCAGTTTGCCATCGTCTCGCACGCATGATGGCGGGCCGTCATGAGCACCCTGTAGCGAGCCTCGCCATCGAGCCTGCCGACGTGCAGACGCTCAACGCTCCGTCCGTGCCCGCTCTTGCAGAGTTCACGCACCGCAAGGCCGGAATGGCCCTTGTACCCAGCGAGGAACTCTTTGAGGTTCTCCTCCAGATAGGGAATAGCGAAGCAGAATCGCACCTCCGTCGCATCGGGCCCGAAGGCGTAGGGGAACGATCCATTCTTCACGGCCTCGGCCCCGAGCCACGACCAGCTTCGCCCACCGTCGGTGCTCACCGCCGGACCGCGCACGCCGATGGGGCTCCTGCCCGAGAATGCAAACGTCAGCAAGCGGCCCTGAGCCCTTCGGACGCGGAAGCCCCAGTAAAACCACCAGCCCTCGGTGTCCCGCAGGTCGGGACGAATGTGGACCGTATCCCCATCCACTCGCTCGATGACGATATTGCCGCCCGGGTAGTTGGCGTCTATCGCAAACGCCGGCATGGCAGCCTGGGACTCGCCGGAGGCGGCTGGGCA
Source organism: Phycisphaerales bacterium UBA2218 (assembly GCA_002327785.1). Taxonomy (GTDB): domain Bacteria; phylum Planctomycetota; class Phycisphaerae; order Sedimentisphaerales; family Anaerobacaceae; genus PLanc-01. Next base: position 2,715 of record DCUI01000020.1, read on the forward strand.
GTTGCACGCCCCCATTACCCATGCGCCAAGGAACAGAATCGCCGCCAATCCAGTGTAAGAGCCGCAAGAGAAGTATTCGGCGTTTTGCGGGACGGCAGACCGACAGAAATACGCCATTTCGTTTCCTTCCATTGGGCGGACGACCGGACAGTCCATTCGTTGCGTATCGTGCATCACATCGACGGCACTATAGTCCGCTCGTCCGGCTGTGTCAACGTTGGGGATGCCATGACTGAGCCGGGTGGAAATAGAATGCAGAGGAGGTGGATAGGAATGCTTGATCGGCGTGTTCCCGTGCAGGCTTCACCGGTCAGACCTGGCGAGGATGTCTCGTCCGTGTGCCCGGGGCGCGCTGGGTGTGCCGCTCAAGGGCGAGAAGCCCGGAGCGCCGGTTCACTTCTCGTCCGGGGCGCCGACGGTCACCTTTTGCAGCATCCGCTGGCAGCTCTCGCAGTGGCACGCGCCGACCAGGCGAAGATGGGAAGTCCCGGCAATCCGCCGCGTCTCAATCAGCTTGGCGCCTTTGGCTTCCATCTTGCGGAAAGCCATCTTCGCCTCGCGATTGTCGTGGTACCCAACGGCGTCGATCACGATGCTCACTTTCTTATCCCGCTGGAGCAGTCCCAGGGCCGCGGCTTTGACCGCTCCCTCGGCCGCCGCTCCCATGAGGATGAATTCCGCCGCACAGACCTCGCTGAGCACACGGTCGATTCGCGGCTCGTCGAAGGGATCGACACATCGCTTGTGGAAGATGACCTGCTGGTAGCGCCGAAGCATGTCGCGAGGCAGGTCCGTGCTCCCATCGGCCGCGAAGCTGATCCGGCTGGCCAACAAGGTGTACGGGATTTTCAATTGGCCGTCGGTGCCATCGATGCAGTACCGGAGGTCGCCGTTGTGGCCGTTATTATCGGGATATACCTCACAGGTGGAAATGACAGGAATCCCCCTTCTCCTGGCCCAGGCCATCAGGCGACGGACATGGGCCAACACCCGCCGGTGGTTGCGGATACACACGGTGCCGTCGGCAAGGAAGAAATCTCTCTGCGTGTTGATATCGACGAGAACCTGCCTCCGCTTCGCCCTGACCATTTGCAGCATCATCCGAACAGCGTCCTTTCCGGGCTTGGCAATCCCATCGATGAGGAATACGCCCATCCCACAAGAAGAGTTCGGGTCGCCAACCGCCGTGCACCGCGGTCGGAAGCCCTTCACATCCTCACTAATCGTGTGCCACAAAGGTGTACTTTAGTAACGGTCTTTTGGAAAATTGATGAGCGATGAGGTATGATGGACGATTGTCGATTGCTGATCCGCCAAATCAACAATCACACATCGAAAATCAAGGACCGATGACGGCTTGGAGAGAATGAAAAAAGAGTTGAAGGAGTATAGAAACGTCGCGTTAAACCTGGAAGACTCGCAGGACAAGATCAACTTTGCCCAGGTTTTCGGACGTTGCGGCCTAGTCCATATTGAGATCGGCTCAGGCAAAGGAGCCTTTCTCGTGCATCAGGCCCAGGCCCGGCCGGAGGTGAATTTTCTCGGGATCGAGTGGGCCGGCAAGTATTATCGCTACACCGTCGATCGAATCGGACGGTGGGGCCTGTCCAACGTCCGGCTCATACGTGCCGACGCCGCGACGTTCCTGAGGGATTCCGTGCCGGACCAGTCGGTGGATTGCTTTCATATCTACTTCCCCGACCCCTGGCCGAAGAAACGTCACCACAAGAGGCGGCTGCTGCAGACCTCGAATCTCGAAATGCTCATCGCACGCCTCAAGCCGGGCGGCCAGATCCGGATCGCCACGGACCACGAGGACTACTTCCGCCAGATTCAGGACGTGACGAGCGCATGCAACACCCTGCTCGAGGAGATTGAGTTCGAGCGGCCGGCAGGCGCAAACGAAGGAGAGTGCACCGGCACCAACTACGAACGGAAGTACGTCAAGGAGAGCCGTGCGATCCACACGGCGGCATTCCGAAAAAGAGATGTTTGATGTGTGATGGTTGATGTTTGATTGTTGATTTGGAGGAGGCGCACCCGCGGCGATCTCCAAATCAACGGTCAGCAATCACAGATCGAAAATCGGCGAGCGGGCCATACGTCTCCGGCATGCGGTCGCGCGGGCCGATCGAGCGCCAATGACCGACCCAATCGAGGCACTCCCGCTTGTTCAGATCCACTTCCGCCCAGAAGACGCCCGTCTTGCCGGCGTTCGAGGCCAGAATCCTGCCCATGGGATCGATCACGAGACTGCTGCCGTCGTAGACGGACGGCACCATGTACACGCCGTTGTCGCGAGCCCGCACGCGAAAGACCGTCTCGCCGTTGGCCATGCCGTCCTGATCGGGAAAGGTCGTGCCCCAGGTGGGTGCAAGGACCACTTCCGCCCCCTTCCTCGCAAGGATGGCGGTGACCTCCGGGAAGAACCAGTCATAGCAGATCTGTATTGCCACACGGCCGAAATCCGTCTCGAAGACGGGGTATTCACTGCCCGGGCGGACCCCCTGCTTCCACTCCTCGCGAGGCAGATGGGTCTTGCGATACGTGCCCGCAACCTGTCCCTGGCGGCCGATCAGAACGGCCGTGTTGTAAACGATGTCCCCGACCCGCTCCATGAGACCGGCAACGACCCAGACCCGGTTGGTCCTGGCGGCCTCACCAAGCCGTTGGGTTGCAGGCCCGGGAATGGGCTGGGCCACATCTTCCGTCGATGCGTTCGTCCCCACCTGGGTGATCGCTTCGCCGAGGCAAATGATGTCGATCCCCAGTTTCCCCGCCGCATCGATCTGCTCGCACCAGAGTCTCAGATTGTCGTCCGGCGTGCTCTGTCTGGGCCGAAGGTAGACGGTGCCGATCTTAACCTTGCGAAGCCCCGGGGCAGGGGCAGTCTGCATACTGACCGATTTCCACAGCACCGACCCCTTCCCCGGCCATTTCACTTCGAGGGAGATCCGTGCCCCATCCGCGTCCTCCGGCGCCTTCAGGACATCCGAGAATAGAGCGGTCCCGCCCCCCACCGTCGGCCCATAGACCAACATGCCAGCCGGGTGGACTGACTTGCCCTCCTTCAGCCAGCTCACGCGGACCATTACCGAGCGGTACGGCGCTTCGATCGCCCGCAACTCACAGGCTGCCGAGATACAATACGCCTGACCGGATCGGATTCCCCGTATCTCCTGAGCGACGCCGCCGACCGCATAAGGATCGCCGCCGGACTCGATCAAGAGCCCACCGTCACCACTCCGCACGGTGCATGCCACCTTCCCCCAACCCGGTTCCCACGCGGACCATCCGACAGGCATGACCTGCCCGCCCTCTGCCTTGAACTGAGGATTGACCAGCAGCTCATCACACTGCGCGTGTTCGGAGACGAGACAGGATGCCGCCAATGCCGCCACAACTCTGACAAGGCTCGTTCGTCGGGACATCATACTCTCCTACTTCTTTGCCTGTCGTAACCTCAGGTCAGTCTCTGCCGCTTCCCGGATGACGGTCTCGATCCTCTCCTGTGAATAATGCGTTGGACCGGAAGGCAATCACCGTCCCGCCAGCCGCTCCAACGTGGTCTTGGCCACTCGGGTTACGTAGTCGTCCGAGTCCTTCGTGGCCGCCTGAATCTGCGGCAGGGCCGGCCGGGCTTTCTCGCCGATCCTGCTCAGGGCAACCATCGCGAACATCCTCATCTTGTCCGTCGGGTGCTTGAGACCCTCCATGAGTACGGGCAGGGCAATCCGTTCCTCGCCCCAATCGCACATCGCGTGGGCCGCGGCGATGCGCACCACCGTCGAAGGATCCTCCAACATCGTGGTCACAGCAGGCTTGGCCAGGGTCAGATCGGCGGGATATTTCGCACAGACATGCAGACCAACCACCGCCCAATACCGGACCGGTGGCCTCGGATCCTTCAGGTAGGTCAGGTATGAATTCGTCGCGTTCGGTCCCACGAAGTCCAATTCCTTCTCTTTCATCAACCGCTGGCGCAGGCTGGGTAAATCCGGCGTTTTTTCCCAACGCTCCATGCTCGTCACCTCGGGCTTGTCCGCGACAGGATCGCCGAGCTTGAACGCGGCGAGTTCGCTGTCGCAGAACCCAATCCGGCAGGCCTTGGCGTACAGGACTTCGCCTGACCTGATTTGCACGGGCTTCGCATAGAGTCTCCAGCCTGTGTTGCTCTTCGGATCCTCCCCGATCCGCCAGGCAATGGATGCACCCTGCGTCGAGCAGGCGATCGTGGCCGCTCCGCCCTCTTCTCCGGTTGCGGTCTGTTTGATGAAGACCGGGGCCGCCGTCCTCTGAAACCGGCCTCCCGGCCGCTTCATCTCATCGAAAATCGGCTCGGGAATCAGACCGATATCCATCGTCTCGCGGCACCAGTTCACGTGCACGTCGCGCATCCGCTCCAGCACGTCCTTGTACTTCGGGTCGGCCGCCAGATTGTTCACCTCGTGCGGATCGGCCGCCGTGTCGTAGAGTTCCTCGACCGGCTTCGTCGGCTCGAAGTACTGCATTTGCGGTCCCTGGAGCTTGTCCTCCGCGTGGAGCCGGCGCATCTCCTGCATGGTCGGCATCTGGTCCATGTAGTCGATCGTCTGCCCCCGAGAGACGAACCACATGTAGTTGCGAATGTACCGGAACCGCTTGTCGCGGACGGTTCGAATCAGATCGTATGCCTCGTCCATCCGGTCGCGGCCTCCGAACACGTACTCGCGAGGCCGCGCCTTCTGCCGGCCAAGGAAGGCCCGGCCCTGGATGTGCTTGGGGATCTCAATGCTCGCCAGCGACAGCATCGTGGGAGCCAGATCGATGAACGCGATCAGGTCGTCGTTCACGGCGCCCGGCTTGACCGCGTCGGGGTTGTCCGGCATGGCAAGCCTGCGCCATTTCTCGGGAATGCGGACGATCAGCGGGACCCGACTGCCCGAATCATAGATCCATCGCTTGGCCCGGGGCAATCCGCGACCATGGTCGCCCCAGAACCAGACGATCGTATCTTCGGTCAGCCCGTCGGTATCGAGTTGATCCAGAACCTCCTGCACCTGTTTGTCCATGGCCGTGATGAGGTCATAGTACCGCGCCCAATCCTGTCGCACTCTCGGCGTATCCGGATGGTATGGAGGCAACTCCGCCTTGGCCGGGTCGTGCCGCTCGGCCACGGTCAGACCATTCAGCCGGTCTACCGTCTCCTTCGTGGGACTGCGGATTTGGCCCTCGTGCGTCGTCGTGAAGTTGATCACGGCGAAGAACGGGCTGTCCTTGGGACGATTGCGCCAATGGGCCTGGTTGCTGCACTCATCCCACGCCGTCAGCGGCGAGGCAAACTGGTAGTCCGTTTTGACGTTGTTCGTGCAGTAGTACCCCACGGCGCGCAAATACTCGGGAAAGCACTTTACATAGTGCGGCGGGACGCCCTGGCAGCGCATGTGATGGGTCCCGATCGTCGTCGGGTACATGCCGGTAATGACCCCCGAACGCGTCGGCGCACACACACCTGCATGGGAGAACACACGCTCAAAACGCACGCCCTGCGAGGCCAGGCGGTCGAGGTGCGGTGTCACCGCGTACTTGTCGCCGTAGCAGCGCAGGTCCGGGCTGATGTCCTCCGTACTGATCCAGAGGAAGTTCGGTCGCGGCCGGTCCTTCTGCTCCTGTCCGAACACACGGGCTCCATGCAGCGCGATGCCCGCCGCGGAACCCGACGCAATCTGCAGGAACCGCCGTCGATTCAAACCGTCCCTCACAACAGCCATCCATCTCACCTCGACTTTCGACCATTATGGAGTGATAGCCCCTTGTTCACCTCATTCCGGAAAACGCCGACCCGGGGCGGCCACCACCGGACGGATATCATAACGCCTTGCGGCCGGAATTCTCAAGGCAATTGCGCCGCGGTCCGGCCGGCTATCCAAGATTCAATCCTACTCGGGCGTGCCAAGGATCTTGAGGGAATCTTCGATAACGGGCAGGGTTTTCGTCTCGACGCGAGGGTCCCCCGCCCGGCCGGTGACCTCCATGCGGACGACGGCGCCGCCCAGACCTTCGGTGAGGGCCTGGAGCATGGAAGGCTCCGCGGCGGCGAACCGCTGGCCGCGGGCCGTCAGCGTCAGATTCAACTCGCCGTTGGGCAGGAACATCGTGCCCGAGCCGGTGAAGGCGAGGTTCCGGCCGGACATGTCGAGCTTGCGAATCAGCAGGGTGTCCTTTTTGATGTAGGAATCGATCAGCATCCGATCGAAGGTGTACTCCGTTGGTTCGCTCAGGCTCAGCACCGACAACAGATTGGCCAGCAGCGAGACTTTTCCGACCCGCATGTTCGCGATGTTGACTTGGCAGGCCCCCCGGCGCGAGGTCGTATCCCCCGTGCGGCCTCCAAGACTCAGCCAGGCGTCCATCACACCACCATAATAGGGTTCTTCCGCCGCCACATCGACCCGAGGGGCCTGGAGAAAGCGTTGCACATCCACCCGGTTCAGCACCGCCTGCAGCAGATACTCCGACCCCCCTGCATCGGGGAGGCCCACCTGCAGACTGCCCAGCATCTTGCCGGCGTAGCAATCGCCCAGAAGGTTCTGGGTTGACCACTTCCGAGTGTTCGGGTCATAGACGGCGTCGGCCGTCACGTTGGAGATCGTCCGGCCCTTGATCACGAGCCGTTCGGCGGCCAGTTGCGCCCGGCCCGTCGAAAGTCCTCGCTTCGTGCTGTATGAGCACTCGGCCGCCACCGTCCCGGCCAACTCCGTGTCCGTGCCGCCGATCCGCAGGTCACAGTCTTTAAGATCTGTTTCGGCCACGAATTCCACGCGAATCTCATCCGGTCCGGCCCGGGAAGCCGTCAACTTCGTCACATCAAGCTCGAACGGCCCCTGCGGCGACAGATTCCGATACAGGCCGCTGAGCGCCTTTGGCAAGGCCTCGCCAAGGGCCTTCGTGAAATTCATGTCGCGCGCCTTGAGCGTGAAATCCCCCCCGGCAGAACCACCCTTCGCCAGCGTCATCGACCCATCGACATACAGACGGGCGGACTGCTGCAACTGGCAAGGGTCCACCGGAAAGGCCGTCAGGTCCTTCAACGCCAGGCTGTCGCCCGTGAGCGAGATCGTCCCTCGGACGTCCTGCAGGGGATAGGGAAGACGCTCGTGATTGATCTTCACTCCCAGGCAGTCCACCTGAGCGGCATACGCGACCGGCTCATTGCCGTCGGGCGTCTTCAGGTCCAGGGTGAGGTTCACGTTGCCTTGCGGCCGAAACGCCGTCAGTTGTTCCGCAAGTGGTTTCGACAACAGGCCGATCGTGGTCCCATCGATGGGCACCTCTTCCGCCGTCACCTTCGCGCGGTATTGTCTCGACCTGCCGTCCGAGGCCAGCCGAACGCTGCCGGTCAGAACCACCGGGCTTCGCCCATAGCACCCGTTGAGCCGCTTGATGTTCAGGGTCTCGGGAGACACCGCCACCTCCGCGACAACATCCGACAGGACGACGGACAGTTGCTCCAGCTTCAGAGACCTGCTGTGGCAGACGACCTCCGCGACGTAGCTGATGGGTCCGATGCTGTTTGCATCGCCCGTACTGAAGACGCGGGCTCGCATGTCCGCCGTGCCGTCGGCCTCCAACTGTCGATACGATTCCCGATAGTGCGCCGGCAAGGCCCGACCCAGCGTCGCATCCAACGGAACAGCGTTGGCGTCTATGCTGACGTAATAGATCGGCTTTCCATCGCCCAGCCCGTTCACCTTGGCGTTCAACAGGATTCGACGTTTGCCCAACTCGGAGATAAGGTTCGTCGCGGTGATGTCGTCCCGATCGAAATACAGCTTTCCCGTCAGGTCCGTGAGCGGATACGGAAATTCTTGAAAGCCGGCGTTCACGCCCTTGAGATCGACGGAGACGTACATTCGTTTGTCCGTAGGCGACGTGCGGACCAGCCAGTAGTCCGCCGCAATCCTGCCGCTCGGCCGAAACTTGTCCCACATTCGTTTCTGGCCCGGCCGCAGCGCCGCGTAGAGGGCCTCGTCGACCGCCATGTTGCTGGTGGTCACGTTGTACCTGTACTGACGTTGCGTCCCACTACCTTTCGTCCAGCCGTCGATCTGCACGTCCACGTCGCCGTGCTTGCCCGTGAGCTGCTTCAATTGCAGTCCCGACTGAGTGAAGTCGATCTCGCCGGTCAGATGATCGATCGTATAAGGGAATCTCGCGTCGCAGATCGAGACGTCCTTGCACACAAGCACGCCCTTGACCTCGCTGTCTTTCACTCTCTTCAAATTGCCGTGAGCGTTTACCGTGATCGACTCGACCGTGCCCGTCGGCCGATACCGATCAAGAAACCTCTGCAGGCTCGCCAGCAGGCCAGCCTCGCTCATTCCCGCCGGGGCAATCCCCTGAAGAGCTCCCACCTCCGGCGCCTGCTTGCCGTGCACGTCCTTCATGCGAAGGTCCAGCTCATAGTCTCCGTTCTTCTCGTAGGCAAGCTGGGCGGCCAGGACGTCCACCGCCCACGCCCGCTCAAGCGAAGGCAGATCAGTCGAGGACAATCCACCGGCCAGGGCGAGTTCGCCGGTCCGCCAGTACCCGCTCAGATGGCTTTCCCCATAGCCGCCGGAGAGTCTGGAGGTCTTGATCTCGAAGCCATAGCCCTCATGGGCAAGGCCCGCTCCGAAACGCGCTTCCACCGGAACGGACATGACGACCTCCGCTTTGCCGCCGGAGACTTTGCAGTAACGCAGCTTCCCTCCCAACAGTTCAATCGCGGGGATCACGGCGTCCCCGTTGTGGCCACGAGACCGGCTGAACTGCAGGCCTTGTACGTTCCACCGTCCCGTCTCCAGGTTCCATTGCGCATCGAGCGTGAAATCCTCGATGCGGAGATCCGTCACGCGGGGCGAAAGCAGGAGGAGACTGCGCCGGCTGATACGCACGTAGACGTTCCTCGCGTGCAGGATGGCGTTGTCGTATCCCGTGTCGTCCTGTCTGGGACGAATTACCAGGCCGTCCACAAAGACAGAGCCGTCGAGTCGGAAACTGAACGCCCCCGCTTGCACGTGGGTGTTCGTCAGGCGGCCGATCTCCGCAGCGATGATCTTCGGCAGCGACCGGCTGAGCCAGATCGCCGCCGCCACAATCACCACGGAGAGCACCGCCGCGGCAATCAGCGCCCGCAGGAGAATACGACGCCATCGCCGTCTCCCGCCCGACTCGACCGGTATGTGCGCGTGTGTGGAACGTGCCATGGGCAATACTTCAGAAGGATAATGGTCACGGCTTGCGCCGGATCGCCTTGTCGGCGATATCCCGACGGCAATAGGCGCCTTCGAACCGAATGCGATCGACGGCCTCATAGGCCCGTGTCTTGGCCGCCGCGACCGTTGCACCGATCGCGGTCACGCCGAGCACCCGGCCGCCGTTGGTCACCACGCCCCTATCGCACAGCTTCGTACCCGCATGGAAAACGGCCACGTCATCGAGCTGGGCGGCTTCCTTCAGACCGGTGATAACCTTGCCCTTTGGGTACTCATCGGGATAGCCGCCGGAGGCCATCACGACGCACACCGCCGGCCGCGGGTCCCATCGGAGCGTGACATTATCCAGCTTCGCCTCGCAGACCGCCAGGCAGACTTCGAGCAGATCGCTCTGGAGCCGCATGAGAATCGGCTGTGTCTCCGGATCACCGAACCGCACGTTGAATTCGAGCACCCGCGGTCCCCCGCTGGTAATCATCAGGCCCGCGTAGAGCACGCCCTTGTAGGGAGTGCCGTTGCGGTTCATCGCATCCACGGCGGGCACAAGGATCTCCCGCGTGATACGGTCCATCATGGCCTCCGTGACGATGGGCGCCGGGCTGTAGGCGCCCATACCGCCCGTGTTCGGGCCGGTGTCGCCGTCGCCGATGGGCTTGTGGTCCTGGGAGGACTCCATCACATAGATGCTGTGGCCGTCCACGAACGCCAGAATCGACGTTTCCTCGCCCAACAGCTTGTCCTCGACGACGACCCGCTCGCCGGCATCGCCGAAAATCCTGTCCACCATGATCCTCTCGGCGATCAGAATGCCCTGCGCCGGGTCATCACAGACGACCACGCCCTTGCCTTTGGCCAACCCTACGGCCTTGATCACCACGGGCTCGTCCCGGCTGGCAATGTAGGCCTTGGCGTCGCTGAACCGGTCAAAGACCCTGCCCTCGGCGGTGGAGATCACGCCGGACCGCATCAACTGCTTGGCGAAGGCCTTGTCCGCCTCGAGCTGAGCCGCCGCGCCGCTGGGACCGAATGTCTTGATGCCGGATGCTTCCATCACATCGACGATCCCTTTCGCCAGAGGCTCCTCGGGACCTACGATCACCAGGCCAACCCTTTTTTCCCGGGCGAAACCGACGAGGGCGGGGATGTCACTGTCTCTGATTTCGACGTTTTCGCCGCACTGGGCGGTACCGGCGTTGCCGGGGGCGGTGTAGAGCTTGCCAAGCCGCTTGGATTGCCTGAGTTTCCACGCGATTGCGTGCTCGCGTCCCCCGCCGCCGATCAGCAGTACGTCCATCATCAATCCTTTGCCATCATTGCGGGTCCGCCAACGCGACACGGCACGCCGGAAGAGCCCCTGACTACGGTTGAACCGCAAACTCCGCCAAAACGCCGGCGATTCGTTCTGCCGAACTGCCGGTGGGCCGCAGGTCAAAGAAGTACTGTACCAAAGAAGCAAACTCCACTCAAGTCGAACTTGGGGAGACACACTCGGCGGATCCGACGGACTTCCACGGCAGGCCCAATAACCGTCTCGCCGCCCGGCCCTGCCACAGGAGCTGAGTCGACAGGTGGGAACGCCTGGGGGGACCAGCCGTTCGGAATTCTATGCGCCGGCATTGTCGTATCTCCTGTATCCTGCCCACGTTCCGTACTCGTCCCATAAAGAGTAAAGGTTTGAAATTATGGTTGCCGATGAAAGAGATGGTTGGTAGTCTCTTCCCAGTACTGGCAACGCGGGTATCTGGACAAGATGGGCCGCTTGCTCCGGCACGGGGAAACAGGATGGACCCCGTGGGGAAGAGGGACGCCTGCTGTCATACAGAATCAATGAAAGGAGTCAACATGCGAGGATTGAAGGGAGTCGAGATCAGACGGCCGGCCGCGCGCAGCGTTTGCCTGTGTACGGGGGTCGCCCTGCTGTTCGTCATGTCCGGCTGCGGCGAGCAACTGACGAGGATGGAGGAAAACCAGATCAAACTACAAGCCATGGTGGCGGCCAACGCACGCGAGCTCGCCACTCTCTCGTCGCAGATTCACACCGGCGCCGGCAAGCTCGAGGCAGGCATTCAGGACCTCGACGCCGACGCCCAGGGAATCGCAGCGCAGGTCCAAACTGTCCAGGACGATCAGCATCGGCTCCGTGAGACCGTCGTCGCGGGCAACCAGGGGCTCGAGGCAAAGGCGACCCGGCTCCAGGAAGGTCAGCAGTCGCTGCACAATCGCGTGGCGCAGGTGCAGGACGTGGCCGATCAGACGGCGTCCGATCTGAGCACGTTGTCGCAGCGGCACACCGCACTCCACGAGACGGTGCAAACCAACCAACGGGAGCTGAACGGCCGGATGGGCGCCGTCCTGAGCAATCAAGAGGGAATCCAGGCTGGCATGATGGAACTACACCAAGCCGACGAGGGACTCTCGCGGGACATCGCCTCGGTGACGGGCAAGCAGGTCGCTCTCTCGGCACAGGTGCAGGACGATCACAAGCAGGTGGCCGAACGGTTGACGGCCCTGGCTGCAGGGCAGGATCATCTCTCGAACAACCTGGTCGGCGTGCGGAATGCCCTGCACAGCCGCACGCAGGCAATCACCAACACGCTGAATATTCTGGAACACAATCAACAAAATCACCAGGCCGGCATTGATCGCTTGTTTGCCACGACGAATCAGACGGCCGCAACGATTGCCACCATAGCCGCCGCGCAGACCGCGATGCAGGAATCGCTGAACGACAAGGCAAGCGATCTGGCGGCCGGCATCTCCGAGGTGTGCTCCGAGCAAATGGCAGCCCGCGAGACATCAAAGACCAATCAGGACGCCATCATCACGGCGATGGCCGGCCTGTCCGACGGACAGCAGACCCTCCGCTCCGGCATCAATCAGGTCAACACGAAAACCGATACGGTAACCAATGAACTGCAAGCCGCCGCCCGGAGGCAGGACGCCATGCAGCAGAGTCTGACCGCCGGCAATGAGGCTCTCGGCTCACGCATGACGACTCTTGCGGAGAATCAGAGATCGCTTCGCAATGAAGTGAATACGCTGACGGCAACCGCAGGCCAGACGGCGCTGGCCGTGCTTACGATGAACAACGGGCAGGCCTCCTTCCAGCAGGCCATGCAGACCGGGATGAACAGCCTGCATGAGAGGGCCAGCCAGACTGCCGCCGACGTTCACGGCATGGCTGAGCAGCAGACGATTTTTCAGGAGAGCATCAAGACCAGCAATGAAACGCTCGTCGCCCGGACCGTTGCCATTGAAGAGAATCAGCAGACCTTGAACGCGGAGGTCGGTAGAACGGCCAGGGTAATCGACCGGGCCTATGCCGATCTCACCGGCGTCTCCATTGCACAGGACACTCTCCAAACGACGTTCGCCAAACACAGTGACCAGATCAACGACCGGATGGCACGGATCGAGGGCGGCCAAAAATCGCTCGGGGACAGCCAGGACGTCCTGATGGCGATGACGGGCCAGACCGTGATCGACGTTCTCGCCCTGACCAACGGCCACACCGACCTCCGACGAAGCATCAAGGCCGGCAATGAGGCGGTCATTGGCCAAACGGCCGCTCTCGCGGAGAAGCAGAAAACGCTCAGCGACCAACTCGACATCCTGACCGCAACTACCGGTCAGACCGCAGTGGATGTCCTCGCCCTGGAGAACGGTCAGGCCACGATGGCCCAGAGAGTCCAGGCCGGACTGACCGATCTCAGCCAGCGAGCGGGCGTCGTGGCTGACAATCAACAGCAGATGCAGGGCAGCGTGGATGTCCTCACGGCGACGACCGGACAGACTGCACTCGACGTGATGAACGTCGCCGGCAGGCAGGACAACCTCCAGAAGGCGATCCAAAGCTACAGCGATTCGATCAACGGTCAGGTGGCCGCGATTGCCGAGAACCAGCAGAAGGTGCGGAGCGGTCTCGACGCTGTGAAGGCCACGACGGGACAGACTGCTCATGACGTGGTGGTGTTGAGCGAGGTCCAGGCCAGGTCGGAACAAACCGCACAGGCCGGCCGTGCCGAAGTCGCCGCCAAACTGGAGACAATCGCCCAGGATCAGCAGATCTGGCTCCAGCGGTTCGACACAGCACAGGCCCGAATTCAGGCCATGGCCGACGGCATCGCGGCCCTCGATCAGCAGCTCGGAAAGCTCCAGGGAGCCTTGCAGGTCGGAATCCAGAACTCGACGACCCTCATGGACACGAACGGCCGGCAGCGCCAGCAGTTCGAGGCCAAGCTCACGCAGGATGTGCAAGCCGTGATTGATGCGATCTCACAGCTTCGGCGGACCCAGGCCCAGCTCCAGGAGCAGATGAGCCAGGTGCAGAAAACCACGCAGAACCAGACCGAGACACTGAAGGCCACGCTCGAACAGATCAAGCAGCCGCCTGCCGAAGTCAAGGTGAGCGACGCGGCACATCGGTCTGAGCCTGTCACGGTTCAGACCGGTGAATAAGCCGGCCACGACGGATCAAATACACGCGAACCAAAGGGGATGACAAGAGGTCATCCCCTTCTTTTTTGCGCTGTGTTCAGGACCACCGAGTGACGGACAAGGCCGTGAGGCGTACACGGACTACAGGAGGGTGATCCCGGCCGCTTTGCAGCGATCGATCATCCATTGCGGCCAGACGCTGGCGTGCACCTCGCCGACGTGAAGCTTGCGAAGGAAGAACATACACAGGCGGGACTGACCGATCCCGCCGCCGATGCTCAAGGGCAGCTCTCCCGCAAGCAATCGTTTGTGCCACTCGAACTGACGCCTGTTCAGTGCCCCGCGAATCTGCAACTGCTGTTGCAGAGCGTCCGCATTCACGCGGATCCCCATGGAGCTGATCTCGAAGGCCCTGTCCAGCAACGGATACCACAGGAGAATGTCGCCGTTGAGCCCTTTGCAGCCGTTGACGGTGGGCGTGACCCAGTCGTCGTAGTCGGGTGCGCGGCCGTCGTGGATCGTTCCGTCGGCCAGTTCGCCGCCGATGCCGATCACGAAGACCGCCCCGCGTTCTCGCGTGATTCGGTTCTCCCGCTCGCGCGGGCCGACGTCGGGCCACCGCTCGAGCAGTTCCTCCGCATGCACAAAGGCAATCTCCTCCGGCAGCAGGGGCGCGATGTGCGGATATCGACCGGCGACAACCTTCTCGGTCTCTTGAAGGACGGCATAGATCGTCCGGACAATCCCTTTCAGGAAATCCAGATTCCGCTCCTGCCCGTTGATGATTCGCTCCCAGTCCCACTGGTCCACATAGACCGAGTGCAGATTGTCCAGACACTCCTCGTCGGGGCGGATCGCATTCATGTCGGTGTACAGCCCTTCGCCGGAGGCAAAACCGTAATCCGCCAACACCATTCGCTTCCACTTCGCAAGGGAGAACAGACACTCGACTTCCGCGTATCCATCATCCTTGATGCGAAAGCCGGCCTTGGCCTCGACGCCGTTGAGATCGTCGTTGATTCCGGAACCCTTCCGCAGGAACAGCGGCGCCGAGACCCGCTGCAGATTCAGCGCAGCCGCAAGGTGGTCCTGGAAATAATCCTTGATGAATTTGATCGCGCGTTCGGTCTCGCGTAATCCCAAGGCAGGTCGATATCCATCGGTCAAGGTCAAATCCGGCATGAGAACCTCCAAGCCATTTTGTACAATCGGGCCGGCACCCAGCGGCCCAAACCATACAGCCGATGGCGAAGCCGGTCAAAAGAAAACGTATCCACCCGCTTGAAAACATCGGCATCAGTGAAATAATGGATCACATCCGGCGACTACGTGGCCAGACAGATTGCTTTCGGAGATAGAGAAATGAGAATAGGCTTGTTCGTCAGGCTTCTGGCGACGGCGGTGCTTCTCGACACGCTTGCCGCCGGGTGTCAGTTTGGCGGGGATGCGTTCAAAGCCAAATTCACTCGGAGCGAAGAGTCATTCGCTCCTGCGGCTGGAATCACCACGTTGGATATACGCACTGATGTCGGCAAGGTCCAACTGGACGCAGCCGATGTCGCCGAGGTCCGAGTCCGGGCGGAGATCAAGGTCAGAGCCGTCACAGAGGAAAAGGCCGAGGAACTGGCGGAGGGGGTCCAGATCGTTCTGGAGCCCTCCGGCGAAACGCTGGCCATCAAGGCGATCAAGCCCGCTGGGCTCGGCCGCAACGAATTGTGCGTGGACTTCACCATCGCTGCGCCGGCCGGCCTCGCACTGAGGTGCACGACCAACGTCGGTGATATCCGCGCCACCGGTTTCACCGGCCGCATCGAGGCCCGGACCAACGTTGGCACCGTAGTCTGCGCGGGCATGCGCGATAGTGTGGATCTCTATACAGATGTCGGGGACATTCGGGCTGAGTACGCTTCCGACGCCCCTGCGGCGATCCACATCGAAGCTTCCACCAACGTCGGAAGTATTGAGATGGCCGGGCCGAAGGACATGTCGGCCCAGTTGACGGCTGAGGCAAACGTCGGTTCGATAGACACAGATCGACCGCTCACCGTTACTGGTCATTTGAAGCAATCCATCAGGGCAACCCTCGGCGATGGGCAAGGCCGGATCAGCCTTCGCACAAATGTCGGCTCGATTCGTATTCGCTGATCGTCAGGGAGCCAGCAAGGCCATGGCAAGGCCGGCCGCGACGACACACAGCGCCGCCGGCAGCACCCTGAGGATGATCCTCGTCAACGGCGTTTTGAAGTAACTGGCCGACAGCGCCAGGCACAAATGGATCGGGCTGATCGCGAGTCCGAACACCACGCCTGAAAACGCCAATGTCTCGATGCCAAGCTGCACGTGGTCCCCCGTTCGAATGAACGGCATCAGGAAGGGGTATGTGATCGCCACGGTCGGCGTCGTCACCCCCGTGCTGAAACTCACCAGAAACGGCAGCGCGAAAACGACCAGTAGCGGCGGCATGTGCATCTGCTGAAAAAACGCCACCACGTCGCCCACCGCCCCGCCGGCCTCCAGGTTCAGCTTGAACCATAGGGCTCCGAACAACAGGAGCACCATGTCGGGCTCTCGGGCGGCCTTGAAGATGCCGGGCCATCGTCGCACGCTCACGCGATGCAGCAGCAGCAGGCCCAGAATCGCCAGGAAGATCCCGATCGCCGGCGGCACGTGCAACTTCACGTACAACACGGCGGTGAGCAGGATCGGCCAGAAGACAAGCGCCAGGTCCTTCGCGTGGGAGCCGAGCCCTGCCCTCGCTTCCATGTGCTCGGCCCGCCGGGGCGGAATGCCGGTCAACAGGAGGAACACGACACCGGCAGCCATCCCCGTGACGGCCAGAGCGGCGTGATGCACGACCAGACTTGCCGGTGCGATCCCCAGCATATTCACAATCAGCGGCGTCGCAGGAAACAACGGCCAGACCGGCTCCCACTGGTGCCGGAAGAAGAAATTGATCGCGGCCACACGACTGCGATCGACGCCGATCTTGTCGCCCGCCTCGCGGACCATCGGGGCCGACAACATGATCCCGCCCGGCGTCGGCAGCAGACCCATGACCAGCGGGATTGCGGCAAGGGCCACTCGCCGGCTGCGGAACAGCCCGTGCATGGCCGGCACAAGGCGGGTCGAGAGCCCGATCTGCCCCATCGCCTCCCCCACCACGTTCACCAGCAGCAGAAGCGCCGTCAGGGAAACGAACAGATACGGCGTCGTTTCCGTCAGGGGCCGGTCCCGCCATTCGACCGCCAGCCAGCCCCACATCTGGCCCGGCATCACCCGAAGCAACACCGCCAGCAGCATCGCCGAGATCGTCATCGCCAGACCGATTCGAACCCGCAGCCGCAAAAGGACAACCAAGGCCAGCAATGACACACAAATGGCCAGCAATGCATACATTCGCGAGACCGTACTCCAACCGAATCCAGCAGAAGGCTCAAGACAAAGGGGGCCATTATCACGAACGCCTCCGCGCTCGTCAATTGCAGGAAATGCAAATCCTACTGGGCGTGATGATCGGTCCTATCGGGTGTGCATCGGCATCGGGTTCACAAATGTCGGCCTAAGGTGTGTATCCCATCTTGCCCCAGATGCCCATCTGCATCCATTGCACATCGGCAATGCCTTCTGCCGTGGTTGGGCCCCAGATCCCCGGATGGGAGCGGACGTTGCGGCGTCCCTTCTTCACAGTCTCCTGGCCGGACCATTTGTGGTAGTCAGAATGGCCGTCGGTATAGGAGAAAGTCGTTCCGTCGCCATGGCGGGTTACCGGCTGATCCCACCACTGGGCCGTGAGATACCGCGTCGAGTACGCATCAGGGCTCGACAGGCCCTCATCGATGAACAACAACCTCTGGGCCGGCTGCGGGATTGAGATTCGCTTCTTCCAAACGGGACTGCCATCGACGGATCGGCCGTTGCTGGCGATCATCATCGCGTAGGTCATCAACTCGCCACGATAACCCGTTGGGCAGACATAGAGTTTCAGCTCTTGCACATAGGGCCACATCGCTCCGGTCTTGATGCCCTTAATCTGATCGGCGGGCGCCAACTGCCCTCCGCTGGCCCAATCGCCGGACCAGGTGACACCAACCCATGGATCGCCGTACTGACTCTTCCACGTCCCGCCCGCCTCACTGCTGACCACCCGGTCGTCGTTCTCATCGGCGTACAGGATCCACGCCAGAGCCAACTGTTTCGTGTTGTTGAGACATGCCGCCCGTTGTCCCTGTTCCCTCGCCCGTTGCAGCGCCGGCATCAGGATTGCCATGAGAATGGCGATGATCGCAATGACAACCAGCAGTTCGATCAGCGTGAACGCTTTTTGCCTATCCATACGACGTTCCCCATTTGTCGTCTTCGGTCTTCGGGGCTCAGGACAGTATACCCGATTCGCCGCCGGTTTGTCCATACTCCGTGGGGAATAACCGCAGCAGCCGTCATTCCCGGCGGAGATCACCGTCCGGTCGCCAGCCGGCCGCCCAGGCGGTGTGCCTCGTCGAGGCGCTGCGGCTCCCGGCGGATTGCCCCTTTCTCTCCGACCCCGGGCACGACGATCGTCTCTGCCAGATCCATTTCAAGGTATGCGAGGCTTTTCCGGAAGAACTCGACGACCGGGCGCCAGGTCTCTTCGTGCGTTTCCTCCAGAACGATCGCCACCGCAGTCCGCTTGCCTCGCACCATTGATCGATTCGCCTCACAATTGAAGTACACGAATCGGTCGACGAACGCCTTCATCAGGGCGGTCGGTCCGTACCAGTACACGGGCGTCCCGAATACGAGGCTCTCACAGGCGGCGATCTTCGCATAGACCGCTCGCATGTCGTCGTCCTTGCTGCACGGCCGACCTCGCCAGCATGCGTGACAGCCGTCGCACTCGCGGATGACCAGATCGCCCAGATGGATCGTCTCCACGGAGGCCCCGGAGGAGGCCGCCCCCTCGGCAATGTGAGAGGCCAGGATCTCCGTGTTTCCCCCCTTGCGGGGACTGCCGACAACAACAAGAACATTCGCCATATCCGACCACCAGATAGCCAAGAGGTTTACGGTTTCTGCCGATATGTCTCCTGGGGCAAACGGCTATAGGAGTATCGAGCATCCTTATCGTGAGGAGTAAACAATGGATCGTCAAGAACAAATCATGTCCACACCTCCCATGGGGCGGCATCGGAGACCACAATCGCGTTGACAGGCTTGTCCGTCGGCGGTAGTTTGATGGATCTTTTGGAGCAGCACGTATGGAATTGACGTGGATCAACAAGCTGAGGATAGCCGCCGTGGCGACTCTGGGCATCGTGGTCATTGGGATTCTCGCCTGGCCGCTTGCGGCGCCGGCGGACCCGCTGCAGCCTGTTCGCGCATCGGGCGTCAGCGTGCCAGGCACTTTGCTCCTGCTCGTTCTGGCCTTCGCGATCGGATTCGCAGGCTACTTCATCGCCTGGCCGCACGGTCGCGAGATCGGTATTCTCGGCGCGCCTTTCGGCCTGACCGTCTGGGCCGGTCGCTCCGGTCCCATGCAGACCCTGACCCAGGCCTATCCTGGAACCGCGGAGCGTATCGCGCTTGTACATTCATTTCTCGCTGAGCCGCTCTACTGGCTGCTGATTGTGGCCGCCGGGTTCGCGGGGGTCTTGCTCGCCCAGCGTGTGCGTCCCGGCGCAGAACCACCGGCAAGCGATAATTCACCCAAGAGCCGCACGGGCGAGAACATCTATGTCAACATCTATGTCAACAGCTCAATCGCCCTCGTGGTAGCGGTCCTGGTTTCGCTGTTCTTCCTGGGTGTTTTTGCTCAGAACCTGACGATGCCTCGCAACATGACGGCCCAACCCGCCACGGGCCAGATCATTTTTGCGGCGGTGGCGGCGTTCGCGGTGGCGGCGTTCGTCGTCAAGAAGTTCCTGGCCCTGAGCTACCTGTGGCCTGCAGGAGCATCGTTGTTCGTGATTGCTCTGGCACAAGTCGTCCACTACAGGACCGAGACGATCGGGCGATTCGCGGAGACCTACCCGGCCACCTTCTTTCCCCACAGCATCTTCGCAATTCTTCCCGTCCAACTCGTGGCGCTCGGAACGCTCGGTTCCGTGATCGGCTACTGGATGGCGGTCCGATATGACTATTGGCGAAAGCACGAGACCGGGTGATTTTCGTCCGGTTTCACCGGTTTTTTCACCGTCTCCCTCTCTTGTAAATACCGCTCTCATAAGGATTTGCGCGAGCACCGTCCCATCGCGGGATCCTCCGACAACAAGAAAACAGGAAATGTCTGGTTCCCCCCCTCGATTCAGCCGAAATAAGGATGTCCTGAAACCCTCCAGGGTGAAGATGTGGGGCCGAGGACTTCCGGGCCGTCACCGCGACTCGTCGCGCAGGGATGCCGGAAACAAGGTCGCCGCACATAGGGAATGTGTAAGAATCGGCTAAACGAACACGTGAATCCCCCTTTTCGTAGGGAACACTGTAAAACCAGCCGATAAAAGGAGTTAGCGATGTTGGTCCTGAGCAGACAAAAAGACGAATCCATCATGATTGGTGACGAGGTCGAGATCACCATCGTCGATGTGCGAGGTGACAAGGTGCGACTGGGAATCACGGCACCGAAGAGTATCCCCGTCCATCGGCGAGAGATCTACGACGCCATCCAACGCGAGAAGGCCCAGCAATCGGATGGACAGATCCAGGCCGGCGACAACAACGAGCATTCGGAGAAAGCCGACGAGTCGATCCGCGCGAGGCCCGATAAACCAGAGAAGGCTTCTCAGAAATAGGCCGCCCCCCGCGTCCTGCTCCCATTTCCCATCGACCCTCAACAACCCTCTGGTTCGACGGAGGGTTTTCTTTTGCGCCCCGGTCCCCTCAAGATTTTTCTTTTTGCTCGTTAATATCTTGTACATTTGTACGTCTTAATAGTTGTACATATGTACAAGGAGAACAACCATGACGAAAGAAAAGCTGCCACCGCTCAGTCCGTGCGAAACCGAAATCCTACGCCTCGTATGGCAACTGAAGGACGCAACCGTTCAACAGATCTGCGACAAGCTGCCCGCACAGCGGAAGATCACCTACGCGACCGTCCAGACCCTCCTGCGTCGACTGGAGAGAAAGGGCTACCTGAAACACAGGGTCGAGGGCAAAGCCCACCTCTTCTATCCGGCCGTCGCACAGGACCACGTCATCCGCAGGTCCGTCAACGATTTCCTCGAACGGCTCTTCGGGGGCGACGCCATCCCGCTCGTGCAGCATCTGGCCGAGCACGGTCGAATCGATGCTGAAGACCTCGAACGGCTCAAGAAGCTTGTGGAGAACGAATAGCCAATACCCACCGTGGAGGGAACACCCATGAACGCGACGTTGAGTCAGATTGCCGACTATCTCTGGAGCCAAAGCTGGCAGGTGGCGATGCTCGCCGCCGTCATCGGACTGGTCAATCATCTGCTGAGGAACCGAAGCGCCCACGTACGCTACCTTCTGTGGCTGCTGGTCCCTGCG
Organism: Phycisphaerales bacterium UBA2218; assembly: GCA_002327785.1. Taxonomy (GTDB): domain Bacteria; phylum Planctomycetota; class Phycisphaerae; order Sedimentisphaerales; family Anaerobacaceae; genus PLanc-01. The sequence goes on from DCUI01000020.1 coordinate 23,873, forward strand.
AAATGCCTCGTGCCGCCCGTCTTGGGCATCGCGCTGCCCATCCTGCCACAGACTGCCCCACCTGTCCTCCCCTACCCCTCGGATCACCGATACGCCGGGGCTGTCGAGACGGCCATCCACGAAACCTCCGCGACAGATGTTGCCCAACCATCAAGTGTGGCCCAGAATCAGACAGATGCCACGGCGGGCTTCGTGTCGGACATCACCCTTCGCGAGACGATGGTCATCGCCTGGCTGGCCGGCATCGGGCTTTTCACCGTTGCGACTGTCCTGAAAGCGGGGCGAATGACGCGATGGCTGATAGGTGAACGCCAAACCCCGCCCGCACCGTTTCACAATAACCTGCGAGAGATGTTGCGGCCAACCGGCGACCGCCAGATGCCGAGCATCTGGTTCATTCAGGGTATCAGTCAGCCGTTCGTCTGGGGCTTGTTCCGGGGTGACATCTATCTGCCGGCGTCTTTCGCCTCCATGGGAAGCCACGGGCACCAGAGAGACATCCTGGCCCATGAGCTTAGTCACGTCCTGCGCTGCGATGCCGGCGTCAATCTGCTGCAGGTCGTCTCGCAGGCGCTCTTCTGGTTCCACCCGTTCGTCTGGTGGGCCAATCAGCGGATTCGGGCCGAACGGGAGAAATCCTGCGATGAGATGGCGATCGCCCGGCTCGGCGCCCGGCCGAGCGACTACAGTCGGGCCCTCGTCGAGACACTACTGAACGAACACAATTCGCTTCGCCAGGTACCGTCGCTGGCAGTGGCCGGACCGGTGAAGAATATTGAGGAAAGGATCAAGACCATGTTGCGACCCGGAAAGAAGTTTTACAGACGTCCCAGCTTGCTTGCAACGGCGTTCGTGTTGCTGTTGGCCCTGCTGATCGTTCCGACGACCCTTGCCCTGACCCGTCGCCAGGCAGACCTGGCCGATGCACACGCGTGGGAAACACCCGCAGAAAGCCTTGCCGAGTCCGGCCTCAATCCAGGGGCAACCGATATGCAGGCACAGGAACGCCCGCAGGCCGATCTCGAAATCATCGGTGTCCGTTTCGAGCCGATCCACCAAGGGAAGAACGTGGTACACGTCGACGTCAAGAATGCTTCCGACAGAAAGCAGGTCTTCGCCACGCACATCTACACGCGGTCGCCGGACTATGGCACTGGCGGCGTCGGCTGGGGGACCGGATTCTTCGAGACGATCAGGCCCCAGGAGAACAAATCCGTGCGTTTTGTTTTCAAGATCCAGGGCCCCGTCACGGAACGGACCTATGTGAACCTGCGTTTCTACAATCCCGAGACACGGGAAAGCTATGACTACGAACGGTACTTCGAGCAACGCCGGTACACAAGCGGCGAACTGCCCAAAGTCCCGCCGGACAGGACCGCGTGGACGCCCGCCTCTACGGCACAGGGGCAAGCCGTAATACAGGCATTCAAAGAGCTCCAGGGACTCATCCAGCAGAGCCGGTACGAGCAGGCTTGGGAGCAATTCACCGAGGACTACAGAAAAGCCGAGTATCAAGTCGGTTTCGAGCGGTTCCAGAAATCCATGGAACCCACGCAACCCCTGCACTCGGCCTTCACGTGGGAACGCGAGGACTTCCTGGCACTCACGCCGAAAGAGGTATCCAGGGCCGACGGACGGTTCGCCCTCACGGCCACGCTCGATGGGCAAAACTGGACCATCGATTTCACTCGCGAGGACGATCTCTGGAAGATCGACTGGATCGCGGGCTATACGCCCAGGATCCTCGATCTTCAAGATCCACAGGAAACGACGCCAACCTCACAAGCCTCCGGCAATCTGACAACCAACAATCTGAAGGTGCTGGATACCAGGTTTGAACCCATCGGCCAGGGCAAGAACGTCGTCCGCGTCCAGGTTCAGAACCTCGCCGAACGCGCGGAGGTGTTCGGTGTATCCGTCCAGGCGCGTTCACCGGAAGTGGGCGGCTGGGGCACGCTGTTCCTCGACACCATCGAGCCAGGAAAGACGCAATGGGCCACCTACGGGTATGAGTTGCGAGGATCCCGCCTGGACGATGCGTTCATCACCCTGTCCTTCTTCAACCCAGGCCCCGCCGTCGGCTTTGATGCCGAGGAGTGGTTCTCCACCAAACCCTGGGACCAGTGGTTTCACGAACAGAAGCACTTCGGACGTGATTTGCCGCAGCGTCCAACCCCGAGCACGCCATTGCCGCCAGCCCCGCAGGACCAGGCCAGGGCCGTCGTCGACGAGTTGTGGGTGATCCAGAGCCATATCAAGGGCGAGCAATACGACGACGCCTGGAAGCTCTTCACGAAGGCCTGCCGGGATGCGGGGTTCTTCCGCCGATTCGACTCATTCAAGCGTTCCATGACAGAAGCCACCTCTCTCGGTCGTTTCAGTTGGCTCCGGGAGGAGTCCTTGGAGCTGAAGCCGGAATCCGTCGTCGTACGTGATGGCGTGCTGATTGTCCCCATTACCTGCAAGCAGAAGAAATGGACGGTCGATTTCGTGCGGGAAGATGGCTGCTGGAAGATCGATTGGAGTGATGGATACGTGAGCGAGGCCGGACGTACAGCCAACTGGGAGGAGCGCGTGCTGCCGAAGATGGAAAAACGCAGCAGTGCCCACTTCGATATCTACTATCTGAAAGACTCCACCGCCGCACGGGAAATCGATCAGATTGCCCAGTGCAAGGACGCGGGGTTCGACGAGATCTGCCGATTCCTGGGCAAAAACTCCGATATTCGGATTCAAATGGTCTTCTTCGAGAACGGCGACACCAAACAGCGCGTGACCGGCCATCAAGGCGCCGGCTGGGCCTATGGCAATACGATCGTCGAGGTCTACAACGAGAAGGAGCGGCTGGACCCGTACCATGAAACGACGCATATCCTGATGGGGCCGTTGGGCAGCCCGCCGGCCCTGTTCAACGAGGGTTTCGCCACCTACATGTCCGAGAGGCTCGGAGCCCATGCTCTCACAAACCTCAGCGGGGGCAAGGCAACGATCTACCAGCGCGCCAAGGAGCTGAAGGACAAAGGGGATTGGATCGCCCTGCCGGAATTGCTGGGTTACACCCAGATCGGCCCCTCGTGGAGCCGCCCGCTCGTGGCCTATCCCGAGGCAGGCTCCTTCGTGCAATTCTTGATTGAGGCCTACGGCAAAGACAGATTCCTCCAGGCGTATGGAACTCTCAGAAACTCGGGCCAGCAGGCCGTCCGAGAGGAGAACATGCGGAGCCTCGCCCGAATCTACGGGCAATCTTTGGAGGCGCTCGAAGAGCAGTGGCTCAAGGTGATTTCTCAGGCCGATTGATGCGGAGTATCATTGGTTCGTGTGAGGCAATTGTCATCCTGAACGGAACGTAGTGGAGTGAAGGATCTGGCCTGTGACCGAGAGAAACCTCTTGGCTCCTACCCAGATCCTTCGGCTCCGCCTTAGGAAGACAGAGTCGGAATCACGAAAGATTCTTCCCAAATCCGCACGCCAAGTTACTTCCGGCTTCATCAGCCCGGAATCGCGACCTGCACAGACGTCACTTCCAGGGCTTTGGGCAGATCGCGGGGATCGATGCGGACCAGGCAACCGCGGGCGCCGGCGTTGATGTAGATCTTGTCCAGATCCAGGATGCTCGCTTCGCAGTAAATCGGCATCCGACGTTTGGCGCCGAAGGGGCTGGTCCCGCCGACCGGGTATCCGCTGTGGCGATTCGCCACCTTCGGATCGCAGGGTTTGACGGACTTGACGTTGAGAATTCGGGCCAACTGCTTCGTCGAGACCTCGTTGTCGCCGTGCATGAGCACGATTAGGGGTTCGCCGGCGTCGGTCTCCATGACCAAGGTCTTGATGACGGTGTGCTCGTCCACGCCCAGTTCCCGGGAGGAAACGCGCGTCCCGCCCCGCTCCTCGTACTTGTAGGTAAAAACCTTGAACTCGATCCCATGATCAAGCAGGCAGCGAATCGCGTTGGTCTTGGGGTAATCCTTCTGCACCATCACTCGTGATTGTAGAACAAGACGTGGCGTTTGCCAAGTGGCAACGCCGGCGCTTGATTCGGCCTCCGCATAGGACGAACGTCCCCGCTCGTCCCTCTCATTCTCGACACGACAAAAAAATTTCTCATCGACCCGCATTTTCTCTGTTGACACGTCTTACAGATGTAGGATACCATGTCTGACATCTGTAAGAGGAGTCGTTATGAGCAAATGTCAGTTGAGAGCGATGAGCCCGGCAGAAACTGAGGTGCTCCGGCTGGTCTGGCAGATTGGGGAGGCGACCGTGCAGCAAGTCCACGAGGCCCTGCCGGAGGGGCGGAAGGTGGCCTACAAGACGGTCCAGACCCTCCTGCGGCGGCTGGAGGACAAGGGCTACCTGACCCACAAGATCGAAGGCAAGGCTCACGTCTTCTGCCCCGCCGTGAAACGCGAGGCCGTCGTCAAACGGACGGTCCTGGACTTCCTGGACCGGCTCTTCGGCGGCGACCCCCGGCCTTTGATGCATTTCTTGGCCGAAGACGGTCACATCGACGCCGAGGATATCGAGAGACTGAAAGAACTTATCGACAAGAAATAGAGGGAGACGGCTACAAAGGGGCTCACGATGAACGCGTACATGAACGAGCTGGTCCAGTATCTGGTTGCCCAAAGCTGGCAGATCGCCGTGCTGACCATGGCCGTGGCGATGGCGACATTCGCCCTGCGACACCGCAGCGCCCACGTCCGCTACCTGCTCTGGCTGATCGTGGTGGCCAAATGTGGCTCATCCGGTTTTTGC
>DCUI01000071.1 GCA_002327785.1 Phycisphaerales bacterium UBA2218
GTCCGAATCCGGGTGGACGGCTTCATCGGCTCCTGTTCCCGGATGACCCGCTGCATCTCAACGTAACCCGCCTTGCGGAGTTCCTCTTCGCTGAAGGGCGTGGTCCCGGTCAGCAGTTCGTAGAGCAGGACGCCCAGAGAGTAGATATCGGTGCGGGTGTCGATATCGCGGTCGCTCAATTCCGCCTGTTCCGGACTCATGTAGGCGGGGGTTCCGATGATGTGGGCGTAGCGGGTGAAGAGCGTCTTTTCCGTCAGACGCTGGTTCGTCGCTTTGGCGATCCCGAAGTCGATCACCTTGGGCACCGGCCTGCCGTCATGGTGCGTGACCATAACGTTGGAGGGTTTCAAATCGCGGTGGATGATGCCCTTCTGATGGGCGTGCTGCACGGCGTGGCAGACCTGGATGAACAGACCCAGCCGGTCCTTGGTGCTCAGGCTATTCCTATCGCAGTACTCGGTGATCGAGAGCCCCGGGACCAGCTCCATGACGAAGTATGGCCGGCCGGTCTCGGTGGCCCCTGCATCAAGGACCTTGGCGATGCCGGGGTGGTCCATAAGGGCCAGGGCCTGCCTCTCAGCCTCAAAACGGGCAATCACCTGCCTGGTATCCATTCCCAGCTTGATGATCTTAAGGGCGACTTTCCGCCGGATCGGCCGCTCCTGTTCGGCCATGTAAACCACCGCCATGCCCCCTTCCCCGATCCTCTCCAGGAGCTTATACCGCCCAATGACGGTTCCGGGACCCTCCGTCAGAGCGGAGTCATCCAGCACAACATTCTCGCCCAGGGGCAGATTCTCCAGGAAATCGCCACGCTCGTCACGAGATTGGAGCAATGCCGTCACCCGGGCGAGCAAGGCAGGATCGCCTCTGCAGACTTCCTTGAGATAGGCGGCGCGCTCGGCGGCGGGCTTCGCTGCGGCAGCGTGGTATAGCAACTCTTCATCATTGAGGTGTTCTGGGTCCATCTGGTGTTCCCGACAGCAGGGCTCTACAGTACCATGCGAAAAACGGCCCCGGCGTTCCCTCACAAAACCAGGGTTCTCTGAAGAAAAACTTACGGGTCGGCCGTGGCGTCGCGTCTTTGCCTGATCTCTGCGTGCAGCCAGGAGCGTGCGTAATCCCAGTGCCGCTCGGCCGTGGCATGGGAGATGTTGAGGGCTTGGGCGGCCTGCTGGATGGTCAGCCCGGCGAAGTAACGCAACGTAACGAGATCGGCCTTGAGCTTGTCCCTCTTGGCGAATCTGGCCAACGCCTCGTCCAGGAGGATCAGATCGTCCGCAACCCGTTCATTGTCCGCCTCCGCGATACCTTCGTCCAGATCTACCCGTTGCAGTTCGCCGCCTCGTTTGCCCCCCTTTTTGCGTCGGGCGTTCTCCACCAGGATTCGCCGCATCGCTTCCGCTGCGGCAGCGAAGAAATGGCCTCGGTTCTCCCAACTCTGCGGTTCATCTCCCACCAACCGGATGTATGCCTCGTGAACCAGTGCGGTCGCCTGGAGGGTTTGGCCCGGAGGCTCATGAGAGAGCTTCTGAGCCGCGAGTAAGCGCAGCTCCTCGTACACCAGCGGCAAGAGTTCGTCTGTGGCTTTGGCCTCTCCCCGTTCGATCGCGTTCAGGATGCGTGTGACGTCACTCATGCCAACTCCCCACCGTGTCGAGCCCATGACGGGTCTATTTTCCAACAAATGTGGAGGAATTGCAAGTCGCGGCCCCTCGGAACACGGCGAAGCAGCCTCCTGCGCGTTGAACCGTGGCGGCGAATCGACTACAATGCCTCCCCGTGGGGCAGGCGGCGCCGGGCCCCGGTGCGGATCAAGACAAGACGCGGTATTTTGGCGAAGGGATAGGTAGTGCAGCCACTAATCATTGTCGGTGTCGTCGCGCTGATTGTCGTCATGGGGGTTCTCAGCTACCTCAGCGCCCAGAAGCGGCGCGAAGCGATGATGGCCCTTGCAGCAAAGCTGGGGTTTCATTTCGATCCGGCCAAGGATTGGGACCTGGCCAGACGGTACAGCTTTCTCGACAAGTTGCGGGCCGGCTCGAATCGATATGCCTTCAACGTCCTCAGCGGGTCTTACGAGGGCCAGGAAGTGATCCTGTTCGACCATCACTACGAGACCTATTCCTCCGATTCCAAGGGGCACACGCAGACCCATCATCACTATTTCTCCTGCTTTATCCTGCACTTGCCGAGGTCTTTCCCGGAACTCGTTATTGCGAGGGAGGGGTTCTTCTCGAAGATCGCCCAGGCTGTTGGCTACGACGACATCGATTTTGAGTCGCACGAGTTCTCTCGCAGGTTTTGCGTTCGCTCGCCGGACAAGAAGTTCGCGTATGACATCTGCCATGCCCGAATGATGGAATATCTGCTGGCCAACGACGATTTGACCATTGAGATCGAGGGCGATGTGCTGGCGATCACGTTCAGCTCCCGGCTGGACCCCGAGCGGATCGAGCCAAACCTGAATCGTCTCGTGGCCTTGAGGTCTCTTATGCCCGAGTATCTGTTCTCCAGGAGGTGAAAGTATGTGGGTGCCGCTCGTTCTGGTTGCGGCGATTGTGTTGCTGCCGTTGATCTATGTCATCGCGACGTATAATACGCTGGTGGCTCTGCGCAACCACATTCGCGACGCATGGGCCAATGTCGATACAGAGCTCAAGCGCCGCTACGACCTGATTCCCAACCTCGTCGCGACGGTCAAGGGCTATGCGGCCCACGAGAAGGATGTTTTCGAACGCGTCACGCAGCTTCGAACCCAGTGCATGGCCAGCCAGGGCCGGCCCGAGGAGCAGGCGGCGGACGAGAACCAATTGGTGGCCGCCCTGCAGAAGATGCTGGCGGTCGTGGAGAATTACCCGCAATTGAAGGCCGACCGGCACTTCCTCAAGCTCCAGCAGGAACTTGTCAACACGGAGGACCGCATTCAGGCGGCCCGGCGGTTCTTCAACGGCAACGTCCGCGACTATCGCAACAAGTGTCAGATGTTCCCGAGCAGCATTATTGCCGGGGCGTTCGGCTTCGAGTCGCAAGACTACTTCAATGTGCCGTCGTCAGTTCGCGAAGTGCCGGACGCGCAGTTTGGATAGCCCATGGACCAACCGAAGATCGTCAGAATCTCCGCCGCAGCCACGCAATCCTGCCATGAAATTGTGGCTCTCATCGACCGCGATCTCGTGCGGCGCAAGGCGAGTGATGCGGGGCAAAACGCTCGTAAACGAGAAATCCACATCTTCCATGAGGGCGATCCCGATCCTCTGCAACGGATGCTCAACGCGATTCAGCCGGGCAGCTATGTGCGGCCTCACCGGCATCTCGACCCGCCCAAAGCCGAGGCTATCATCGTTTTGCAGGGCGTTCTCGGCTACGCGTCCTTCACCGACGATGGTCTGCTCGACGAGGCAAATCTGATCCTGATGGACCCGGCCCGCGGCGTCTACGGATGCGACATTCGGGCGGGGGTTTGGCACACCATCCTTGCTCTGGCGCCGGACACGGTGCTCTTTGAAGTCAAGCCGGGCCCGTACGATTCCGCCATCGACAAGGGGTTTGCGCCGTGGTCGCCGCCGGAGGGCAGTCCGGAGGCCGCTCTCTTTCTGGCGGATCTTGAGCATAGATTCCGTCGCCTGCACGGCTTGCCGCCGCGTTCCTGGGAACCGCCGCCTCCGGCGGATGGCCGGGATGCAGGGTCAGGTCACTTCCTGGACTCGGGTGCGGGGGCGCTGCCGCGGTCACGCAGAATGTGACCGTCGCCAGGATTCCGCCGATCGTGAAGAACCAGATGGTGCGCTTCATAGCCATTCCCTTTCATTCATTGTTCGTTCGCCGCACAAGAACCACCGTCGCGATCCGCGTCTCGTCACATCGCAGATCACGGCAACCGATTGGGACGCTGCTGTCAAGTCCTTGTATTGCCGGGCCTGGTGTGGTAGCTAATAGACCGAAAAGGCCTTTGTGAAAGGAGATTTACTATGACCGGTTCACACCTCGTGAGTTCCTCGTCGCAGGGCGTCCACGGACAGTCTTCGCGCACCTGCTCCCGGCGGGAATTCCTTCATCGCGGCGCAGTCGTCGCCGGCGCCGCGTTGCCTCTGTACTCCACCCTGGCTGTCCACGCCGCACCGAAGAAGGTGCGAATCGGGGTCGTGGGCGGCGGGTTCGGCACGAGCTTCCAGTGGCATGAGCATCCAGACTGTGCCGTCGAGGCGGTCAGCGACCTGCGGCCCGAGCGCCGCGAGCGGCTGATGCAGGTCTACAAGTGCGCCAAGTCCTACAATTCCCTCGAAGAGCTGGTGCTGGATCGGAACATCGACGCGGTGGCGGTCTTCACCGAGGGGCCGAACCACGTCAGGCACGTCGCGGAGGTGATGAAGCACGGCAAGCACGCGATTTCCGCTGTGCCCGCCTCGTTGGGCGGGGGCGTCGAGGAGGCCGAGCGGCTGCTCGACGCCGTCAAGACCTCCGGCCTGACCTACATGATGGCTGAGACCAGCTACTATCAGCAGCCGACGATCTCCGCGCGAAAGTTCCACGAGCAGGGCAAGTTCGGCGAGATTTACTACTGCGAGGCCGAGTACCAGCACGCCGGGTTGGAATCGCTCTACTTCGAGAACGGCAAGCGCACCTGGCGTCACGGCCTGGCCCCCATGCACTACCCGACGCACTGCACCGCCTTCCTCACCGGCGTCACCGGCGAGCGGCTCACCGAAGTGTCTTGCTGTGGCTGGGGCGACGACGACCCGATCTGCAGGGACAACGTCTACAAGAACCCATTCTGGAATGAGTCGGCCATGTTCAAGACCGACCGCGGCCACGCCTTCCGCTGCAACGTGTGGTGGAAGGGGGCCCATCGCGGGACCGAGCGGGCCCAATGGATCGGCAACAAGATGAGCTTCTACTGCGACCACCCGAACGGTCTGCCGCCTGTGATTGTGCGTTCGGCCGAGGGACGCAAGGAGAAGGACGACGCAGGTTTCGTCCGCGACCTGCCCGAGATGGAAAAGTACACGCAGCCCGCGTGGTGGAAGACCGACATGCTGCCCGAACCCCTGCGGCACGACACCGGGCATTATGGCTCGCACTCCTTCCTGACGCATGAGTTCATCGACGCCCTGGTGCATGGCCGCCGGCCTGCGGTCGATGTCTACGAAGCGCTGGCGTACACCGTACCCGGAATCGTCGCGCATGAATCCGCCCTGCGCGGCGGGGAGCAGATGAAGGTCCCGCAATTCAACCGGCCCGCGTAAAGGCGAGCAGGAGTTCCCGTATGATGAAACGTGTGCTTGTGTTTCTATCTCTCGCGATCAATGCGATTCTGGCTTGCGCCGTCCTTGGTGTGCAGGAAGATCGTGTAGCCCAGCTTGCCAAGGAGGTGGGCAGCAAAGGGTGGATTGTGTTTGCAGCCCGTGCAGAAAACGAAACATGGGACCTGTTTCTCATGCGGCCGGATGGCTCCGCACGCCGGAACATCACAAACACGGCCGACGATGAAGAGGGCGGCCCGCGGTTCTCACTGGACGGTAGGCAACTGCTCTATCGCCGATTCGCGAAGGGCACGGTCATTAGCCACGACCTCTGGGGTTTCCAGGGGAATCTGATGATCGCCGGACCCGACGGCGCACGTCCCGTACAGATCGGCGGTGACCGGGAGTTCCCCTGGGCTTCGTGGTCCCCGGACGCCAGGCAAATCGCCTGCCTGACCCAGAAGGGTATTCAGATCGTCGATCTTCAGACGAAGAAAGTCGTGCGCGAGCTGCCGCGAAGGGGCATCTATCAGCAGCTTTTCTGGTCGCCGGACGGGCAATGGTTCTGCGGCGTGGCCAACGCTCGGATGATGTGGACCGTCGTGCGGATGCACGTCCGGACCGGTGAGTTGAACATCGTGCACGAGTTCCAGAGTTGCACGCCGGACTGGTTCCCCGACTCGAAGCATATCATCTACCCGAGCCGGCCCGCCGGCCAGAATGGCTATGGCTTCACCCAGCTCTGGATGAGCGACGGCGACGGCAAGGAAGCCAAGATGATCTACGGCGAGGATGGTTACCACATCTACGGCGGGGCGCTGTCACCCGACGGCAAATACGTGCTGTTCACTCGCTGTGGCGAGGACGGCGGCGGCTCGGAGAAATCCGGGGCGCCGATCTGCGTGATGCGAATGGAAGATGCCCCCGCGATTGCCGGACCCAGCGCCGCTCTGCGAAAGGTGCATCCCGATGCGAAGGAGGCCACGGTGCTCCAGCTTGTCGAAGGGTGGGAGCCGTGTTGGACGTATGCCGAAATAGGAGCTGAGAAATGAGGATTGTCTCCACGTTGGTTGTTTTCGCGCTTGTGTCGCTGTGCACTTCGTGCGCGAAGAAAACACAGACTGCGGTGGACCCGAACGTTACGACTCGAGGCAGCATCGAGGTGACGGCCCAGTTGGAGGAGATCCGGGGTGATCTGATCGACGATCCCATGTACGATTATGCACACGTGATGAAGTACAAAGTGCGGCAAGTGCATCGGGGCAAAGTGGACAAGGAGACAATCTACGTGGGCCACTATAATCCTGCGGAGCCTCGCAGCAGCGTCGCCGACGCCCGCGTCCAGCAGATCGGCGGCGATGTCAAGCAGTTTCGCGTGGGCGACGTGCACCGGATGGCGATGGAGGCCCCCATCGACGACCACTACATGGGCGGGATCATCAACAAGTATTTCGGAGAAGTGAACGACCCCGTCTACTGGGCGATCTGGACCGACAAGGCCGCGAAGTGATCGATGGCGTTCACGTCCCACATATTCCTCTTCTATCTTCTGCCGGCGCTGCTGCTGTCGTACTGGCTCGTCGCGCAACGGTGGCCGGCGGTCCGCAACGTCCTGCTGCTTGTGGCCGGGTATGCGTTCTATGCGTGGGCGGTCGGCTGGTTCGCAGTCCTGCTGCTCGGCGTCACCGTGGCCAACTACGTCCTGTCCCGTTTCGTCGCCGCCAGCGCTGGGAGAAGGCGGCTGGCGCTGACGAGCCTTGTCGTCGTGATCGACCTGGCTGTGCTCGGTTTCTTCAAGTACGCGGTGTTTGTCGAGGAGAATCTCAATCGCATCCTGTCGCTTATCGGCAGCGATGCACTGCCTGTGCTCAGGGTCATCCTGCCGGTCGGCATCTCATTCTACACGTTCAAAGTCATCGGTTATGTTGTGGACGTGCATCGAGGCCAGTCGCCGCCGGCCCGGTCGCTGGTGGATTTTGCCTGCTACGTCTCGTTCTTTCCACAGCTTTTATCGGGTCCGATCCAGCGATACGGCACGGTCGATCGTAAGTCGGAGTCCGTGCCGACGTTTGCCGATCAGCTTACGGCCCGCACGCATACGTTGGACAAATTCTCCCGGGGTGCGGGCCTGTTCATGCTGGGGTTCGCGAAGAAGATCCTGCTGGCCAACTCGGTGGCCCAGGTGGCGGACGCTGTCTTCGCAGCGGCATCGCCCGGGACACTCGACGCGTGGTTCGGGGCCTTGGCCTACTCGTTCCAGTTGTATTTCGATTTCTCCGCCTACTCGGAGATGGCCATTGGTGTCGGATTGATGCTGGGATTCGAGTGCCCTCGCAATTTCGATGCCCCATACCGTGCGAACGGCTTCGGCGATTTCTGGCGGCGCTGGCATATCTCGCTGTCGAGTTGGCTCCGGGACTACCTCTATATCCCACTGGGCGGCAGCCGGGCCGGCGGCGGCCGCACGTATGCAAATCTGCTGATTGTCTTCCTGCTGTGCGGGCTATGGCATGGGGCCGGGTGGACGTTCATCGTCTGGGGCGCCTGGCATGGATTCTGGCTGATCGTCGAGCGGGTTCGCAGAGGAACAAGACCTATGGGACGGATAAGACTCGTGGGACCTGTGACGCTTCACGCTTCACGTTTCACGACCTTCGTTCTGGTCACGATCGGGTGGGTGATCTTTCGAGCGGCGACGTTCTCCGAGGCCGGCAGAATGCTCACGATCATGCTCTGGCCCAGGGCGGCCCAGGGTGGCTCGACACTCCTGAGTGCCGTGATCTACACCCGCGGCCATCTCATCCTCATGGCCTTGTGTGCTCTGCTCGTGTTCCAGCCCGTGCAGGGCTTCGACTGGACCCGGCGGCTTAGTTGGCCGAAGGTTCTGATGCTGGTCGTTTTGTTCGCTCTGTCGGTGATGACGATGTTCGCCCAGTCGTTCCGATCGTTCTTGTACTTTCAGTTTTAGGAGCACCGCCGGTGGTGGAAAGCCGTGCCCAACGTATCTACCTGACAGTCGCCTTCCTGGCGATGATCGGCGTCGTCGCTCCGAGCCAGGTTGTGTTCGACCTACGAGGGGGCGACACGCCGGAGATTGTCGAGCTGTTCCGCCAGCCGCCCACCCGTGCGAATCTCAAACGTCTCGAAGCCAGCTTGGAAAATGGGTGTAAACTGGCTCGGGCAGTTCGTCCCTGGATGCAGTTTGCCCGCTTCGTTCTCTTTGCGGATACGGGCGACAAGGCCCTGCTCGGACGCGATGGGTGGTTCTTCTACCGGCCGGCGGTTCAGTACCTGATCGAGCCTGTTCGTAGTGTGCCCGTAAGGGCATACCCTCCTTCCGACGAAAAGAAGAAAACGCCTTACGGCGTTACTACGAACGCCCGAGACGATCTCTTTGCCGCCATCACGTCATTTCGCGATGATCTGGCCAAACGTGGCATGAAGCTCCTCGTGATGGTCGCGCCGAACAAGGCGAGCGTCTATCCCGAGAGACTTGCCGCGCGGGCGGCTCGAAAACCGGAGTCTGTGAACCCCACGACGCGGGATGTCCTGGCGAGATTGAAACAGGACGGGATTGAGGTTGTCGATCTGTTCGAGGTCTACGCCAGGGCGCGGCAAACGCCCGGCAGTCCGGAATACTATCTGGCCCAGGACAGTCACTGGTCGCCGCAGGGGATGAGGCTGGCCGCCGAAACGGTCGCCCGCAGGCTCTTCGATTTGGGCTGGGTCGTGAAGGGATCGACTCCGTACGAATTGAAAGCGGTTCCCGTCAAACGATATGGCGACGTGCTCAAGATGATTCGCGTGCCACAGGTGGAAAGGCACTTCGAGCCGCAGAAGATGAACTGCACGCAAGTCATCAACGTCGAGACCGGCAAGCCCTATGCCGATGATCCGAATTCCCCGGTCCTCGTCCTGGGCGACAGCTTCCTGCGGATCTTCGAGCGGGACGAGCCCGGCAGCGGCGGCTTCGTCGCCCACCTGGCGTATAACCTCGGCTTCGGTCTGACCAGCGTCATCAGCGACGGCGGCGCCTCGACCCTGGTCCGCCAGCAGTTGGCCCGCAAGCCGGCCCTCTTGAAGGGCAAGAAGGTCGTCATCTGGGAGTTCGTCGAGCGAGACATCCGCTTCGGCACCGAGGGCTGGCAAGTGATCCCGCTACCATGAATATCGAGCCAACGGAACCGCAGATGAACGCGAATGAACGCGGATGAAGTCACGTGGGTGTACAGTCGATCACCGACTTCTGACTACCGACCATCGTTCATGATCACTGACTCCTGAGTGCTCTGCCCCCAGACCCCCGGCATTTTCCGCTTTGGACCAATGGCATAATCGCGAGGAGGTGCGGCGACACCTCGATTGAGCAGGATTCTCTCCACAAGCGAGTGAATCGCACTTTCTTCACGATATAAACGAGATGGAAATCAGTAATGTGTCCGGCGAAGTCGATAGGACGACGTTAGGGCTTCCAGCCGAGTCTATCCAAAGCCTCTGCCGCGCTCTTCCGCACCCGACTATCTTGATCCTTGAGCACGCCAATTAACGGAAGGATCGCCTGTTGATCTCCAAGTTTGCCCAGGGCATCGACAACTGCCAGCCTAACGCTGGCTTCTCCATCCTTCAGCAACTCGGAAAGAGGCGGAAACGCACGTTTATCTCCAATCTTGCCCAGGGCTGACGATGCCAACCGGCGGACATCCGCCTCCTTGTTCTTCAAGGCGTCTATCAAGGGGTCGACCGAGGGAGTTCCAATGCAGACCAGAGCACTCGAGACGCTGGCTCGATAATCTGTGTCGTAACCCCACCTCCGCCGCGGTTGCACGAGTGCCTCGCCGAGCGGGCCGGCGGCTCGCGCGTCGCCCAGTTTCGCAAGCGCCACCGCACAAGCTTTCCAAATCGCGCCGCAGGTCTTCGAATCCAGAAGCCAAATCAGGTGATCAATGACCTTGGGATCGCTGAGCTCGGAGCTTCTTGCCAATTCCATCGGATAAGCATCTTCAAGGAACAAGCGGTTGAGACGCGCACAACTGTTCCGATCAGCACCCACACATTCATAGAGTCTTATAGTCTCGGGGCGCAGGGAGACTGATTTGAAACGCGTTATAGCAAAGCCGCTATTACCTCGCCAAATGAGCTTGCCGGCGACGATCTTGTTAAGATTCCCCACCAGCAGCGATTCCAAGTCAGGCGCCATCTGATTCGAACCTTGATATCGCGCCAGGGCGTCCGTTGCCGCTCTATCCAGTTGCTCACTCAAGACCTTGGAAACCTCGTCTGACTTATCGATCAACTTCGCGGCAAGGGACCGCAAATCCTCTATGTCATTCACCGAGAACGTGGATGTACGCCCAAGCTCGCCGAGTGACTCAACGGCAGCCTCGGTTACGGGATAGGACGGCGCTACATTTGAGTAACCACTGCTCCGGTAGTCCCTGCCATCAGAAACTGCGATTAGTGCGTCCACGGCATCTCGGTCCCCTATCTTGGCGAGAGTTTCGACAATGAAGACCGCCTCGTCCTGCTCGTGGCGCTCCCACCTCCCATCGTTGTTCAGTCTTCGTAGCAGCGTGCAAAGTGGCGACGTTGCGCTCGGTCCAATCTTCAGCAATTCTTCCTTGCTCTGGGCCATAGTGTACAGGGTCACCTTCTCATCGATAGCCTCCGGTACGTAGCCGAGCTTGACCAATGTCTTGGCTGAACCAACACGAACCCTTTCGTCCTGGTCGGACATAGCCGCGATAAGGCGGGGAATCGCTGGCTGTCCGACCTTGACAAGGCTGTCCCAATCCTGCTTTGCCAAATAGTACTCGATCTTTGGGTCGAGAGTTGTCTCCGCAGACGTCAGATTGCTGATAGCGCCAAGAAGCTCAATGGCTACGATTGTGATGACTAATAGTCTCTGGGTTTTCGCTCTCATGGATCGTCCCTTCATATTGGGTCTTCCCACCTTGCCTGAATGCGGCACTATGTTCTGCCGGCTGCATTCTGCCAATCCATGCATACATTATAGGGATGAGTTGGTGGAAAGGCAAATGGAAACGGAAGGACAGGTCAATAGGCAGTAGACTGAAGGCGGGGCGGTAGCTTCCTACGGTCATGCCATTGGCCGAGAGCGACGAATGCCGGGGGTTTGGGGGCGGAGCCTCCAAGAGTTGGGCAAGGAGATCGGGCCTGTCTGCCAGCGTGGGAACCTGATGCCCATTGTTCTTCCGGAGAGGCTGCACAGACACCGAAGCCATCGCCAAGGCCTTCGGTCTTGACGATGCCACAAAACCTCACGGGCAGGATGTCCGTGCTACTTTTCCACACCCTCCAAGTGCCTGGGATTCAGATCGGAGGTGCATATGTTGACCTGTTGGCGTATCGTCCGCGTGTTTGCCCTCACGATGTTGGTTGGAGTGCTGCGAGGCGTTTCTCTCACAAAAGCGGGGGTAGTGGAGGTCTATCCGCGGACTCCGCTTGCCGCTGCTACCTGGAGCCGGCTGCCGAGGGTCTTTTTGAGAAGTGAAGCAATGGTGTGGGCAGGACGACACGCCGGGCGGAAAATGCTTGTTCAAACTTGGTTCAGTGCGGATAATGGTGGGTCGAAGGAGTGCAAAGGGCATTCGATCGGGGTCCGATGGCCGGGACCGCGAGTAAACGACAAAGGCTAAGGTAAATCCAATCGTAGGAGATCGCTATGAGTGAGATCATCGGTAAAGGCACATCACGCCGCGAGTTTCTGAAGGACACCGGCCGGCTGGCCGCCGTGTCGGCGCTGGCGGCGGGGATCGCTCCCCGGGCGTATGCCGGCGAGAACAATACGATCCAGTTGGCCCTCATCGGCTGCGGCGGTCGAGGCACCGGCGCGGCGGCAAACGCCATGAATGTCAAGAAAGGCCCGGTCAAGCTGGTCGCCATGGCCGATGCGTTCGAGAATCGGCTCAAGGATAGCTATGCGGGTCTGAAAGGGAATTTCAAGGACCAGGTGGATGTGCCCGAGGATCGCAAGTTCCTTGGGTTTGACTCTTACCGCAAGGCGATGGATTGCCTCAGGCCGGGCGACATCGTGATCCTCGCGACCCCGCCGGCCTTCCGTTGGGTGCATTTCACCTACGCCATCGAGAAGAAGCTCAACGTCTTCATGGAAAAGCCGGTCACCGTGGACGGACCGACCAGCAAGCGGATGCTTGCGCTGGGCGAACAAGCCTCGGCCAAGAATCTGAAGGTCGGCGTCGGCTTGATGTCCCGTCACAGCCGGGCGCTCGAAGAACTGGTCAAGCGCGTCCAGGATGGTGAGATCGGCGATGTCATTCTGCAACGCGGCTACCGGATGCACGGCCCGGCCGGGTTCTTCAGCTCCCCGCCGAAGCCGGCCGACATCAGCGATCTCTGCTACCAAGTGAGACGTTTCCACAGTTTCATCTGGGCCAGCGGCGGTAATTTCAGCGACTTCTACATCCACATCATTGACCATCTGGGGTGGATCAAGGGTGAGTGGCCGGTCAAGGCGATGGGCTTGGGTGGCAGGCACTATCGCCAGAGTCCCGAAGGGATCACCTTCGTGGACCAGAACTTCGACATCTATTCCGTCGAGTACACCTATGCCGACGGTTCGAAGTTTTGCTTCGACGGCCGGTGCATGGAAAACTGCAGCAGCCCGTATGCGAGCTATGTGCACGGTACGAAGGGCGTCGCCATCGCGTCCAAGAGCGGCGATTGCGGCCTGCCTTCCAGCATTCACAAGGGCCAGGACCCGACTCGCCAAAACAGGGTCTGGGAGTCCCGGATCCCCGACGATCAGCGGGACCCCTATCAGAACGAGTGGAACGACTTGGTGGACGCCATCCGCGCCGATAAGCCGTACAATGAGACCAAGTACGGCGTCGAGTGCAGTCTCGTGACGAGCATGGGCCGCATGTCCGCCCACACCGGGCAGGAGATCACGTTCGAACAAATGCTCAACTGCCCGCACGAAATGGCCCCGGGTCTGGACAAGTTGACGATGGATTCACCGGCTCCGCTGCAGCCCGATGCCAACGGTCGATACCCCGTACCGCAACCGGGCATCGTGAAGGATCGGGAGTATTGATTCTGATGGGCCTAAAGGCCCGATAGATATCGCCAATGCGACAAGCACAGACGCCCTGGCCAGGCGACCGCGTCGGTCAGGGCGTTGTCTTGCGCCGTGTCTGTGCAAAGACTCGGGCATCGTAGCACGGGCATCTTGCCCGTGAAAGGGGGGCACCAGTAGCATGGGCGTCTCGCCCATGAGTAACAGGGGCATCTTGCCCCTGTTTTGCCACGGGCAAGATGCCCGTGGTACTCACGGCCGCTCGCGGCCGTGCTACGACCCCCCTGCGGCGTTACCCACTGGAATCCACGTTGCCCGAAAATCCGCACAGACACCTTGCGCCAACCGGATTGAAATCCTGTTGCACATGCGGTATACAGGGGCGTCGTGGATAGACCATTGTTTTGAGAGAGTCGCTTTATGCGCTATGAGTACTTGCATCCGCGGGATGAGCTGGTGCTCACCATGCAGCGGATTTATCGATACAAGATGACCACGACCTCCGGCGGGAATCTCTCGATCCTCGACGAGAACGGGGATATGTGGATCACGCCCACGGGCGTCGATAAGGGCACGCTCACGCCGAACGATATTGTCTGCGTCCGTGCCGACGGCCGGGTCGAGGGGTTGCACCAGCCCTCCTCGGAATACCCCTTCCACAAAGCGATCTACGCCGTGCGACGCGATCTGCGGGCGGTGGTCCATGCCCATCCGATGGCTCTGGTGGCGTTTAGCATCGCGCACAAAGTGCCCGACACCCGACTGTTTCATCAGGCCTGGCGGTCGAACGGGACCGTCGCGTTCGCGCCCTACGGCACGCCCGGCAGCGAGGACCTCGGCAACAAGATCGCGCAGAAGTACGCCGAAGGTTTCGACAGCGTGATCCTCGAGAACCACGGCGTCTGCTGCGGCGGCGCCACCCTTCAGGACGCCTTCCAGAAATTCGAGACGCTCGAAGTCTGCTGCAAGGTGCTCATCAAGGCCCACACAATCGGTGAGCCGAAGTACCTCACCGATCAGCAGCTTCAACTCCAGAGTAAGAGCGATTCGCCAATCGAGTCGTTCGAGTATGACCCCACCATGATGACCATTCGGGAGAAGGACCTCCGCAATCAGCTCTGCAAGTTCGTCGAGCGTGGATATCGCCAGGGTCTGCTGACCACGACGACCGGCACGTTCTCCGCCCGGATCGACAGCGAGAAATTCCTCATCACGCCGTACCCGCTGGACCGCCATTCCGTGCTGCCCGAAGAGCTGGTCATGATTCGCAAGGGTAAGAAGGAGTTCGGCAAGCATCCAAGCCGGGCGGTCTTCTCCCATCAGGCGATCTACGATGCCCAGCCGACAGTGGGCGCCGTCATCAATGCGTGCCCGATCAACGCGATGGCGTTCGCCGTTTGCCACCGGACGATCGACACGTACACGATCCCCGAAAGCTACGTCTTCGTCCGCGAGGTAGGGTTGCTGCCGTTCGAGACGGTGTTCAATGATCTCGCGACCCTGACGCGGGCGCTGACCCCACAGAGCCCCGCCACCGTGCTCTGCAACAACGGCGTCATGGTGGCCGGGGAAAGTGTCCTGGCGGCCTTCGACAAGCTGGAGGTGCTCGAACACTCGGCCGAGGCGGTGCTGGACGCCCAGCCGATCGGGGGCCACGTCGCGATGTCACAACAGATCATCGACGATCTCATCGAAACGTTTCATCTCGGACGGCCGTCCTCGCAACCTGCCGTGCCCCGGGCACGGCGGAAACCTCGCTCGCGGTAGATCGCCGCGGCGAGTAGAATCGATAATGTTGCTGATCCAGAACCTGTGTGCGGATATCTCAGTCACAAGGGGAAGAACAATGATGACGATCCGAGCAAGGCCGAGGCATCTATTCTCCTGGGGGTTCGATTTGCACTTCGATGACGCGTCGGTCGTCGGTTTCGACGTGGCCTGGCTCCGAGAGGCGGGCCGGTTCGACTGGATGGGGACGGAGTATGAGCTTCGGCGAGAAGGGCCTTGGGTCGGCAATTTCCTGCTCATGGCCAACGGGCAGGTGCTGGCTCGTGCGACGAAGGATAGTGTGTTCGCCCGCCGATTCACGGTCCACATAGACGGGCGGGAACTGACGCTTCGTGCGGCGGCGTGGCTTGTCAGGCGTTTTGAACTGATCGAGGAGCAGTCGATGGTCGGCGAGGTCACTCCCGACCACTTCTTGACTCGGTCCTGCACGGCCCAGTTCCCACAGGATCTGAGCGTGCCGGTACAGGTGTTTCTGTTCTGGTTGGTCGTGCTCATGTGGCGTCGTGCGGCCAACGCATCTGCGGGATCATAGAGCCATGCCCGCATAGTCTCCTGTGGCCGCCGACTACACGTAGCCCACGCTCCCCGGCCGGCGGCAAGCGGGGATAGATCCTTGCCCTTCGGCCTGCCTTGTCCCTACAATGATCGCATCGGTCCCGAAACCTGCGTTTCGGCCTTGTACTGTCGATTCTCGTGAGGTTACAAGCATGAAAACTCGCTCTATCGTCGTACTGATTGCCATGAGTGGTTCTGCCTGCATCGCGGTGGACCTGCCGCGCAGCAGCCCGGAGGCGCAAGGCATCTCCTCTTCGGCCATTCTCTCGTTCATCGAGTCGGCCGACCGTGACATCGATTCGCTGCACGGCTTCATGCTCCTGCGTCGCGGCCATGTCGTCGCGGAGGGCTGGTGGTCCCCCTACAATCCCGATTCACCGCACATGCTGTATTCCCTGAGCAAGAGCTTCACGTCCACCGCGGTCGGGCTGGCCGTCGCCGAGGGCAAGCTCAGCGTGGACGACGAGGTGCTGAAGTTCTTTTCCGAGAATGCTCCGTCGAACCCGAGCAACAACCTCAAGGCGATGCGGGTCAGCGACCTGCTCCGCATGTCCACGGGCCAGCAGAGCGAGCCGCCTCGTCCGGCGGATCAGCCCTGGACCAAGGTGTTCCTCGCACACTCGGTCCCGTTCAAGCCCGGGACCCATTTCCTCTACAACACTTCGGGCACCTACATGCTCTCGGCCATCGTCCAGAAGGCGACGGGCCAGAACCTCCTCGACTACCTCACGCCGCGATTGTTCCAGCCGCTGGGCATTGAGCACCCGACCTGGGAGATGAGCCCGGAAGGCGTCGCGACCGGTGGTTACGGCCTGAGCGTTCGCACCGAGGACATCGCACGGTTCGGCCAGCTCTATTTGCAGAAGGGTAAGTGGCAGGGCAAGCAGCTTGTGCCCGAGTCCTGGATCGACGCAGCCACCGCCCGCCAGACCTCCAATGGCAGCAGCCCGAACAGCGATTGGGACCAGGGCTACGGTTACCAGTTCTGGCGATGCCGTCACAATGTCTATCGCGGCGACGGTGCGTTCGGCCAGTACTGCATCGTGCTGCCCGAGCAGGACGCGGTGATCGCCATCACCAGCGGCGTGCGGGACATGCAGGCCGTGATGAATCTGATCTGGGAGAAGTTGCTGCCGGCCATGAAGCCGTCGTCTCTCACCCCAGACGATGCTGCACGTAAGAAGCTCGAAAAGAAGCTCAAGGGCCTCGTGCTCCGTCCGGCCCAGGGCTCCGGCTCGCCTGCGAAAATGCTGGGCAAGAGGTATGCATTCCCGGCCAACGACCGCAAGCTCGAAGCGATCACGCTCGAAAGCAACAGCAACGACAGCAGCGTGACTCTCGTCGCCCAAGTCAACGGCGTCGAACGCCGAATCCCCTGTGGCCGCAACGGATGGCTGAAGGGCCAAATCGCCTGGGGCCAGTTCCCCGAGCAGCCGATGGCGGCCAGCGGCGCCTGGACCGAGGACGACACATTCACAGCCAAGCTCTGCCTCTATGAAACCCCATACGTCTTCACGATCCGCCTGAAGTTCGCCGGCCAGGAGCTCCAATACAACGCCGAAGCAAACGTATCGTTCGGCGCAACCAAGGAGCCCCAACTGACCGGCCGGGCGGTGGGCAACTGAGAACCGCCATGCGGATGGATAGACGGATTTGCCTCAGATCATTGAACGCGGTATAATGGCAATATGGGCGAAGCTGCACGCAAGGACATTCTGAATCTGAGCATTGCCGAGTGTATCGAATTGATCGGTGATCTCTGGGACAGTCTCGCCGAAAGCCCCGAGGCCGTCGTGCTGACCGAAGCACAGAAGGCCGAGCTCGACAGGCGACTCGAAGCTTATCGCAAGGACCTCACCGCCGGCGCTCCCTGGCCTGTCGTCCGCAACAGGATCGCCAGACACGCATGAGATACCGGCTCATCATTCGACCCGAAGCCTCGGCACAATCATCAATCATAAATCATCAATCATCAATTCCAACGCCCCCGGCATGTTCCGCTTTGGGCCAATGGCATGATAGGAGGAAGACACCGCTTCGCGGGGTCTCGTCGGCAACGGCACACCGACCATGGGGTACTGTCCGATTTCTCCTTGTCCTTACCGCTGCCTGACCCTACAATGCGATCATGGGTTCGCAGCGATATCGGAATTAGGCTATAGTTGAGAAATGAAGATCGAATGGGATCCCAAGAAGGCCAGATCAAACGTCCGGAAGCACAAGGTCTCGTTCGAAGAGGCCGCAATAGGCGTGAGTGACCCCATATATGAAGAAGGTTAGATCAACAGAGAAAGACGAAATACGTGCCGAGTACAAGCGGTCCGACTTTCCCGAGGGATTCGTGCGAGGCAAGTATGCCGAGCGTCTCCGGGAATCATCGAACGTTGTTGTGCTAAAACCGGAAGTTGCCAGGGCTTTCCCAAATGAAGAAGCCTTCTCGTGACGTCGTGTTTGTCGGCTGATTTCGAAATCAATACGATACTCATGCACTATACCTTTCGCCTCGAAGGGCCAAGTGGCAAGCCAAATGAAGTCACCTACGGCACGGGATTTCTGATGGCAGTCCCAATACCGAATCTCCCAGATAAAGGAAGGCCGATCCTTGTGACAGCTGCTCACGTTCTCAGCAAGATATCAGGCAAGGAGGCCAAGGTCTATCTCCGCGAGGAGGCTGCGGAAGGTACGTTCAGGAAGGCGGCCTTCCCGATACAGATTCGAGAAGAGGACAAGCCCCTTTGGGTCCAACATCCAAGCGCTGATGTCGCTGTAATTGGTATTTCTACTGTAACCGTTTTATCCCGATCCGCCAGGGTGAAGCCGTGGCGGGAACTGACCGGTGCACGCGTGCCAATGGTAAATCCTGGCTTGTTCGTTGCGGAGCAGCACGTCGCTGACCTCTTGCGCAATCTGTCGGGCGGTCGGGGCGGGATGCCGCAACAACCGTGCCAAGATCGCCCGCGTTTGCGGCACCGTCGCCGCCGGTGTTTTTTTCCCCGATTGTCACCCGCTCCAAGTTCAGGAACCACAAGGCCAGCAGCGACAAGGTCATGTGGTGATGCCAGCCCACATAACTGCGAACCTCGTAGTGGGCCAGGCCGGCCTCGCCCTTGCCGTGCGCCAGCATCTGCTCAATCTGATGGCGGCGGGCGTGAGCCTGGACCCATTGCTCCAGGGACCTCTCCTGCGCGGCCCACGCCAAGTGGTAACTGACATCCGGCTCGTTCCCGTCCGATTCCAAATGACGAATCACGATCAGCCGCTCCTGCGGTCCCAAACGCTGGTCCTGACGGGTCCGCACCGAGGTCATGACGGCTTGGACCCGGATCGGCCCTTTCTGACCGTCCGAGACGGTGAACTCCTGCCAACGCGACCCTGGTTGGGCGGCGGCCCAGGCATCCGCCCGTCGAAACGGCACGGCACGCCGACGGGTCTTCCGGCCAGCCCGACGCGGCGGGCGGCGGCCTTCCAGGTCTCGCACCTGCGTGTTGCAGGGCACATCCAGCACGTAGGCTTCCTGCCGCTGTCGCAGCCCGGCCCGAAACGCCGCCACCCGACCAAACTCGTCATCGGCCGCCACCGCCTGATGCGGAACCGAATCTCGATGACGGTCCAACATAGCCAACGCCATCCGCCAGCGTTGCTGGAATCTCACGGCGGCCGGTACGTGACATTCCTCCCGCCGCACCCGATCCGCCACCCACTCTTTGGGTAAATACAACCGACGATCCAAGGGCCCCTGCCCCCGACCGGTCGCATAGACCAGAAACAGCCCGACCTGGCAGTTCTCCACCTTGCCCAGTCGGCCGCACCAAGCCCGCTCCACCCCGCACGAATGGGTCCCCTTCTTGGGAAAAGCGCTGGGATCGAACACCAAAACGCCCTGCGGATCGCCCAGGGTCTCGACCACATGACGACGCAACTCCGCCATCACTGCCTCATCGTCCCACTTACCGCTGCCGACGAAGAATTGGATCGGCTTGCGAGGAACGCCTTGCTCCCGGGCGATCGGTTCGGCCGTCTTACGTTCCAGCCCACTGAGCAGCCCTTCCACCACGATCTGGGCGTTGTGGCCCTGTTCCTTGCGATAGAACAGCGGCACGTATCGTTCCAAGAACCGGCTCAGACGCCGCCGACAACCCTGCACCTGATCCGCGGTCACCTCCGCGTCGGCCAGAAGCGCCTGGGCCTGCCGATGCTCCAACAACGACATCCCTGTCTCTTCACTAGTATCCATGCCTGCTTTATCGGCATCCTTCGCCCCGCAACTGCAGAAAATCGGTTACAGTAGAA
>DCUI01000179.1:0-20866 GCA_002327785.1 Phycisphaerales bacterium UBA2218
GGTCGAGTAGACGTGGTATAGCTCTTTCACGCAGGCATGCTTTGTATTCCCCGTTTCTCCTGTCTTTCGATTCAGGAGTGTCACACTATTCTGCCATGTGAAAGTGCATCAACGCCCCTCACAGAACCGGACGTGCGGATTGCCCGCATCCGGCTCTTCCACAAAACTCACGAGACGGACGATAGTGTATACAGCCGGTGCCGGATGCGCGGTTCGGGCAGAGGGTAGTGCTCCAGATACTCCTGGAACCTCTCCCAGGTGAACGAGGCTTTCTGGCTCCGCCGGTTCAGCCACTTGAAGACCAGTCGCTTGGCCAAGTGATGATATCGCTCGATCATTCGAACGTTCCCACTGATGCCATAGTACTGGTAGTGCCCTGCCAGCTTCGCCTGCAAAGTCGGCCACCACTGCGAAAGCTTCGCCAAGCAGCGGGTCTGTCGCAGCCATGCGGACAGCGCCTTACAGGCTTTGCGAAACTTCTTGGCGCTGGTCTGACGACACAGCATCCAGTTGCCCTTGCGACTTCGGCCCCCGTAATGGGTGAAGCCGAGGAAGTCGAAGGTGTGGGCCGCATGCTGGTCTCCTTTGACCTTCTGCATAAGCCCTCGGCGAAGATCGATCACACGGGTCTTCTCCGGGTGCAACTGAAGGTCGAACTTCACAAACCGCTCGCGCAGCGCTTGCTCGATGGACTGGGCCTCCCGCTGGTACTGAACCAGGCAGAGGAAGTCATCGGCATAGCGTACCAAGTGACAGACGCCACGCATCTGCGGTTTGAGCTTCTTCTCAAACCACAGATCCAGCACATAGTGTAGGAATATGTTCGCAATGATGGGGCTGAGATTACCCCCCTGGGGTGTCCCCTGCTCGGTGGACACGAGCTGTCCCGCCTCCACATATCCGGCCTTGAGGAATCGCCGGATCAGCAGCAGTAAGCTCGGGTCCTGAATGCGGACTTCAAGACATCGGAGCATCCAATCGTGCGAGACGTTATCAAAGAAGCCTTTGATGTCCGCCTCAATCACATAGTGGATCGGACGCTTCATGATTGTCTTGTCCACCACATCCAGAGCCTGGTGGCAGTTTCTCTTCGGGCGAAACCCGTAAGAACAGTCGAGGAAATCCTGCTCGTAAATCGCCTCCAAAATCCAGGCGATCCCCTTCTGGACGATCTTGTCTTCCAGTGCGGGCAGGCCGAGCGGCCGTTTCGAATGCTCATCTTTCGGGATGTACACCCGTCGGGCAGGCAGCGGCTTGTACCGCTTGGCCTTGAGACGTGTCACCAAGTCATTCAGGTTCTCATCCAGTCGCTCTCCATATTCCTTCCAGCTTACACCATCCATGCCACTGGCCCGGTCCCTGCCGAGACTGTAGTAGCATGCCTTGAGGAACCCAGCGTTCAGTAGATGAGCCAAGCTCGTGAACTGAAGCTTCGGGTCCTTGCGAGCCCGTTCCGATAGGAGGGCCAATTTCGCAAGCGTGATGTTGTCCGTCTCTGTGTACGGCATACGCTCACTCATCCCTCTGCGTCCTGCGGCTAACCCCTTCGAGTGAGTCTGGGCTCTCGATGGGCATTACCCCACCTACTCCTCTACTATGGGTTAGTCCGACTGCCATATCCAATCATCTCCTTGAGTCCTTGGCTGAGCAGGGTGACTCTCCCTGCTCCTTGATCCTGCCCAGAGTCTACTGCGTACGGGCAGCTTCTGCAAGAGCACACCTCGCCCTATCCACAGACATCCGGGACCGTGTTTCACGGATCTCAGACCCTCAAGGGTGTCGGCGCCCGGCACCTGCATCAGGGTTGTTGGATACCTTGATCCCTCCTGCTCCCGTGTTGCCAGGGCTAGGCGGGAACTCAAAGGTCTGCTGCGGTTGAGGGTGTACGTTCTGTTCATTCAAAAACAAGATTTGGCCAAGCTTCCGACCGAAATCCTGATTCCTGGCCCAAGAACGCGGACGAGCATCGGACACGGTATGTGGACATATGTCCTACCGCCCGGTTGGGGTTCTGGTTGTTAGCCTGGCTTGGGGCTGCGCCCCAAGTCAGGAGGTTTGTCGCTTTGGGGCCAAAAGATGAATGGGAAGGCAGGAGCACAGGACGTAGCCTGTGCTCCCGTCCATCTCCCGGCCTCGACCGAGCGCTCAGGGTGCACCTCTGCAGAGCCTTATCCTCTCGATCGACAGATTGAACTCTATCACACCTACGTATGAAATCAATCATTCTTGCCCTCGAATTCCTGATCGAGTTGCCGGTAGGCTTCAACGAGCCGGGGACTACAGTTCAGGATTTGGGCGGTTTCATTGACACTGAGTTCCTGCCGATAGCAGTGTCGGACACGGTCGAATTGTCCCAGGTAACGGTCTACGGCCTCCAGACTGTGGTAGGTCTCGCGAGCAATTACGTCGGGACTCTTGCCTTCCACGTATCGCTTGTAGCAGATGATCCATTTGTGGGACAATCCACCGCCCGCGTCCTGGATGGTCCCTCGCCGGGGTACGATCGTTTTGTTTTCGCGTTCGTGATTCGCCAGGAGCGACGAGATCCGTGCATCGGAGATGCTCATGATTTCGGACAGGTCGTAACATGTTAACAACCCGCCTTGCTGGTAGGCCTGACGACACAACCGTAGGGCCCGGTTCAGCTTGCGTTGAGAATCGGGAAGGCGATCAATCTTCGCGTGAATATCCTCGGGTAGGCTGACGTCGAGCACGACACTCACAAGGTCTGTTTCGGTGATCCGTCGACAACGGCCCGGGGTAAGATCTTTGCTGACGGCCGTCCAGACGATCTGGCCATGGTGGACGGATTCCTTCGGCCGCACATGGTTGTTCACCACCTCAAGTATCATTTGCGCACAGAGCTGGCAGATTCGCGGCCCGCCGATGCGGGGGAATTCCTTGGCGATACGACGCGCCAAAGCATTTTCCAGGGTTTTGTCGAGCATAGGCCGGTTCCCGGCCGTAACGCGGTCGGTCTGGTTACCCATGGGGTCGCCTCCTTCCATGTCCTTTTTTCCCCCCGGGACAGGTGCCCAGTCGCAGGAGTTCCTCCAGATGGTAGGTCGTGTTCGCATCGGCCTGGCACTCGGTTAAGAGGTCGAGGTATTGTTGAACGAGCCGTTGGCCCCGCCGCAGGAGAAAGGCGATCTGGCCGACTTGCATCTTCTTTTGGGCCAGTTGAGCACAGCGGACGAAGGTGGACAGATAGTTGCTGACCGCCTGAGGAGAATGATGCATACTTTGACAGATCTCCGTCATCGTCTTGCCTTCCAAGGCTAAGCGGACAATCTTGGTTCGATGAGTGAGCATGGGCACGATATCATGGACCGTGCTGCGTAAGGGAATGACCACATCCGACTGGGTGCTCCGCAGCAGGCTCAAGTCCCGCGTGATCGTACGTGGAGAAACGAAGAAGACGCGGTAGGCCAGGTCTTCTCGCGTCAGCAGCGCGCCCTGGCTCAGGGCCTCCTGGCAGAGGTCCGCCATCCGCGCTTGCCGAAATCCGGCGGGGCCGTCCTTCTGGATGATCTGATCGTCCTGCGCGCCCCGATGGACGGTCAGGCAGACGGTCTGCTTCTCACATTCCACGACAGGTTTGCCGGCGGGCTCGTCGGCACTGACCGCGACCAGTGTGACCTTCCCGGGTGGAGCTTTCGCACAATGTTCATCGACGAAAGGAAAATAGACTTCCTTGACCACTTCGAGGACGGCCTCCGCCTCAAAGGGAGAGCAATTCAACCCCTGCTCGACCTCCGTGAGAAACTTGGCGTCGAGGGTCTTGGAGTCCAGGCGCTCGAGGATCTCGCGTTTCTGATTGCGAATGCCCATGGACTGCTCCTTTCTGGAAACGAGTTCCGCCCCTACTATAGGCGTTGAGACATATGTCCAGAAGGTGTATCCGAAGGTCTCGGAGAAGGGTGTGCTGCCCGAGCTACTCAGAGACAGCAGACCCGAACAGCGGCTTGTCCCTCGGCGGCGTGCAGCGATACTGTGGACTGCGGTGATGTCGTGGCCGGCAAAAGGGGCGAGAACGCAGGCCACACGGAGAGATAGCCCTATGCGGCATCGGAGAAAGCGCCCTCGTTGCCCAAGAAATGACTACAACCAAACTACAACCAAAAGGTGCGATATCTGCGAATTAGACGATATCTGTCAGTCTCTAAGTGCTTGAAATGGCGATACTTGTGAAACAGGGGGATTTTCGATTTGGATTTACAGCCCATCCCCTTTAGCCGCTCGGGCACCTGTCCGGGTTCTCCGCCGACGTCGCGGCGAGAGCACTATTAAACCGCAAAAGGCCGGTTCTGTCAACCCGTATGGCAGATTTTCTTGCAGGCCCCTTGGCCCGCCGCGACCGCCTTGACAACGGGTTGTCCATAGATGTTCCCGGAACTCCAGAAAGTATACGTATAACTACGTATTTTGCGGCCCTTGATAACAGAAGAGCCGAATTTTCCTTGCCCCATGCGTCGCGCGCCGATAGCATGGCTACCGGCAGGGAGAGGCCGGCTGTCGCTGTAGCCTGCGTTGCCCAACACACAAGCTGCGGCTCGGGTTTTCAGGGGTGAACCGGAGGTGGAGACATGCCGAGGGAGAGAGAATCAGACAGGCGGGGGGGCGCATCTCGCTGGTCGCCACGGTCCTGCCGTTCGGCCGAAACCCAATTCCGCAATTCCGGAGATGCCTTGCTTATTTTGGTCTTGAATTGAGTATGGTGTCTGACGATCAGCAGCCTCGACTTGGCAGGCATGGCTGTGAAGGTCAAGAACAACGGTACGCCACAATGTTCCTTGGAGGACGTGAACGAAGACGGTTATATGGATTTAGTGTGCCAGTTTGTCGACGGCGCGACTACTTGGTCCGAGGGGACCGCGGTTGTTGTGCTGACGGGCAGTCTGTTCGACGGCACCCCAATTGCAGGATCGGACGAGATTCGCATTGTCCCTTGATTCCGGTGGGGATACACTGACGTTCTCCTGGTGGGTCCTGCCCGAGGCGGATACCTACACGCAGGATGTCGCCATCTCGGGCAGCGACTCCAGCCGTGCAGCCATCGAGGTTCCTTCCGACTCTGCAGGAAAGAGCTTCCATGTGATCTGTGAAGTGACGGATGACGGAACACATAACCTGACCAGTTATCGCAGGATTATTCTTGATTCGACTGGCTCGGCCTCGACAAACTGGGCCATAGCGAATGGATGAGTTCACAAGAAACCCAGTCAGATTGGGGGACTGCTTTGATGAACATCCGGAATTTCCGAATCGTTCGGCTGTCGGTCCGATGGTGTCTGGCCCTGATCGTGTTCTTCACCCGCGCCGCCCTGGCTACTGACGTCGTGCAGTGGGGCGTGTGGGAGGCATCGTTGGACGGGCCGCGCGAGGGCAATCCGTACCTCGACGTGGAGCTCTCCTTCACTTTTCACCGGGATGGTGGGAACGACATCATGGCGCCCGGCTTCTACGACGGCGATGGCATCTACAAGGTCCGTTTCTCGCCGCCGGCGCGAGGCTCATGGCGGTACGGAACGCGGAGCAACCGGCCGGAGCTGAATGGCAAGAGCGGCTCGTTCAGCGTCGCGCCACCGTCGGGGAACAATCATGGACCGGTGCAGGTCTTCGATACGTTCTACCTGCGCTATGCCGACGGCACACCGTATCACCAATTCGGCACGACCTGCTATGCCTGGGTGCATCAAACGCGCGAGCTGCAAGAGCAGACGCTCCAGACGCTGGCCGCGTCGCCGTTCAATAAAATCCGGTTCTGCGTCTTTCCCAAGTCGTATGTGTACAATCAGAATGAGCCGGAATTCTTTGCGTTCAAGAAAGGCGCGGACGGCAAATTCGACTTCAATCAGCCCGACCCGGCATTCTGGCGTCATTTCGAGCAGCGCATCCTCGACCTGCAACGGCTCGGCATCGAGGCGGATCTGATTCTCTGGCACCCGTACGACCGCTGGGGCTTCGCGGACATGAGCGATGAGCAAGACGACCGGTATCTGCGCTACTGTATCGCGAGGCTCTCGGCGTATCGCAATGTCTGGTGGTCGCTGGCCAACGAGTATGATTTCATGACCAACAGGCCCCAAGGCCACCGGGGCAATAAGCAGTGGGAGGATTGGGACCGTTTCTTCTCGATTCTCCAGAAGGAAGACCCGCACCAGCGGCTGCGGGGCATCCACAACGGCCGGACGTGGTACGACCACACGAAAGACTGGGTCACGCACGCCAGCCTCCAGACTTCCGACATGGACGGTGGCGTGCGCTTCCGCTCGCAATACCGCAAACCGGTCGTCTATGACGAATGCCAATACGAGGGCGACATCCCGCAAGGCTGGGGCAACCTGACCGCCCGGGACATGGCCCAGCGCTTCTGGCTGGGCACGTTAAGCGGCTGCTACGTCGGCCACGGCGAAACCTACAAGCATCCGCAGGACATTCTCTGGTGGGCCAAAGGCGGCGTGCTTCACGGCCAAAGCCCCCAACGCATTCAGTGGCTCAAGGACTTCATGGCCCAGGCCCCTGCATTTCATGAACTCAAACCGATAGGTGATGGCAAGGGAACCTTCGTGCTGGTTAAGGAGGGCGAGTATTACCTCGTTTATTGTCTGGACCAGCGGTCGCAAGTGGTCCGGCTCGCAGGTTCGCGCCCCTACAAAGTGGATCTCATTGATCGCTGGGAAATGACAGTATCGGCCGTTGGCACAGCTTCCCCCGGCGAATACACCTTTTCCGCGCCCAAGGCAGATCAGGTCTATCGGTTCACACCGTACCAACCCGGTGAAACGCTGCGCCCCGAAGCGAGAATCATTGCATCCGCGATTGAAGGGCTGCCGCCGCTGAAGGTGCAGTTCGCCAGTGCTGTGGACGGGCGGCTGGAGTGGGATTTCGGCGATGGCACAACGAGCCAGGATTCCAAGCCCACACACGTCTTCGAGAAAGTCGGTCTTTACTCGGTGAGACTGACCGTCACGGACGCGCAGGGCAGCAGTGCGGAGGCCTTCCAATCCATTGCCGTGGACCGGGACGTAACCGCTCCCATTCTGTGCGTCGGGATCTCTGAGGGGAAAGAGACGCCAGAGGTGAAGTTGCACGGCACGGCCCAGCGGGCCGGCAACGGTTCCTTTCATCTGCCCGAGGGCGCGCCTTGGGGCTGGGTTCAAGTGGGTGAGGGTATGATCGAGGGGCTTCGCGGCCTGCGTTCCTTCACCGTAATCGGATGGTTGAAACCCGAAAGCCTCCAGGTCGGCAGCGGCGGTAATCGCATCCTCTTTTGCCTCAAGGAGAGTCGCTCCGGCATCGATCTCGTTTGCCAAAGCGATGGCCGTTTGCGTCTCGCCATAAACGAGTGGCCGGACTCGGTTCGCAATGACAGCTCTGCTGACAAGCTGCAGGTAGGTAAATGGACTTACTTTGCGGTGAGCTACGATGCGACAGCGTCCGGCGACAACGTGAGCTGGTATTTCAGCGCGCCTTCGGACACACCCGGGCAACCAGCCGTCAGCCTCGACCGCAGGACGGCTTACCACGCCGGTCCGGTGGATGGCGACATCGGTCCGCTGGCGATCGGCAACTTTAACGAAACCATGCACGGCTACGGCCTGGACCGCCAGTTCCGCGGCGAGATTGGCGCCGTGCAGATGTTCGGTAGCCGGGTGAGTGGGCGGGGAGCCCTGAACGTCGATGAGATCAACTTACGCCTTGAAATCTGGGGACGTCATTGAAATCTGGGGACGTCATGCGAATTTCAGGTCTGGTTGTGGAACCCCGGAGAAGAGATACGTAACCGGTGAGGAGTTGGATTTGCAGTTGCTGCTTAGCAGGAATAACCGTGGTTGGAATTCATTCGGCTCTTTTCGGCCGAAGACTTGAACGCGTGGGTTGAGAACCGGCCAAACGTCGTGTTTCGTATCTGGTCGCTCGTATCTCGTTTCTTGTATCTCGTCGCTCGAAGAGAGGACGGCGCGTGGGAGCGTGGGAACGCAGAAGCGTTTGGTGACGCGGAATGGCTTCGCCCGCATCTACTCGGCGGCGGCTATCGGTCTTTCTTGCCGCCGAAGATGATCCGGCCGAGGTCGATGGCCTTGTCGAGGACGCCGGTGATTTCGCCAATCGTCTCTTTGGGCAGGACTCCGCCCCCCTGTTCGGCGATGCCGGCGGCCACCGCCAGCACGACCTTGCTGATCAGTATCTTGGTGTCGATCCGTTCGTCGCGGCCCAGGTCGGTCATTGTGATGGGAGCGACCTTGAGATCCATCGTCCGGGGTTGTGTCGGGTCGGCCAGCGAAGGCACGGCCACGTGGACGACGATGTCGCCGATCGTGAGCTTGTCGATGATCAGGGCCTTTCCCGTGGGCTCGTGTGAGCGGCGAAGCGGCTCGATGACCTCGTACAGGTTGTTCTTGAGGCCGTTCTGCTCGACGAAGATTTCCATGCCGTCGAGGTGCATGGTGCGAATGAGGATCTTGTCGCGCAGCAACGATCCCGCGTCCGCGGCGACATCGACGGATGTCAGGGTCAGCAGCGCCGGGCCCTGGTAGCCCTCGGGATTGGCGACACGGATTTTCTGGAGGTTGACGGACCCGCTCAGAAGGGAGGCTTTCGCCTTGTGGATTCGCACGGGCACGCTCAACGTCTGCTCGCCGGCCTTTTCGACAGCCGTCTTGACGAGGATGTTCGCAAGCAGGACGCCCCCAACGACGATGCCGACCACCAGAACGACCAAGGCAACGACGGGGGTCCGGATCGTCCTGATGAGCTTCTTTTTCATCTGCACTCCCTCTGGGAGAAATCGCCTTGCGTCGCGCGTCCTGCGTCGTGCGTGGGAGAGTCCGTCGCGCACGACGCGCCCCGGGTTTACACGGTGCCGCCCTCCTCGCGAGAGATCTTGGCGCCGAGCAGGTTGAATCGCTCCTCGATGCGTTCGTAGCCGCGATCGATGTGGTACACGCGATTCACGATCGTGGCCCCCTCGGCGGCAAGGCCGGCGATGACCAGCGCCGCAGAGGCCCGCAGGTCCGAGGCCATCACGGGCGCCGCCACCAGTTTCTTGACCCCGGCGACAATCACGGCGGAGCCCTCCTTGCGGAGATTGGCCGCCATGCGATTCAATTCGGCAACGTGGAGAAAACGATCCGGAAAAACCTTTTCCACGACGATGCTGTTGCCGTGGGCCAGAGCCAGGAGGGCCATGAATTGCGCCTGGAGGTCGGTGGGGAATCCGGGGTACGGCTGGGTCGTGATGTCGGCGGGCTGGAAGCTCTCGGCCCCGGCCACGGTGCAGCCGTCGCCGTTGGCCTCTACCGCGATTCCGATGATCCGCAGGCGATCCACGACGGCCATCATATCCTCGAGCCGGCAGTGGC
This sequence comes from Phycisphaerales bacterium UBA2218, assembly GCA_002327785.1. Classification (GTDB taxonomy): domain Bacteria; phylum Planctomycetota; class Phycisphaerae; order Sedimentisphaerales; family Anaerobacaceae; genus PLanc-01. The sequence continues at coordinate 9,366 of DCUI01000179.1, forward strand.
CGATGTGTACTTCGCCCCCCGTGATGGCGGCAGCGGCCATGAATGTCCCAGCTTCGATTCTATCGGGTATTACCCTGTACTGCACGGGATGAAGGTGATTCACGCCGTCGATGACCAGTCGCGGCGAGCCGATCCCGCTGATCCGGGCGCCCATCACGTTGAGGCAATTGGCCAGGTCGGTGATCTCCGGCTCGCACGCCGCGGACTCGATGATGGTCCGGCCCTTCGCCAGCGTGGCGGCCATCAACACGTTGGCCGTGCCCAGAACTGTGCTCCCATAGGGACCGCCGAGGAAAATGCTGGCCCCCTTGAGACCCTGCGGCGTCTCCGCGATGACGTAGCCGTTCTTGAGGTGGATCTGGGCCCCGAGCTGTCGCAACCCGATCAAGTGCAGGTCGATGGGCCGGTCGCCGATCGCGCAGCCGCCGGGCATTGAGACCTCCACCCGCCCGCACCGCGCCAGCAGCGGCCCGAGGATACAAACGCTCGCCCTCATCTTCCTCACGATGTCATACGGACCGACCGGGTTATCGATCTTCGTGGCGTCGATGGTGAGCACGCCGTCCTCCCGCCGCTCGACTTTACAGCCCAACTGATCGATCAGCTCCTTGAACACGCTGATATCCGCCAGCCGGGGCACTCCGAGCAAGGTCGAGTTGCCCGGCGCCAGGAGCGCGGCCGCCATGATCGGCAGCGACGCGTTTTTCGATCCGTTGATATCGACGTGGCCCGCCAGTCGGACCGGGCCTTCTATGCGAAAGACATCCATGTTTCGATTTGCTATTTCTTATTTGCGATTTACTATTGAGGACCTTGCAGACGGCCGGCAACCCTTGCAGCCGTCCTGCGTCCAACGGAAAAACGATAAACGTTCGATAGGGACTTGTAAATAGCAAATCCGAAATCCCGTGTCGCAAGGACTCGAACAACAAGTTTCGCCAACCAGCCCGGAGGACCTGATCCCCGTGGCCGTCGGGGTCGCCCTGTTTGCCTGGTGGCTGCTGACGACCTCCCTGGGCCGCAGGGCCCTGGCCGATTCGAGACCCCGTCGAAACAGCATGATGCTCCCGCTGCCGTTCCTCGTGTTCTTCGTGTGGCTCACGGGCACGACCATACTCGCGGCCCTCGCCCGCCTGTACACCGACCGGCTTGAAGAGTGGAAAGGCATCTTCCTGGGCAGTCTGATCCCCACGGCGGGATCGCTGGCAACGGTCGTCCTTGTGCTCGCCGTGGCCAGGTTCACCTTCGTACGGGGTCTGAAGGGCTTCGGCCTGCGGCTTAAGACCATCCCCAGGGACCTGGCCCGCGCCCTCCTGACCCTGGCGGCCGTCTGGCCCCTCGTCATGGCCATGATGAGTCTGACCATTCTGGTGATGAAATACCTGGACCGGTCCTTCGAGGTGCCCCAGCACGAGGCCCTGCAGGTCATCACGGAGTCCGGCTCGATCCCTTTGCAGGTTCTGATGGTGGTTCTGGCCGTGGTGGTTGCCCCGCTGGTCGAGGAGCTGATGTTCCGCGGCCTGTTTCAGTCAATGATCCGGTCCTATCTGAGCCGGCCCTGGCCGGCCATCGCCGTCACGTCGGTCCTGTTCGCCGCGATCCACTCGAACCCCGAGCACTGGCCCGCCTTGTTCGTGCTGGCGATGGGCCTGGGCTACAGCTACGAGAGGAGCGGCTCGCTCTTTCGCCCGATCTTCATGCACGCCATGTTCAACGGCGTCACCATCGCCGCCGCCCTGGCCGAATCCGCCCCCACTGGCGTCTGACAAAGATACGGATTCACACTGATCTGCACGGATTCGACTCTGTCATTCCCGCGGAGGCGGGAATCCATGACTCTTTCAACCACCGAGGGCACGGAGAGACGGATCGTTCACCGCATAACGCTCCAACGCTCCTACTCTCCCACCCCGCCCCGGCTCGTGGCCAGTCCGACAAACTCGGCCAACTTATCGCTTATCACCTATCGCTTATCGCTCTCCCCCCGGCTCCACGCACCCTCGAGAATAGACCGCGCACCTTTCATTCTCCAGGGCTATCGCATGAAACTCTTGACCCCCGTTTCTTGAGCCGCCAAGGCCTGTTATTCCTCCGCGTGAACACCCGACCGAAATGCCTCGGGGGCGTTTCCAGCCAGAAAACGATGGTGGGCCGGGTTTCACGCGATAGCCCTGTTTAATTCTCCCTGCGCAGTTGACTCTGCCTCCGATGGCGGTAGACTGCTCTTATTTCAGACAGGTTATTGGCGATGGGACTCGACGATCTAATACGCGAACTTGGATACCGCCAGTCCCCCTTCTACCGTGAGGGAGTTGACGGAGCGGACACGTCGGTTGCCCACCTGTTGCGCGATGCACAGCGTGCGCAGGTGCGCGGTAGCTATTTCATTCGCACAGCATCCGGTGAAGCTGGCATGGGCCGCCAACGTCCTGCTGTTCATGTTGCCGAAACGAAAACTGTCGATGAAGCGAGGCAGATTCACAAGCAGCTTTGGAATCAGGGAACAACGCCGTTCCTTCTCGTGTCGATGCCGGGGCAAGTGCGCGTTTACACCAACTTTGCCTTCGACAATCTCGCCGATGATGTCGGGCAGATCGAAACACCGATCGATACAACGAGTCTCAGTCTTCATGAGGTCGCCAAGCAGTTGCGGTTCCTTCACGCGGATTCGATTGACTCGGGAGACATTTGGCGGACGAAGGGTGCACGCCTCACGAAGGACAAGCGCGTTGACCAGTCGCTCCTAAGAATGCTCCGCTCGCTGAGCACGCAACTTGTAGAACAACACCATCTCGATCGTGGCGTTGCACACTCGCTTATCGGGCGATTCGTATATCTTCACTACCTTTGGGAACGCGGAATCCTCAGCCAAGAGTGGCTTGAGGAAGCCGGTGTGGACCCAACGGCGGTGTTCTCAAACAAAGCCAAGCTGAATGCCTTCCGTCGCCTGACCGATAAGGTGGACGAGCGATTCAACGGCCGCATATTCCCGATTGAGTGGTCAGCCTCGTCCGCACCAAATGCTGAGGCTGTGAAGGCCGTAGCATGTCGCTTCGCAGGCGAGGAATCAGGACAGATGGCCTTGTTTCGCCCGTTCGATTTTTCATTCATCCCAGTGGAACTCCTCTCGGCAATCTATGAACAATTCCTTCACGACGAAGGCGAGGGAGCCGAGGAAGGCGCGTTCTACACACCGGAGCCAGTCGCCGACTATCTTCTCGCTGAAATCCAAAGCGTGAAGCCACTGGCGCAAGGCATGAAGGTGCTCGATCCGTGTTGCGGTTCTGGGATTTTTCTCGTGCTTGCTTACCGCCGATTGATTGAACAGGAGTTGCGCCGGCGGCGGTGCGAAAAGCTGCCACCAGACGTACTGCGGGACATACTTACAAACAGCATCTTTGGCGTGGAGCGTAAGCCGGAAGCCTGTCTCGTCACCGAGTTCAGCCTCATCCTGACGTTACTCAGCTATATCGATCCCCCGGAATTGCACCACCACGCAAAGTTCAGATTTCCAGTGTTGCACAATGAGCATATTTTCGAGAATGACTTCTTCAACGATGCGTCGCTCTTCTGGAAGGCCAATCGACAATTCGACTGGATTGTAGGCAATGCACCCTGGGTCGAGCTCGATCCGGATGATAAAGGCGAGCCCTTCATTGTCGATTGGATTCAGCGTGCACGACAGGCAGGGATGCCTGTGGCTCGCTATCGCAGCAGCGAGGCTTTCACGTGGCGTGTACGTGACCGGCTGGGAGACGACGGCGTGGTTGGCATGATTACGCAAGCAACAAGCCTCACCAATGACCAGTCTGCCAATTATCGGAAAGCATTCTTCTCACAGAATACGGTGCACCGAATCACGAACTTCTCCAATCTCGCCTATGTCTTGTTCGAGTCGGCAGACGAACCAGCAGCCGATCTTGTCTACTCTCTCCCGAAAGCTGGCACGCCCCTCCCCGATATCGTTCACTTTGGGCCGTTGGTCGTTGATCAACCTGCCATTGTGCCCGGGCATGATCGTCGTCGGCGTACGCCCTGGGTGCTTACGATATCCGAATCGGAGATCAAGACCATTCCCGTGAATGAGGCAGTGCAAGGTGAGGGGACGACTTGGAAACGTGCGCTGTGGGGGAACCCGCGCGACCAACGCGCGCTTGAACGACTGCGCCGTGTCATGCCTGAGACGCTGGGAAGCTTGGCTGACAAACGGGGATGGAATTTGAATCTTGGCGTCCAATTGCGAGTTGACGAAGGCTCGGACTCCGATCCGAATCAAGACGTAGTGGAGATCAGGCTTAAGCAAGGCGACACCGAATCCAAGGCGAGGGAATACGCGAGTTGGTTCCGTGCCTTGAAAGTCCTTGAGGTGAAGCAGATAGCGGCGCAGATCAAAAAAGCTGCGACAAAGCTGACTTTATCTCCCCAATGGCTCGTCAAGAATCAATGGGGCACATATATTCGTGAACGCGGTGGCACGGAAGGCTTGAACATCGCATCTGGTCCCCATCTGTTCCTTTGGAATAACTTTGCCGCGTTCAGTATCGATGACTTCATTTTCCGCCACCCCAAGCTCGGGTTATCTGCACCAGAGGCCGACTGGCTCCGTGCAGTCTCAATGATCTGGGCATCCAGCATCACGCCCTATTGCCTCTTCCTCGAGTTGAGTGCAGGTTGGGGCATCAGTCGCAGCACGATTGATCTGGGTGACGCGCAACGGATGCCAATGCCCGATTTCACCAAGCAACAGGTTGCCGACTTGGCCAAGCTGCATCGGTCATTCGCTGTCGAGGAGATGCGCCCTCATAACCGAGCCGATTGGCAACGTCGACTCGATGATGAAGTGGCGACCATTTTGAGGATTCCTTCACAGGTGATGCTACTGGCGCAGGAATTCAGTGAGTTTCGATTGCCGTTGGTCAAAGGCAAGGCCCCGTCGCGACTTACTCGCGCCCTCGACGAACGTGACAAAGATCAACTCGAAAAGTACGCCCGAAGATTGACGACAGAACTGGATGGTTTCATCGAGCGAAAGAGCCGCCGACATCGTGTCACGATGCTGATCGCTCTGGACGGGATTGTCGCCACAGTCGAACTCGTAAGCAAGGGAGAATCTGCGAAACCAACGGTGAAGTTCGCTGGACAATATGAAGAGAAGGATGTGCGAGACATCCTGCATGCCGCTGAACAAGAATACGCGCAGTGGGTATATGTCCGACGCAGCGTTCGCGTCCTCGCAGGCAGAAGAATCCATCTATGCAAGCCGGCACGCCGGCTTGAATGGACGGAGACCCAAGCATTGTTGGACGCCGCGGATATTATTGCGGAGGTGGCCGAGAGCCGCGGACGCAAAGTATGAGCCCAGAGAGATTATCTGCAGAGTGGGATGACTACCTCGTAGTGCTTCGCGAGGACGCCCATCAACTCCTTGCCTGGGGCTATGTTGATGCCCGGCGTCAACTGCCGCTGGCAAGGGATGAATACGATATGACGGGCCTTATCGCTGATGCAATCGAGCGACGCATTGACGATCCACGGACCCCTGAGCGATATACGGTCTACTCAGTTCACAATGAGCGTCCCATCAGCCCAGGCGATGAACTCGGCAAGGACCGCCCAAGACTTGATATGCAAATCGAACATTGCGCCGCACGCCCAAAGCGGTATTTCACGTTTGAGGCAAAGCGACTCCGGGATGATGTTCTCTCCAGTGTGGCCGATACATTGCTGCATTACTTGGGCGACAAGGGCGTCGGCCGCTTTGTCGCGAGTCGATATGCCGTAGAGAGCATTGAGGCTGCCATGCTCGGGTGTATGCAGGCACACGACGCACGGTTCTGGTTCGAACAAATACGCGAGGCCTTTGTTCAAGACGAATTGTCTGGACGAGACGCGTTCTGCCTCACCCAACAGCTTCAGTGGGAGCACGTAATTTCAGATTTGCCAGACGAGGCGGTAAGCTCACATAAGCGCGTCGACCACGACTCGATTCGGCTTTTTCACATATTCATCGATTGTAGTTAATCACGCCACTTTGGGGCAGTCCTCAGGAAGAACGGAACGGTGTCAGGTCCCTTTTTCGGGACAGGCAATCTGTGCGGATGGGTTCTGGCGGACGCTAACTGCGGACTCTGATTCGCTCACGCTGGACGATCTGCTTGTGGCAGTCTGCGGCGAGAGCATCCCACATCAGAATAGCGGCTTGTCTTCGAGCAGCTTGCGGATCTCCCGGCGGTATCAGTGGGGCAGTCGGCGCCGAGCTTGAGCGTGTGGGCGGCATTCTTCAGATCGTTCTCGGCCTTCGCGATCCATTCCCGTGCAACCACGGCGCGCTTGTCAGGCGCGGGCATAGACGACCTTTCCCTCACGCCAGGCGGGCCATTCGATGGTGCCGATGGTATCCTTTCGCCATTCGAACTCTTCCGGCGTGGTGACGATCAGGTCCTTGGGCAGCCGGATATCGTGCAGGGCAACGCCGATCTCGATGGCCTTTTCCCGCTTCGAGCCGGATACGGGCATCACGATCAGCAAGTCCACGTCGCTGTCCGGACCGGCGTCGCCGCGGGCGTACGAGCCGAAGAGAATGACCTTCTCCGGGTCAAACCGGCTGACGATCCGCTTGACCATCTCCCGGATTCTCGCTGCGGGCGAGGAGGCTCGTTCCTTTGAGTTGTGCCCAACTGATACCATTGCCTGTGTTCCTTGGTGATTCCGTGTACCTGCCGCGTTCAGCGGTCGAATTCAGGATACTGCCCCTGGTCGCCCTCCGCAAGGGAAACAGGACGGCGTCCGGTACTTCCTTTGGATGGGGGCCGGTCGGGACTCGGGAAGACCAGTTGTCAGTTCTCAGTTTTCGGTTGTCAGTCAGTAGCTACCGCCTCCAGCCTGCGGGCGGATGATGCACCACAGAGGCACGGAGCCCACAGAGGATCTGCGAAAATCGGCGAAATCTGCGGATGAAAAGTCGTATCTCGTGGTTCGTCGCTCGTGTCTCGTACAGTCGCTTCGTGCCCTTCGTGAACTTCGTGGCTACAGAAAGACGGTGGACGGAGTCCACCCTACCGCTGTCGCCCAGACACAGACCCCACATTGCTATTGGTCTCACTTTTGCCTCCTGATTTTTGCCCTTTGCCCTTCTTGCCGTCTGACCCTCTCACCCTCTGACCTTCTCACCTTCGTCGGCTGCCTCCGCACCCTGCGTTCCCGCGTCGCTGCGCGAGCCGGGGTTTTCTTGCCTTTTGCCTTTCCACTTTTGCTCTTTGCCCTTTTCTTGGCGCCTTTTCTGTTCTCGGCCTTCTGCCACTCGGCATGCACCTGGGCCCTCCGCTGGGGCGGCCATTCCTCCGGGAAGTTCAGCCGGGCGAATTCGCCGAATCGCTCCACTGCCGCACGGTCGTAGGCCCGGGCGGCCTCCACCTCGTCGTCGAAAGAGCTGCGAAAGTGGCGTTCCTTCCGAGGCGCGCATCGGGCATACCATTTCTTCAGTCGTTTGTCGTAGGAGACGCCTTTGAACCGGGAGCAAGCGTGGTGGTGCTTGCCGAGGTTTCGCAAGTTCTCCGTGCGGGTGCAGACGCGGAGATTGAACCGGCAGTTGTTGGCCTTGTTGCCGTCTGCATGGTCGACGATCTTTCCTTTCGGCGGCGTCATGATCTCGCGGTGCATGAAGACGTATTTGCCCTTCTCGTGGCGTGCGGCATATCCGCCACAGACCACATGCCACTTCCACCGGCTGAGCCATTCGTAGTCGGCCTTGTCGACGTAGGCGTAGAAGCCGTCGCCGAGCGGGATCAGGCGGACGTTGTCGCCCTGGGGCAGGACGGGCTTGGGGCGGTAGTTGCGGCAGGGCACGCCGGGAACGTCGTGCATCCGGCCCGGCCACCAGGGGTGGTTGGCGCACTGCGGCACGAGCGGCTTGCCCGCCCACGCGCAGCGAAGCCACCATTCCGGATCACAGACCGAGTAGATGCAATTGTGACAGTTGTGTCCGGCCATGGTTCCTCCCTTCGTTTGCTGTGGTTCGGGCAGCGGCCGCAGGCGGCGGCTCGCCCGCCGGCCCTGCCACGGCCTGTACAGCCTATGCCGAATGATAAGCGGTGGGAAGTTAACTGTCAACAAAAAATGGTTGACTTTTTCATGTACTTCCGGAAGTGCTCGTTGCCAAAGGAGTAAGAACCCCGTCCGATTTCTCGCTTGGGTGGAACCTGCGGATCAAGAAGGTGGGGGGGGGCGGCTCTTGATGCCGCCGCGGCGGGTGGGTAGAATACCTGCTTTTGGTAAGGATGGGCATTCATGGGCAAGAAGTTCGTCAGGGCGATCTTCCCGGGGTCGTTCGATCCGATCACGAACGGGCATCTGGACGTGGTCCGGCGGGCCATCAATCTGTTCGACGAGCTGATTATCGCGGTCGGCCGAAGCCCGATCAAGAACCAGCTCTTCACGCCCGAGGAGCGGGTCGAGATGATCGTCGAGCTGGTCACGGGCATGCCGGGGGTGGCTGTCGAGAGTTTCGAGGGGCTGATGGTGGAATACGCCGCCAAGAGGAAGGCGACCGTGGTCCTTCGCGGCCTGCGCAGCCTGACGGACGTGCAGTACGAGTTCCAGCTCGCCATGACCAACCGGGCGGTCGCGGGGATCGAGACGATCTTCATCATGACCAGCGAGCAATACGGATTCACCAGCTCGACCCTGATCCGCGAGGTGGCCTCGCTCGGCGGCGACCTGTCCAACCTGATTCCCGAGAACGTCCACAAGCGTCTGGAGGAGCGGTTCAGCCGGCTCCGGACCGAACGGAGCTGAAGAGAAGGACAAATCCGAAGCTCGAAATCCGAGAGAGGGACGAACGACTCGGGACAAGAGGCATCCGCCGCAGACGGCAACCGAGAATCACGACTCACGTTTCTCTTTGACCGCGACCCGGTAGAGCCAGAAGGTCACGAAGACTAAGAGGATGACGCCGACGAGGCCGCCGAAGGGGATCTTGCCCTCCCACAGCGGCATTTCGATATCCCTTTGCTTGAGGATGACAATCGGGATCGCCACGAGGATGCCCGTGATCGCCTCGCCGGTGATGAGGCCGGAGGCCATGAGCAGGCCGCGGCGCTCGGAGCCTTCCATTGCGGGGGTGTCGCTCCTGTTTCTCTTGTGGTACTTCGCGACGGCCAGGCTGATGAGTCCGCCCACGAAGATCGGAACCGACAGTTGGAAGGGCAGGTAGAACCCGATGGCGACCGCCAGGATGGGCACACGGAACGGGTACTTCTTGGCCTGGAGATACTGGTCCAGGGCGATGATCCCCGCGGCGGCGACCATCCCGAGGATGACGAAGGCCCAGGGCAGTCCTCCCTCGAACACGCCCTTGGCCACGGAGGCCATCAGGTTGGCCTGGGGCGACGAGAGGGCCTTGGAGCCGGCGCCTTTCATTCCCGCGAAGCCGTAGGCGCCCTGCAGCAGGATGAGGACCGGACCGATGATCAGTGCGCCCGAGGCGGTCCCGATCATCTCCATGATTTGTTGCTTCCACGGCGTGGTGCCGACGAGCCGTCCGCACTTGAGGTCCTGCATGACGTCCCCTGCGATAGCGGCGGCGCAGCAGATGACCGCGCCGACGATGATCGCGGCCGCCGGACCGTTCGTCGCTGTTTTGCCCATGAGCAGCGCCAGCAGCACGGACGAAACCAGGACCGTGGAGACGGTGACGCCGGAGATGGGATTGTTCGACGAGCCGACCAGCCCGGCCATGTAGCCCGCCACCGCGGCGAACAGGAACCCGGTGCCGAGCATGACGAACGCCATGATCAGCGAGATGTGGACCTGCTGGACGTAGTGCTGGTAGACCAGGAACAACGGGACGATCGAGCCGACGATCAGCCCGATGATCCATTGCATCGGCAGGTCCCGCTCCGACCGCTCCGCGCCTCCTTTGCCTTCCTTGATCTGCTTGTAGGCCTTCAGCCCGCTGGTCATACCGCTCAGGAGGGATTTGCGCAGATGAAAGATCGTCCAGAGGCCGCCGATGAGCATGCCGCCGACCCCCGCGAAGCGGGTTCGCTTGGACCAGATCCGCTGCGCGTAGTCTTTCGCCGGGACGGGCTTGCCCAGGTTGGCCAGGACGTCGGCGTTGTGTTTGTGCACGTCGTTGACATCCTCGGGCGATGCGTTCGGATCGGCAACTTGGGTTTCGAGCACGAAGACGTTCCAGAGCCGTGGCTCGCTCGTGCGATTGTCCCAGGCGGCGGCGTTGTTGGGATCGACGATCACGTAGTTGGCGTCTGCGATGTTCCAGCCCTGCGGGACGTTCTTGTTCAGGAGCTGGTACTGCGGCCACTCGCCCTGAGCAGCGACCACCGGGATGGCCACGTACCAATTGAGCGCTCCGCCCAGAAACATCAGGAGGGCGATGTTGAGCCCGACGATATACCCCACGGAGAGCAGGGCCGGACTGAGGTTGGAGCCGAAGTAGGCGATGGACCCACCCACGCGTCTGGCGCCCTGCACGATCTCAGGCCAGATCCCAAGGGCGTTGGCGCCTACCTTGAACAGGGCGCCGGCGAGGGCCGCCTTGACGATGTACTTGATGCCGGAGGTATCGTTGCGGCCGGTTTCCAGCACCTTGGCCGTGGCGACGCCCTCGGGGAACTGGAGCTTGGTCTCCACGATCAGCGAGCGTCGCAGCGGGATGGTGAACAAGGTGCCGAGCAACCCGCCGAAGCCGGCGATCACAGCGACCCAGAAATAGCTGAACTGCTCCCAGAACCCGATCAGCAGCAGGGCCGGCAGCGTGAAGATGACGCCCGCCGCGAGGGATTCGCCCGCCGAGGCGCACGTGCCGATCAGGTTGCACTCGTAGATCGTGCTGTTGCGGAAGAACCGCATGATCCCCAGGGCCATCACCGCCGCCGGGATTGCCGCCGAGACGGTCATGCCCGCGAACAGGCCCAGGTACGCGTTGGCCGCCGACAGGAGCATTGACAGGATGATGCCGAAGAAGATAACCCGGATGGACAGTTCCCGTGGCGCATTGTTGTTTTCACTCATGAAACACCTGTCTCCTAAAACACTTCATGGCTATTTCACGAACTGCTCTGCGAAGTACCTGGCCGTGAGCGATTCGCCCGTGGCGCGCTCGATCATCCGGTTCCAGGGGTAGAGATCGCCCGCTTCGAAGACCTTCTTCTTCAGGAATTGCCCGGCTTTCTTCTGTCCGACATAGCTGACGTCCTGGCCTGCCTTGACCTTGAGCACCTTGGCCGTGAGGCGATGGTGCAACTGCGAGGCCAGCAGCTCGCCGAGCATGTAGTTGTGGTAATGGCACGGGGCCGCGGCGAAGTGAATCTTCGCGGCCCAGTCCGGGCTGGTCCGGTCCGGCGGCCGATTGACGAGCTGGTACTTCTCGACGAGGTCCCACCACAACTTGTCGAGGTCCTGGTCGGGATTCGCATACAGCTCCTTCTCGAAGCCATACATGACCATGTCCCAGCGAGCGAAGATGAGCTGCTTGAGCTGCA
>DCUI01000179.1:20879-21027 GCA_002327785.1 Phycisphaerales bacterium UBA2218
GACCTTTTCAATCTCGGCTCGCTGCTCGGCGGAGAGCCCCAGCATCTGCTGCATCCAGGCGGGATTGCGGCTCAATCGGCCGAAGAACATGGCGATCGCCTCGGTCGTGAACGGGTGAGCGTACGAGCGGAGCAGGTACGGCGAATCG
>DCUI01000188.1 GCA_002327785.1 Phycisphaerales bacterium UBA2218
ACTGCGGGTCGGTCTGCGGGCGCGGATCCCACTCCACCTCTTCGCTGTAAATCGCTTCACCGTCCACCACCGCCGCCACCTTGCGGTCGCTGGCGCCCAGATCGAGACCGATGCGGCAGCCGTCCAGGTGGCCGCCCACCGCCACGGTGGATTCCTTCGCCGCCGGCACCTCATCGGCGGCGCAGGATACCACACTGAATTCCCGTTCGTAGATGCGGCCCATGATATCCGCATCGAAGGCGCGCGCGCCGCCGGGGGCATACATCGCCGCGATCGCTTCGCCGATTGCCGTCGGGCCGCCTACGTAGACCTTCCAGCCGCCGTACCCCCAGAGCAACGACTTCACCAGCCGCTCGACGTAGTGCAGGTTGTCATCATCGGCCATGCCCGGGGAGTAAACTTCCGCCTCATACCGCGAACGCGTGCCGTCGCTGCGCTCCACCGCCAGCACCAGCGGCACGCCCGCGCCGGATGCCGCCACCGCGGCGCGAAACTGGCGATTTGCCAGCACCAGCGGCGCAAAACCCGGGTCCAGCGGGGGGACAACCTTCGGTTGCACTTCAGTAAACTTTGCCATCGTTGTACACCTCAGCGCGCGCCGAGACTGAAAAGGATGGGCGGCGCGCGGAATTTTTCCGATCCTAATAGTAGACGATGCCAGAAGTTTCGGCAAGCGTATGAGGGCAACCAATGGGGCCAGCTGCCCACAGGTTTGCCGAGCGCCGATTTTGTGAAATATGGAATAATATGATGAAACTTTCTTGCGTTTGAATGGTTATATAGAATAGAGGGTTCTAACGGGCGTGCGAACGACGAGATATTGTCGCAGCACACGCATTCGTTATCGTCTGCCTGATTCACTTCACGCACGGGAGAGCCTAGAGGTAAACCATGACGTGCAATAACTGTGGTGCTGACACGGGGGAGCAGGAGGAGCGCTGTGCGGCCTGCGCGGCTGCCGACGCGGAAGCGGTTGAGGTCGAGGTTGAGACGAAGGTTGATATTGAGCAGGTGTTCGAGCAGATTCGCACCCTGCGCATCATCGGCCAGGATGACGAAGCGCTGGTGGTGTGCGAGAGCCTGCTGCAAACCCACCCGGACAACCTCGAAGCCTGCGTGCTGATGGGCGATATGCTGGTCAGCCAGAAGCAGACCAATCAGGGGGTGATGTGGTACCAGCGCGCCCTGCGACTCTCCCCTGACAACGCCATGGTTCAGCGCAAACTCGACCATGCCCTCAACGTCGCACTGGCCAGTACAAGCGCCGGTTCAGTTGAGCCCGGATTTGCCGGCAGTCATCCGGCCAGGTCACAGAGATTCTCCACGGTGTTCATCGTGCTGATATGCCTGACGGTCATTGCGGCCTGCACAGTATATCTCATGCAGACTACCCGGCAGCAGCTGGCGTCCGGCAATACCAAACCGAGCATGCCCTTCCCTGCTGATTCGCCGCGCAAAGAGCCGGAGCGGCGCACGGTGAGGACTACCACCATCCCACCGGCAGAGTCGGCGGAAAAGACGGAACCGGCAACCATGACTCCCGCGCCGCAAGGTGTCACCGCCGTGCACGAGACGAAGACGACCGGCGAGTCCCCTGTGCCCGCAGTCGTTGCGCAACCGGCGGTCCGCGAGCAGCCGGTACTAACCGAAAGACTGGTGGTTGTCACGCCGGTGAGCGGCCTGTCGGTCGGCGAGGCGAAACGAAAGATCGAGGCCAGCGGCCTGGAGGTTAACATTGTACCGGTGCTCTCCGCCACCGTGCGCCCCAACCGCGTGATGCGCACCCTGCCGGTTGCCGGGGTAAAGGTCCCCTCCGATACGGTCGTTTCGCTCTATGTCGCGCAGACGCCGAAGATGAAGAATTACCTCGCCATGCCGGCAGAAGACGCGGTGGCCGATCTGAAGTCCGCGGGTTATCAGCCTGTCATCGTGGAGCGCGAAACGGATAAATCGGCGCCGGGATTAGTGCTGCGGACGAGTCCGGAGAACGGCGCGGTGCTGAAGTCCGCGCAATCAGTTACGCTCTACGTCGCCAAAGCGCCAGAGCGCGCCTCCGGATGGGCACTGCCTAACCTCCGCGACCTGGACCAGGCGCACGCGCAGGCCCTGCTGGTTGGCAGAGGCTACCGCGTACAGCTCGTCCTCCGCGAGGATGATCTTATCGAGTCCGGCCGCATCACCGGCACCTCACCCCTTCCCGGCACTCCAGTGGAGAAGGGCGACCAGGTGACGTTGTACGTGGCGAAATGAGTGGTTGATCTGGTTATCCGCAGATTGAACAGATGGAAAAGATAGCGCTCTCCCCGCTCTGGCCGTCAAACCTGACCAGGTACCGGGCGTTCCGCCTGCAGGTGCGGAGTTTTGCGGTGTTTTACGGAGATCTGTCCACTTTCTTACGCTCATCCAACCGAAGCCGTGGGCCCAGGTACCGTTTGGGTACAGTCCCTGCGCCGTGCAGGAGGATCCGGCTGGGCGTCAGGTGCGGGTACAATCCCCCCGAGAGTGCCCAACCGGAAACCGCATTACTGATAAAGCGTTTACAGCAGCGCCGTGCTGAAATACCGTTCCGCGCGGTCGGCGAGGACGGTGGCGATGTTGCCGGAGTGGCGTTGCGCCAGTTGGCGGGCGGCCCAGACGTTGGCGCCGGAGGAGATGCCGACGAGCAGGCCGCAATCGCGGCCGAGCTGGCGGGTAGTCTCGATGGCGTCTTCATCGGTTACCTCGATCACCTCATCGATCAAGTTCACGTCAAGGATGGCGGGGATGAAGCCGTCACCGATACCCTGGATCTGGTGCAGTCCCGGTTCGTGACCAAGCAAGGCCGAGACGTTCTTCGGCTCCACCGCGACGATGCGCACGCCCGGTTTGTGCTCCCGGAGAAACTTGCCCACGCCTTGCAGCGTGCCGCCGCTGCCGACGCCGGCCACGAAGCAGTCGATATCGCCAGAAAGCTGGCGCCACAACTCTGCCGCCGTCTGCTCGTAGTGAGCGCGCGGGTTCTCCGGGTTCTCGAACTGCTGGGGCACGAAGACGCAAGGGTCGGCAGCGGCGATCTCCTGCACGCGGCGGACGGCGCCGGCGATGCTTTCGCTGTCCGGCGTCAGTTCCAGCTCCGCGCCCAGCGCCCGGATGAGCTTCTTCCGCTCCTCGCTCATCCCCTCGGGCATGACGATGCGCACCCGATAGCCCAGCAGGCGGCCCACCAGCGCCACGCCGATGCCGGTGTTGCCGGAGGTGGGTTCGACGATGAGGGAATCGGGGCAGAGGCGCCCGTCACGGCGCGCGCCCTCCAGCATGGCCCGGGCTACCCGATCCTTGATGCTGCCGCCGGGGTTGAGAAACTCGGCCTTGGCGAAGACCCTCTCGCCGCGAAGTTGCACCAGTGGCGTGTTGCCGATCAGGTTGAGAATGTTGTCCGTCAGCATAGACGACCTCTAATGAGCAATTCTGTTCTGCATGGAGAGTGTTTCGGCTCGCGGGCCGCGTCTCTCAAGGAACATTGCATTATAGCCGCGGCAGAACAAAATGTGGAAGACCCTTGCGAGCGATCAAATGGCTCGCGATTTCGCAATGAGACCCCAGCGGCGGGGCTCTGATCGGCAGGAAACCCCAAGATCTTGGGGAATGCATTCTCGCGGGATCCTGATGGAATTGTTCCACGGATTCCCTGTCATGCAGGAATTAACCGATTTTTGTGAAGAATTTCGCTTGCCTGAAATGAACCGGGGGCGGTATAGTCGTGTAAGCTAGTAGATCAGATTGAGTCCTGGATAGGTATAGCACTATAACAGGGCTGGGGTTATCTCGCTTTTCCTCTCCCTCCGCTCCTCAGCCCTGTTTTTATTTTGCGCACATGGAGCCCGGAAGCCCTTTTTTATCTGGGAATCTCGTATAAGACTGCGCCAAAGTCCTAGTTGTCCCATCCGTCCTATAGGTCCTACGGGACGGATAAGACAGATGCGACGAATGCGACTGCCGCCGAGCCTCTGTTTCGTTGTCCGAGCGGCTACTCCTCGTTGTTGAGGAACTTGATCAACTCGTCCGGGACGTAGTCGCTGGCGAAGGCCAGGATGTCGGTAACCTCGGCCTTGGTGAGGTCGCCGGAGATTTGGCGATTGTTGATGTCGACGTTGACGATGATGCCGAACTTCATCTCCTGGGGCGAGGAAGGATCGTAGGGGCCCGTCCGCTGCAGATGGGTCGGCCGAAGCTCGATGTTGACGTTCTTGTCGTCGGTGGGCGCTTCCAGCAGGATGCGGAGATTCTTGACCTTCTCGCGCCACAGCTCGTACTTGAGGCTGCTGACGATAACATCGAGCGAATCGGTGAACTCGGTGTCGAAGACGAACTCATGGACGACGCCCACGCGGGGCACGGCCCGCTCCACGAATCTCGTCCGCAGCTCGTCGAAGGCCTTACGAAAGATCTTGTCCTTGTCGGGAATGGCCAGCTCGTGCGGCCGGTCGATATACAGTCGCTCGGGGAACGTGAACACCGGGCCGCGACTGGTCAGCACGAACGTCTGCAGCTCGATCCGCTTGGTGTTCGGCAGGATGAACGTCCGCTGCACCCGCAGCTCCCGCGGGCCGACCAGCATCGTCTCGAAGACCTCCGGGAACTGCTGGACGAGCCAGTTGCCGTAGTCTTGCAGCTTGGCGCGGTCCTGTTCGGGCGACACCGCCGGCCGCATATCCACGCCGTACTTGACGACGTGCTGCGAAATCTTGTCTTTGTCGAACTGATAGTTCATACGCATCTCTGCCAAACAGGCGTTTGCCGGAGTATACGGCTGCCATGGGACGAAGTCAAAGAAAAGCGCCGAGCTGAACGGAGAGAGGCTATGATGCCTGCGGATCGCCTCCGGCCGAGGGGGATCGTTGCCAAGGGATCACGCCGGATTCGTTCACGTGATTCTGGAGGGCGTTGAAGAGCTTGCGGTGCATCGGGTGCTTGTCGTCGAGCGGGTTCTGCTCCTGTGGGTCTTCGGCCAGATTGTAGAGCTTGAGCGGCTCGAAGGGGCTGTTCTGCAGGAGCTTGTAGTCGCCTTGCCTTGCGGCGTAGCAGGCCCGGCCGCCGTATTGTGCGCCGCCCTCCCGCCGGACCCAGAACAGGATGCGATCGTCATCAGGCTGCGGCCTGCCCAGCAGGGTGGGCAGGAAACTTGCGCCGTCGATCTCGTGGTCGATCTTCACGCCTCCCGCCTCGCAGATCGTCGGGAAGATATCCATCGTCAGGGCGACGCGGTCGCTGCGCGAGCCCGGAGTGATCCTGCCCGGCCAGACGACGCACATCGGCACGCGGATGCCGCCCTCGTACATATCCCCTTTGCCCGCCCGCAGCAATCCGTTCGAGGCGCCGAGACTGAGCTGACCGCCGTTGTCGGAGGTGAAGAGGACGAGTGTATTCTCGGCCAGGCCGGTCTCCTTCAGGGCGTCAATCACCTTGCCGATCCCGGCGTCGAGATGCTCGATCAGTGCGACGAGCCTCGCCCGTTTGTCGGTGATCCCCGGCTCGCGTCCCTTGACCCGCTCGACCCACTCCTGCGGCGGCTGAATCGGTGCGTGCGGCGCGTTGTAGGCCAGGTACAGGAAGAAAGGCCGTGTCGTGTCGCGGGCATCTTGCCCGCGATCCGAAGGCAGGATGCCCTCGACACGAGGCGGGTCCTTCCTCCCGGCCCGTTCGCGGAGGTAGTCGATGGCCCATTGCGTGAACAGGTCCGTGGCGTGTCCCTTGGGGTCGATCTCCTTGTTGTCGAGCCGCAAGTAATTGAATCCGTGCCGGCGATGGTTGTAGTAGTCGTCCATCATGTCGCCGAGGAAACCGTGGAAGTCGTCAAAGCCTCTCTCGTTGGGCGTGTTCGGCGAGGTCAGGCCCAGGTGCCACTTGCCGACGATGGCAGTGTGGTAGCCCGTCTGCTTGAGCATCTGCGGCAGCAGAACTGCCTGTGGGGCCAAGCAGCCCCAGTTGTCGGCGAAGTGTGTGCGGATGACGCCGGGCACGCCGACCAGATCGGGGAACCGCCCGCTCAGCAGCGCCGCTCGCGTCGGCGAGCACACCGGGCAATTCGCATAGAACCGCTCGAGCCGCATCCCACTCGCGATGAGTTTGTCGATATTCGGAGACTTGAGGTCCGCCGCGCCGTAGCTCGACAGATCGCCGTATCCGAGGTCGTCCACGAGGATGACCAGCACGTTGGGCTTCGATACAGAACTGTCGGCGAGTGCGGCATTCGTCCTCGCCACGGCAAGCGATGCGACGCCGAGGCCGGCGAGTTTCAAAAAGTCGCGACGAGTTGTGCCGGGCTGTTTCACGATCATTTCTCCTCAATGTCCCACGTTAAGCCGTCGGCAAGCTTTACTTGCCGATGCCACCGGGAGAGGCGGCAAGACTGTCGGCACAATCTGTGTGACTTCCGTAGGGTGCGTACCGCGCACCATCCTTCTATTATCGATCGGCACGGGGCTCCAGGGTTGTTCGCGATTGCGCGAGCTTGTCCACGGCTCTGCGTGAGAGCGGGGCCGGGTGTAGCTTGCCTTGTCCCCATAGCTCGTAATTGGACAGGCGATAGAGGCTGCCCGGATTCTCCGACTGGCCGATGGGCAGGATGGACAAGGATTTGTCCGCGTCGTCGAGCCGGACGTATTGCGTGTACGACTGCGCCTGCTGCGAGAGGATCGTGCCGCCGTCGGTGCATCGCAGGGCCGGGATCGTGACGTCCTGGTCCTCGTCGAGCGAGCCGAAACCGTCCAATGTGGACATATAGGGCATCTTCGTTTCGAGCAGGGCCTGTCTGCCCCGCTCGTTCCACCGGCTCACGTCATCGCCGAAGCGGGCCTTGCCATACCGCCAGGCCGCGCGGACGATGATGTTGACGTAGTCCGCCTCCTCGTCGGTCAGGGCCGCGTTGGGATCGGCGGCGATCCGCTTGTCGATGGTTTGGAGCATGCCGCACAGGCCGGAGAGCCCGCCGCCATAGGTGACGGCCGCCGCGAAGTTCTGCCGGAACGCCATCGGCATGAGGTTCACGATCTCCGTGCCCTTGATCGACATCTCCGACTTGCTGCCGGCGGTCCGCCAGTCTTCGAGGTACTCGAGCGCCAGCAGGGTGTCTTCGTCCAGCGGGTACTTCTGCACGTCGCGGAGATGGTAGCCGAGCTTGATAAGGTTTCGCTTGATCGGAGCGACCGTGTCGTAGTGGATATCGAGCACGTCTTCCGGCGTGAACGACTCTCTTTCCCGCGCGCGTTCCTTCAGCCGCCAGGAGCGGTCGGTGTCGCCTCCGCTGCCGGTGGAGATGCCCATTGAGAGCGGATAGAACGAAGCAATCGGGCGATGGTTGGCGCTCACGAGCCAGCCTTGTTTGGGGTTGATCACCTGGGGCAGCAGCTCGTGCGGCACGATGCCCTGCCAGTCGTTGTCGCTGTCCCAGCCCTCGTGGGCCGCCCGGTCGTCGAGCAGCGAATGAGCGGAACGAATGGGCAGGCTGAGGATCGTTTTGTACCCGATGTTGCCCTTGCGGTCGCCGAAGACACAGTTGGCGCTGGGGAAGCTCCAGCCGCCGAGCGCCTGCTGGAATTCGTACACGTCCTTGGATCGGATCATATCGAGCAGGCCCCGGAAGGTGTCGCGCTCTGGCTCGCAGATCGGGATTCTCTTGAGGGCCACCTCGTCGCCGCGCCGCACGCCCGTCGCGATGGCCGTCACCACGGGGCCGAAGCGCGTCTTTCGGAACGTGAGCGTCTGCGGCGTCCCGCCCTTGACCTGGATGGTCTCCGTGCGAACCTCCATGTCGCGCCAGGCGCCGTCGAGAAGGTACTGATTCGGATGGTTCGGATCGGTCTTGAGGAGGAACAGGTCCGCCTGGTCGGCCCCGAGCGCGGTCAGACCCCAGGCCACGTTGGGGGTGAAACCGATCAGGAGGCTGGGGCAGCCCGCCACCCCGATGCCGCGGGCGTTAAAGGTCTTGCCGCTGATGTGGTACTCGCAGAACAGCGATGGGTTGCGGACGGGAGTCTGCGGGTCGCTGATGAGCACGGCCGAGCCCGTCGTGGTCCTCTTGCCGCCCACGACCCATGCGTGGCTGAATCGCGGGGCCGGCCGGCCCTCCGTTGCGGGCACGTCCACCTTCCGCATGAGGTTGTGTTCTCTCGCGTAGTCCATCACCTCTTGCAGCCACGTATCGCTCACGTCGCCGGGTTGGATCACGGATGCATCATCACGAATACGAGGGCCCTCCGTGGCTCCGGCGCCATCCGTTACGGTGTAGCGTTGCACCCTTTTGGCGCCATCCTTGATCTCGTAGTAAGGGACCAGCTCCCGCAAGCCGTCGCCGGAGAAGAACAGGCTTAGCCTCCACCAGGAGGCGATGCAGGCCGCCGGCGTCCATGGCTCGGGCTCCAGGCCGTACTTCGCGAACAGATAGAGCCGGGTGTTCGGATCGCTGCTGATGCCGTCGTTGACGCCCCGGCTGTACGCCTCCAGGAGTCCGCGAGCCTCGGGGTCGAGCCGATTGGCCGTCTCCTCGGCGGCCCGCCAGTAGCCAATCGTTCGCATTTCGACGTCGTTTCGCAGCGCCGAGTTGCGGCCCTGCGGCTGCTGCCGGTTGACGCCCACCTTCACGTCGCCGACCACTTCGGCCAGCCGGCCCTGGATGATCCGCAGGTTGTAGTACATCTGAAAAGCGCGGTCCTGCGCCATGGCGTAGCCCAGGCCGTACATTGCCCCGGCGTCGGTGTCCGCAAACACATGCGGCACTCCCCAGGAATCCCGCAGCAGCTCGACCCGGCCGGATCTGCTTGCCTGACTGGTAGACGCCGCCCCTGCCACCGGGCCATGACCGCTCAAAGAACCACAGCCGCTGAGTTCCAACAACAGAAGAAGACACAGGATAGAAAGAACGCACGGTTTGATCATGGCAGGTCTCCGGTTGCCGCAGCGAAACCGCGGCATGGTTGCACCTTTTCGACCACTCGGACAGTACACGGGAAGACGGAGGCCCGCCACCATTTATTGCAGCCGGCGATGCGCGGACCGCACAGATCGCGCACTATTCGGGAGCAATCGCTTTCAACTCGATGCCGTCCCACTGGAGGCCGCCGATCACGGCTTGGGCGATGTTCGTCAGGTGGTCCCCCATCTTCTCGACGTTGTCCACCAAATCGACGAAGATCAGTCCGGCCTCCGGCGTGCACCGCCCGTCTGTCATTCGCTGAACGTGGCTTCGCCGGAAATCAAGCTGCATGCGGTTGAGGTTCCGTTCGTTGCGCAACGCCGCTTTCGCCACGTCGGCATTGTTCGTTTCCAGGGCCTCAATAACCACGTCGAACATCTCCTCGGCTTCTCTGTTCAACTGGTCCACTTCGGCCAGAGCCTGCTCACTGAGACTGAGCTTCTGCTCGACCTTTCGAAGTGCGATCTCGACCATGTTGACGGCGTGGTCGCCGATGCGCTCGAGGTCGTTGACCGTGTGCAGGAGCACGGGCACACCCACGGCGACGTCGTCGGAGAGCTGCTCACGCGACAGTTCCGTGAGATATGAGGTGATCTCGTACTGGAGTGTGTCGGTGATCTCCTCCGCGACGCAGGCCGCTTCGAGCTTTTTCCGGTCGCCGTTGAGCAGCCCGGCGATCGCGCTGCCGAAGGCGATCTTGGCGGTTGCGGCCATCCGTACAATCTCTCGTCTGGCCTGCTCCAGCGCAATCTCGGGGGTGTGGAGCAAATGCCGTTCGAGGACTGTGGGCTGGGCGGCTGCCTCGGAAGGTCGCCGGGGCACCAGCTTGAACGCTACCTTCTCCAGCACGGCCGTCAGCGGCAGGAAGATCATCGAGTTGATCACACTGGTGGTCGTATGCGCCACGGCAATGCTCGCGGCAATCGTGCTCTGCGAGAGTTCCCAGGGGATCAGGAAATCCACGAAGGTCCCGTACCAGCCCAGAACGACAAAGGGATATGCGATCGCCGCGCCAAAGACGTTAAACAACGTGTGTGACCAGGCGGCTCGTTTGGCCGTGCGATTGGCTTGCAGGGCCGCAAGCTGTGCCGTGATCGTCGTGCCGATATGGGCACCCAGCACAAACGGAATCGCCATATCTATCGCCAATCGCCAACTGGTGCCAAAGGCCCCGCCCATCGCCAGCAACTGTACGATGGCGACCGATGCCGAACTGCTCTGGATGAGCATTGTCAACACCACCCCAAGGAAGAGGGCGAAGAGAGGCCTGCTGCCGTAGGTCACAAAGATCTGCTGCACCCGTGTGCTCTCCTCGAGAGAAGAGAACGCATCTTTCATGTACTCGATCCCGAGGAACAGCAGCCCGAAGCCCAGCAAGATCGTCCCCAGACTCTTCATCACCCGCGTGCGGCCGCCCACCTGGAGCAGGAAGCCCAGCCCAACAGCCGGCAGCGCGTACATGTCGATTTTCAGGAATCCCAGGCCCGAGATGGATACGATCCAGGCCGTTGCGGTCGTCCCTACGTTGGTTCCGATAATTACGCCGATAGCCTGCTTGAGCGTGAGCAATCCCGCGTTGACCAGGCCGATGATGATCACCGTCGTGGCAGAACTGGACTGGATGAGCGCCGTCACCAGCGCTCCGACGGCGAAGCCGATACAGGTCTTCTTGGTCATCGTCTCCAGGACAAACTTGAGCTTGCGGCCGGCAACCTTCTTCAAACCGTCCGACATCAGGACCATTCCAAAGAGGAAAAGCCCAAGGCCCCCGATCACCCCGAGAATCATGCTACGGATCATCCTGGTTCTCTTCACTGCGATATAGGAATGAACACGCGGCCTTTGCCGCTCCGCACGGCTCATGCCGGGCCACCACACGGTATTCTAACCGCGCGATAGGGAAGCCGCAACCGGTGTTCTGATTTCCTCGGCGGCCGCCTCCTTTTCGGTCGCACCCATCGCCGGGGACTCTTTTGCCCATGTTGACAGGGCTTTGTTTCATTCACTGGCTCGACAGCGACGACCTCAGCACGCAGGGATTCAACGGCGACAGGAGGGTCTCATCTGGGAAGGACCACTTTGGGCTCGATGCCGTCCCACTGGAGGCCGCCGATTACGGCCTGAGCGATGTTCGTCAGGTGGTCGCCTATCTTCTCGACGTTGTCCACGAGGTCGATGAAGATCAGTCCGCCCTCCAGCGTGCACCGCCCGTCCGTCATCCGCTGAACGTGGCTGCGCCGGAAATCGAGTTGCATCTGGTTGAGGTTTCCTTCGTTGCGTAAGGCCGATTTCGCCGCGTCGGCATCATTCTTCTCCAGGGCCTCAATGACCAGATCGAACATGCCGCTGGCTTCCTTGTCCAATTGGTTCAGCTCGGCCAGCGCCTCCTCGGTGAACGTGAGTTTCTGTTCGATCTTGCGGATCGCGATCTCCACCATGTTGACGGCATGGTCGCCGATCCGCTCAAGATCGTTGACCGTGTGCAGAAGCACGGGCAGGCCCACCGCGACATCATCGGAAAGCTGCCTCCGGGAGAGATCCGTGAGATACGAGGTGATCTCGTACTGGAGCGTGTCGGTGAATTCTTCCGCCACGCAGGCGGCTTCGAGTCTTCGGCGGTCATCGGAGAGCATCCCGGCGATTGCGTCGCCAAAACCGGCCTTGGCGGTTCGGGCCATCCGCACGATCTCCCGCCGGGCCTGTTCCAGTGCAATGTCCGGCGTGCTGAGCAGGTGCCGCTCGAGGACCATGGGCTGGGCGGCCGCCTCGGATGGCCGTAACGGCACCAGCTTGAATGCCACTTTCTCCAGGACGGTTACCAACGGCAGGAAAACCACCGAGTTTGTTGCGTTGAACGTTGTGTGCGCGATGGCGATGCTCGCCGCGATCGTACTTCTCGAGAGCTCCCATGGCGTCAGAAAGTCCACCAGAGTGCCGTACCAACCCAGGACCACACAAGGATAGGCGATCACTGTGCCCAAGACGTTGAATGCCGTGTGTGCCCAGGCTGTCCGTCGGGCCATACGGTTGGCCTGCAACGACGCAAGCTGTGCGGTGATTGTCGTGCCGATGTTCGCGCCGAGTACGAATGGGATCGACATGCTCAGCGTCACGTGCCAATCGGTGCCGAACGCCCCACCCATGGCCAGCAACTGCACGATGGCAATGGCGGCCGAGCTGCTCTGGACCAGCGTCGTCAAGATCAGTCCGGCGACGATGGCGAACAAGGGGTTGCCGCCATATGCCATGAAGATTTCCTGCACCCTCGCGCTGGTTTCCAGAGGCTTGAACGCCTCCTTCATATACTCAATGCCGAGAAACAGCAGCCCGAAACCCAACAGGATCGTCCCCACGCTCTTCATCGCTCGTGACCGGCCGCCCACATGGAGCAGGAACCCGAGGCCGACCGCCGGCAAGGCGTACATCTCGATTTTCAGAAATCCCAGACCGGATACGGACACGATCCACGCCGTCGCGGTCGTACCTACGTTGGTTCCGATAATTACGCTGATAGCTTGCTTGAGCGTGAGTAATCCTGCGTTGACCAGCCCAATGACGATTACCGTTGCGGCGGAACTCGACTGGATGAACGCCGTTACCAGCGCTCCGATGATGAAGCCGACGTAGGTCTTCTTGGTCATCGTTTCCAGGACGACCCTGAGTTTGTGGCCTGCGACCTTCTTCAAGCCGTCCGACATCTGGAGCATCCCGAACAGGAAAAGCCCCAAGCCCCC
The DNA here is from genome assembly GCA_002327785.1 of Phycisphaerales bacterium UBA2218. Taxonomy (GTDB): domain Bacteria; phylum Planctomycetota; class Phycisphaerae; order Sedimentisphaerales; family Anaerobacaceae; genus PLanc-01. The sequence goes on from DCUI01000188.1 coordinate 12,685, forward strand.
GATCACCTCAAGAATCATGCCGCGGATCATCCTGACTCTTTCCAACGCGATATCAAATGAACATGCGGCCCCTGCCGCTCCGCACGGCTCGTATCGGCCGCCGGAGGGCATTCTACCGGACTGTCTCGCGCGCTGCAACGGATGTTCCGATTTCCTTCTTCCGGGATGGCGGTGACGTCCGGATCGTTGAGCAATTCGAGTGTCTCATCCGTGCATTTGAGCTCGATGAAGTCCGCGGTCATGGTCATCCCTTCATCGCCGTGACGAGTTGGCGGGTTTCGGAGGACTGTTGTTGCTGGGCGGCCTTGAAGGCCTGGACCTGATCGGTGTTCTGCATCTTGAACAGCTCGTTGCCCTGGATGATCTCCTTGAGGGCTTTCGACTTGGCGCGGGCGTCCTGTAGGAACTTCACGGCCCGGGTGCCGAGGACGCCGCCGAACAGCGCGCAGATGGCGATGCCCACGTCCAGCGCGGAATCGGCCATCTGCCAGGCGTCGGGCCGCTCGGTGGATTGGGCCAGGGCCGTGTTGGCCGTGTGCCAGTTCGATTCGGCCAGGATCTGCTCGGCCGTCTCGACCTGCGGGTACTCCGTGGGCAGGCCGCAGTAAGAGGTGAATGAGCGGCTCTGAAGTTCCGAGAGTTTCGTCAGGGCCTGAAGCTCCTGCGAGGTCTGCTCGGCCCTCGCGGTCTCGGCAACCACGGCGGCCGTGCGATTGTGCAACCAGGCGTTCTGCTTTTGTTCTTCGCTCGGCGCAAACCGCAGGCTGTTGCAGCCCGCAAGCGGGAGCAGGGCCGCTACCAGCAGCAGGAGATGATCCGTTCTGAATCTTGGATTCTGGCCCTTCGTGCTTGTTTCGGACTTCGACATTTGGATTTCGGATTTCTTCTTTCGCATGGGTGTTTCCTGGATTTCGATGTGTGTAAGTGTGGTTTGTGGGTACAATTAATGTCGGCAAGTGAGTTGTGGACGGAGATCGGGATGGATACAGCCGGGTCGTTCAGACCCAGTACGGTCCTCTTGTGGCGAAAGATGCAGCGACACGCGGAGGCACAACGAATCCTCGGGATGTTCCCAGAAGCTCGCGTGGAGATCGTGGATCGACAGCGTCTTGTCTCCCCGCCGGAACACAATGGCAGAATGGGGGAGATGCTCGACAGCCTTGCTCTGGACCATGTGACTCTGCTGACGGAGCGATTGGTTCCGTTCTTTTCTCATCTGCCCCATGGCTGCCTGATGCTGTTGACCAAGAGTTCCAACGTCGACGGCCTCCTGCGCTGCATACCGAACTCGCGGGTTGTCGTTTCCTGGAGCCTCAACACTCAGCGGATGATCGAGACGTACGAGATCGGGACAGCCAGCCTCGAAGAGCGCATCCATGCCGCGAAACGATGCCAGGAACATGGCTATCGCCTTCGTCTGCGCATTGATCCCGGCATTCTTTACGACGGATGGCAGTCGGACTACGCCGACCTGATTCGCCGGTCGCTCGGGGTCCTTCATCCCGAGAATGTCACGCTCGGCATGCTCCGACTTCTGCCTCGGCACTTCGGCTTGGCAGGACAGGCATATGGCAGCCGTGCTGGTCATCTGAGGGCGGCCGGACTGTCGGAGAAGGCATCCGACGGCAAACTGCGATATCCGTCCCCACGACGGCTGGAGTTCTACCGATTTCTGATCGATGTGGTCCGCAGCTTCAACGAGCCCATGTCTCTCAGTCTTTGCCGTGAGACGCAGGATGTCTGGAGCGAGTTGAACCACTTCTGCGATCCTCGCCACTGTAACTGCCTCGAATGGTGGCGTTCAGGTTGCAGGTTCCCGCCGGGTGAGCCGGGGCTATCCGCCTCGATCCTTTTCAATGCTCTGAAGGCGGTACTCGCAGGAGAGGCTTCGCTCCGAGAGCGTTTCGAGCCTCTGCTGGAACTCCTTCTGGCTCTGCAGCAGGGCGGCGACATCGTGCTGGAGGAGGTCGAGCTGGCGCTGGAGGTTTACCCAACTGCCGAGGATCAGCGACGCGAGCACCATCAGTTGCAGCAGGACCGACAGGTTGACCCGGCGGTCGAGCCGCCAGTGGACTGTGTTCTCTCTTGTCATGGTTGCCTCCTGTAAGACCTCGGACTCCGATTCCTCTTGGAGATTGTTGCACAACGGCGTTCTGACCCGTCATGGCAGGGCATAGAAGACGTTCTTCTCGCCGAGCCGGTGCAGGACCGCATATATTCCCGGCGAGAGCGTGCCCTGACCCAGGAAGGATTCGGCCAGGTTCGTGGCCTCCACCTGCTCGCCGAATTCGACGGGGATCGAGCCGGTCTCGCCGATCATCACGGCGCAGACGGCGTACACATTGCGGTCAACGTGGCTCTTGATCTTGACCGCCCAGGTCCGGATGCCGCCTCCCGGGGAGATGAGTGCGGAGGTTTCCTGCCGGTTCTGAGGCCCGCTGCGAGCCATGTCGGCCAGGACCTGTTGTTGGTCTGTGATATGTCGATTGTCCATGGGAATGCCCTCTTACTCGGCATGCATCCGCTGCCGCACGAGTTGCAGGTTCGTACATTGATTCCGGAAGTCCATGTGGACTCGCCTGACCCAAACCACGCTGCGACTGTCGCGCCGGCAACTCAGCAAATCTCGGCTCTCGGGGCTCGATACCACTGTGTCTGCCGGGTGCAAATGGAGTCTGAGCGTGGGCGTCTGCACATCGGTTGTCTCGATGACGGCGGGCGTTGCCTCAGCATGACGGCGAACCAACTCGTGGAGTGCGGCGGAATCGTCCACCTCGTCAGGAGCGCCCGGCCCGCTTGTCGCGGTTTGGGCAAACACGCTCTGGGCCGAGACCTTTCGATACGCGAACTGGCGCGGCAGGGTGAGCACATGGTCCACGACGGGGATGGTTGATCCCACGGGACCGTCGGCCACGGTGCAGGTGAGCCGCTCATCGCTAACGACCGAGGCGGTGATTCGCACCCGCAGCACCTTCTTGAGAGCGGCCACCCACGTGTCGATGTCGAGTTGATCGCTGCTGAGCCAGACGCCGCATTCATCCAGAAGGTTATTGAAAGCATGAGGGTACGCCCACCAGTGTAGGCCGTCGTCATAGGAGACTTGCAGGAAGTAGCCCAAGGAAGTGCCCTGGGCATCTGTGCTCAACGTAGGCCGGAATCGGCGACGGCGATGCACGTACGCCGTATGTTCAAAGAGCTTGGAAAGGTCGTAAGGCTCGCCCTGGTTGTACGGCGAACCGCTGTAGTCGCCCGCCTCGTTCAGACACCATTTGCGGTAGACGTCCTTGACCTTGTGGAACTCCGGATTGGTGGAGGGACAGAAGACGCTGTAGCTGATGCCCTCCAGCGCCGGGTCCCAGGCTTTCACGAGTTCGAACGTCGCTTCATAGAACTTGAAGTCGCCCTGGCCGATGTATCGGTGGGTGATGGGATAGAAGGCCCGCTGGCTGTGCATCGCGCCGATGTTCGTCCGCGAGAGGGCCAGGGATTCGCCCGCCGGTTGGCAGCTCAGCTCAATCGTGCGCCCTTGGCCATTGTGATGAAAGACGATTGCCTGCGCCGGCCCTGTCTCGACGGGGCGGGGCGTGAACTGAAACCGGATGCCCACGGCATCGCAGCATCGATGCAGGGCTTCCAGCAGGCTCAGGCCGGTGACATCGAGATCCCGCAGGGGCCTGGATCCCGTCACGGCGAGTAACTGTTCGACATCGGGCCAATACAGCAAATCGGCGGGCACGTACTCCGTCAGCAGGTACTGGATCGCACTGGCACATGTCCACGTTCCTGCCTCGTTGGCGCCCGCCGAGAAGGTCGTCCGGGCCCGCCCCTCGATCCACACCGGCTCCGGCGCGGCATTCCCTCGTCCGAGCGGGTTGAAAATGGTCTCCAGGCCGGGCAGCACAATCGTCGAGCCGTCGCCTTGAAAGACCCGTTGTCCATAGACGGTATGCCGTCGAAGAACGGCGCTGAAATCCTTTGCGATGATTTCGGTTCTCTCTTCTCCGGAACGAATTGTGGTTTCGATGCCCTCGATCTGTCCGACAAACAGCGGCAGATCCACCACGGCCGCATCCGGCGGCTGCCGATTGTAGAGCTGGTGCAGACTCATCCCGCGGCCCATGGCAAACCGGTCCTCGGCGTTCTCAGGTTGCAGCGCGCGTCCTGCGTCATGAGACGGATTGTAGAGCAGCCGTGTCCAGCCGAACTCGGGCCAAGTGCTGCGCACAATCTCGACGACCTCCAGGTCCTCGCGCAGGTCACCGTCGATGCGCGCCACCACAGTAGCAGCGGGCACGGCCAGTCGCCTGTAATCAGGCTGAAACAGCTCGGTTGTATTACTCATCGGGCACTCTCCGGATCGATCAAGAAGGTTCAGCAGCAAGGACGACGGGCGACTCAGGCGGTGACGAGGCGACCGGAGGAACCGGGACCGTTGACAGCTTGCCTTCAATGTCATCCCTGCTCACGGCTTGGACGACAAAGACACCCAGGTCGCCCAACACGCCAACGCCTTGCCAGCCATAGAACTTTCGTCCCTCATAGCGGATGACTGCTACCGGATTCTCGAAATCCACGCTGCCTGCCGTGTTGCCCCGGTACACGTTGAATCGCTCGGGCGCAGCCTCTTGATCCAAGGGACAATAGAACCAGACCAGCCGCACCCCTGTTGCACCGGTCGGCTCGTTTCTGAGGCCATGAACGGCGTTCGGTTCGGCCGGCGCCCAATGCCCATCCGATGCGATGCGGAGCACTGCGGCCGCGGCTACGGTCTTCTCCGCGCGTCCACAACTGTTGAATCGCCGGACGAGATAATAGTGAATCGATCCCGGCGCGTGGGACAGATAGGTGGGCAGCGAAATCTCCCGTGCATCGGCCTCGGCTGCGTGCAGGATCCTGCTGAAGTCCATCTGTGTGACGCCCGATCCTCGATAGACCGCCGTGCAGCCGTTCCGACGCACCCAGAACCAGCCTTGCGTGAGCGAGGTCCCCAGCATGGATGCGGCATGGGTCGCTCCGTTGAAGAGGGCCCCGATCAACCACGCCGTCTCCGTCTGCCTCGCGGCGCTGGGGGCGGCTTGGGGTTTCGCGACGGAAAGGGCGGCATGCAGAGTCGAACAGCCGTTCACTGTCCCCGATAGCAGGACAAGGCCCGTAGTGCTGAGAGCGCCATCGACAGAAGCGACAGCGGCAGTCACACCCATGATGTTTCTGACCACCCGCGTGGCGGCCGTGGCGCCGGCGACTGCTCCAACGGAGCCTGCACATTGAATGATGACGCCGGTGGAGGGAGCGAGCACGGCGATGGAGCCTCGGCGAGCCAGCATCTCAAAGGGATTCTGCTGCAATCTGCGGATCTCCGCTTCGGCCAGGACGCGTTTCCAAACGCAAACCATGGCGATGCTGCCTGTGAAATCCCAGAACCACCCGCCGCCAGTCTCATCCTGGCGTGACCCGATCGCGAAGGCCCGCGATCCGCTGAGGTCAATGCCATTGAAGGTTGTCGCATCGGCCGGGGTGCTTTGCAGAACGCCATCGATATAGAGCCTCACGCCGGTGGAATCGTCGCGATCACACACTCCGATTGCCAAATGCCATTGGCCGTCGTTCAGCGCGTTGTCGGATACCGCGGAGAAAGCGGTCGATTGATTGCGGATCTGCCATTGCACTTTATTGCCGGTGTTTACCGCCAATCCGTACCCTCTGCCGGCGCCGTCGAGATGACCTTTGCCGACGATGGCGCCGTAGCGCGTCGAGCTCCATAGATCCGGCTGATTTGCGGCACTGTAGTTGACGATGGCGAGCACCGTGACGTCGTCCGTGCCCAGATCGAGGCAATCCCCCATGCTGATCCAGTCGTCGGTTCCATCGAGGTCAATCGCACGGCCGAACCGGCTGGCGGACCAGATGGGACCGCCGGAGAAACTTCCATCGCGATGGTGACCGGCGGCGTCATGCACGACCCTGCCGGCCCCCTCATTGAGAAGCCAACAACCGGCAAGACCTCGGGCCAGCGGATGAGCCGGGTTGACCGGGCCACAGAGTGCCGGCTCGATTCTCGATTGCGTTCTGGTCAGCATGGTTAGCTCGACTGTGCGTATAGACCCTGGTAAACGGCCGAGCAGTCGCTGGTCTTGAGCGTCTGTCCGGTCTTGTTGTGAACGATGATGCCCCAGCTCTGGGGCAAGAGGCCGCCAAACGCAGAGGCGACGCTCATCAGGTCCGACTCATAGATCTTGTTCTGCGTCGGCGCGTAGACGACGCCGATGAGTCGGCAGTTGCTGAGGTGCTGGGGGTCCGTGCCGAAGGCCGCATCGCTGCCGGAGGCATTGCCGGAACAGGTCGTTCCGCCGTCGGTGGTCCCGTATGCATAGACATAGGCGCACTTGTCGCCGGTGGAATCCGCCGCCGTGTTGGTCGCGATCTTCACCTGGACCCATGCATCCAAAAAGCAATTCGTCGAGTTGTCCACGGCAGTGGACTCGCGCTTCGCGTCGTTCGCCAGGCCGTTGATCGTGATGGTGATGCTCTGGTCGCTGCCGCCGTACTTGGCCTTGATATCAGCCATGATGGGTCTCCACAATCAATTCAATGTGACATCCAGATCGCCCGCTGCGAATCGGATCGTGTCTCCGCTGCCGACGCTCTTGGCCTGGTTCAACGTGCCATAGGCGAGCATGTTGCCGGCTGTGGCGGCGTCGAACAAGGCGAAGTGTGTCATCGTGCCCCAGTCCCCCGTTGCTGCGTTGAACTCGATGGCGGCGGCGTTGTCGAGCAGGCCGCCGTTGGCTGTGTTCCAGTCGCTCGCGGAGGTCAGAGCACGCGTGTATCCGTTGCCGCTCGGTTCACTGAGGCCCGATCCGCTTTCACCGGGGTCTGCCGTGGAAAGTGCGACATAGATGGTCGGAGGGGAGTATGCCCCCTTGCCGAACAGGTGATCCAAAATCTCGTTCTCCCAGTAATTCGAAAAGCTGCCCATCGTCTGTACTCCAGTAATCGTTGAACCTGCGAAACCCTATTCTGATGCTCGCGTGCTCGTTGTCTTCTCATCGTACAAGTTGAGCGTGAGAAGGACGGTTGCGCCGTCATCATCGTAGTAGTCGATCGCGTGGGTGATCTTGTCCTGGACGGCCTTGTTGGCCAGGATCTTGGCGGCGGTCAGCTCGCCGGCTCCCGTCCAGCGAATCTCCCGACTACACACCAGTGCGTCGGAGGGCGCCGGGCTCGCTCCTGCCTGCTTGAACACCTGGATGCAGTAACACCCGGCGGGGATGTCCTCATCGAAGTCACCGACGTACCGGTTTCCGCTCTTGTCCGTCAGGACGATGTCGTAACTGTCGATCGCGTGGCCCCCCGCTCCCCAGTCCTCGAACGCCTGCCCCTCCGGATACCACACTTGTCCGGCCAGGGTGCGGATGATCGCATACAGCACGCTGCCCGAAGCGTAATCGGCCTGAATCTCATGTGCCATTGTTTTCTGTGCCTTTCCTCATCTGATGTGTCTCACGACTCTTCTGTCCACGTGCCGGCCTCAGCCGTCGCGGCCCAGTCGCCGTTGGCATCGGCCACGAGAGTCAGGCTTGCGCCGAGACCAGAGGCCGATTTGTATTTGCCTGCCGTCTGGCCGCTGCCGGCGCGGATCGCCGCCGTGCCTGGCTCGATGCGCAGTTCCTGGGCCGCCTGAACGGCAAAGGTGAGCTCCGTGCCCGCGGCGGCATCGGTTGGGAGCGTGAGCGTCGCCACACCGGTTGCCCCCCGGTTCGTGTGCACGCTGCCCGATTCGGATGCGGCGAGCGTATCGTCGGCTGTGTGGGCCTCGATGGTTCTGTGGACGCCGCCCGCCGCGTAAGGGATGGCGATGTTGTGCCCCGCGCGGCAGTCGGTGATCGAGACGATGTCGCCGCCGGAAGTGCACACGATCGCCAGACGAATGTGAGGCGTTGTCGCCATGCTCGGGAAGGTTGCGTATTCATCCGTCACGAGATTCCCCGCCGCATCAAGGTAGACATAGATGGCGGTCTTGTCGTCGGCAAGCGGGTTGTCGGAGGAGCCGGCATAGGCGATCAGCTCGGTGCCCAGCCAGAACTTGCCCGCCCGCACGCCGATATCGAGACCTCCTTCATCGTATACTCTCAGGTCGTTTGCCCGACGCGCGGCCAGCAGGAGACGGTGCAGTAATCTGCGGAAGTGCAGGTAGTAGGGCGCGGTGCCCGTCGGGATGTACTCGATGCCCGTCTCGCTGTCTGATTGAAGGTTCAACAGTTCATTGTCGGAAGGAGATACCTCAGCCATTGCTTTTCCTCGCTACTGGTCAGAGACAGAAAGTGTGAGTTGGTTCGTCTGTGGATCGAATGCCGTGATGCGCAGTGCGGCGGCCGGCTTGGCGGGAGGCACGACTGCAATCGGATCCGTCTCGGTCGCGATACTCTCATTGCCGCTTGCATCCAGGACCTTCACGCCAAATCGGTACCTGCCAAGCGGCAGCAGAGAACTGATCCATTCGATCGTGTCGGCGTCCAGGCCGAATTGCCCGCTTCCGAAGCTGCCCTTCCCAAACCCAACGGAGGCCGCCGAGTCGTAGCCGAAGTCACTCGCGCCGAACTCGGCCATGCCGAAGCCGGCCTTGTCCTGCGGACAGGGCCAGATCGCGATGGGCGTGGCATTCAGCGGGTGTCCGTAATCGATTGGCCCGGCGCCGTTGTCGAAGTACACGTTGACTCTTGCGCCGATGGGCAGGGTCTGGCTCCGCAACAAGCTGAGCCTGACGCGCCCGCCGGCCGGTGGCGGATCCAGTTCATCGGCGTGATCCACGTGAGCATCCTTTGGTTCAACCGCCACGACCTCCACGCGAAGGGCCGATTCAAACGATGTGGGCGGCTGCACGACGAGTCGTCGCTGCCGGTTGTCGATGGTTACTCCCGCAAAGCGCCCGTTCAGGTACACCTGGTGAAGCTTCTCGGCATGAGACGAGCGCCACGTGACCAACGCCGCACCGGAGATGCCCGCGTGACCGCCGTCTGCCGCAATGCCGTCCGGCAGGGAAAACACCCGGACGTTCTCAATGCCTTCTCGACAAATCGACATCGCCTCAGCCTCCCAACTGCGTGTACACGATTTCGTAATCGGCGGCGACGCCTGGTCCTCCGGGATACTCGGCGACCTTCTTGAAAGTGTCCATGCGAAGATCGCCAAACTCCTGCCCATCGGCAGTCGCGAGCGTGTGGGTCCGGCCGTCGATGAACGCGGTGATCGCCTGGACACGGGTGTGCATCGCAACCCGGCTCGGAGCGCGAAGTGTCCCCTTCTGTCGGATTTGTCTCGACCGGGCCCCCAGGTCGATGCTTAGGTGTCGCGCATAAATAACCT
>DCUI01000317.1:0-7345 GCA_002327785.1 Phycisphaerales bacterium UBA2218
TACTTGTTTCGATCCCGAATTGAGTGATGCAGTCCCCAGATTACGACCATCTTCTTCATCCTAAAGGGCAATCACCCGTGAGAGAAACTCCTGCGCCTTCGCTTCGTCGATTTGGGAGCTCGGTCGCTCAATCAGTCCGTTGATTGCCTTTCCCTCAAACTGCGACACGCCTCTGGAGTTCCGTCCAGCCCAGTGGCGGAGAAGAATCGTTGCTTCGAGCAGGTCACTTTGGAACATCGAAACAAGGACCGTGTTTACAATTCTCGCTGGGTCCACGCCGACGAAGTAGAACATGAATACCGAGCGGTTACCTGCAAGGAACTCAAGCATCTTGTCGAGGTTATACGCTTTGGGATTCGAGTTCAGTATCATGATCTTCGTCTTGACATCGGTCTCCGTATCGAACGCGTCGAACTGCCGCTGATAGTCGCCGAGGGTGTTGTCTGTCTTGAACGCCGGAAGTCCGTTCGCGCCTGACTTGAGCGCGGCAATCAGGCCCTGTCGAAGTCCCTCGTCATCACCCGCTATGAGATACTCAATAATGCGGCCACGAACATTCACGTTCTCAATCAGTGCTGCCAAGAGTATTTCGTTCTTGTACTTGGCAACCTTGGCGTCCAGTTCGGATTTCAGCGTTGCGGCATCCAGCGACGCGACAAAGCGAATGGCGCGACTCGGTGATGCGAGAATATTCCCGCGAGCAACAGCACCAACGCCGAATTTGACCCCAGACGGCAAGATGTTATTCGTCGCCTCGACAAGGCGGGGGAGATTGTCCTCGAACCCGATTTCCGCATGAATATCAAAGAGACGCGCGATGTTCTCGCCGCAATTCTCAATTCCCTCGAACTCTCGCATAATGTCGGAGCCGTTGAAACTCCCTCGGATGTTGTTCGCCCGGAGTTCTTGGGAGCTGTGGCTTATCTTCTTCAGGAACGTCGTGTTCGCAATAAGGCAGTAGTTCCGTGCCGGTGTAACAAGGCAGACAATAAACGGCCGGTCGTCATACTTGCGCAGGTTGGATAGCGACAGAACCGTATTCCCGAAATTCCTGGAGGCCGACGAACTGAATCGGATTGCATAGTCGGCGCAGTAGTAAACAGACCGATCTTTCGTCAGGCCGAAGGTCTCCGCTACAACTCTGGTCAGCCGTGCCTTGTCATTGATACCGTCATTTTTTCGGATCAAGTCGATAAGCACCGTGAGCAGTTCACACATTGAAAAGCTCCCTTGTTTCGCCCTTGGCTGGTTTCGCTGACGACGCTTTCTGGTCGCTGAGGCTATTTCTTTCCCAAAACACACCGTCAGAATACCCCTGTATGGTCGGGTCTGATTTGGCCGCCTGGAGCCTCTTGATCGCCCAGGAGCAATACTCTCTATCCAGTTCGATACCGCAAAATCGTCGTCCAAGCTTGGTTGCGACAACCGCCGTTGTACCACTTCCGAGAAACGGATCGAATACGAGGTCGCCAGGCAATGAGCTTGCGAGAACCAGCTTCGCGATCAGCTTCTCTGGCTTCTGAGTCGGGTGAGCGGTATTTTCCGGCATGGACCAGAATGGTATCGTTATGTCGGACCAAAGATTCGAGGGGTGCGTGAGCCTGTAGTTGCCGTTGGCCGATTGATCCCAGTCCTTTGGCTTACCGTCCTCATGCCGATATGGCGCAATCACCTTCCGCTTGAGTTTCACCGCATCCACGTTGAACGTGTAATCGTCGTCGCGTGTGCAGAACCAAATATCTTCTGTGTTGTTCTTCCAATTTGCTTTTGCGCCGCGTCCCTTTTCGCGTTCCCATGTGATTCTGTTCCGGACATGCAGAAGCCTGTCCAGAACAGGAAATACTAATGTCGATGTCCGCCAATCGCTACATGCGTAAACGGACGCCTTGGCTCGGAGCAGTGGGATCATTGCTGATAACATTTCCTCAAACCATGACGTGTATTCTTCCGCTTCTTGGGCGCGGAAAACATGGCCGTTGAAGTCTTTTGTCAGATTGTACGGGGGGTCAAGGATTAGGAGGTCCACAAAGGAACGGGGTAGCAATGGGCAAGCGTCCCGGAAGTCCTGGTTGATCACGCGATCGGACACCTCTTCCACGGTGGCGGCATGCGATAGTTGCAGCGTGGCGGCAGAGAAGGCGGCCATCTCCTCTGCCGTGCATGTCAGCGTTCTATTTCGTGGTGCGCGTGTCTTCATATTCTTCCCGGCTAACAATGGTTATATGGTTTCTTCCTAACACCCTTGGGCCGCGGTATCACCGTAGAAGACCCGTCCGGCCATTTTCGCATAACGCCTGTATTCGCAGAGCATTACGTCATCGGGGAATTTCCGGGGACAGTTTACTTGTTTCGATCCCGAATTGAGTATGCTGTCCCCCGATTACCAGATCTGAATTGAATATGGTGTCAGGTTCATCATTCGTGTCCCCAGATTCAAGTGCAACGCGTTGTTCTGTCGAATTTACCTCACGATAGACCGTCTGCCGCCTCGTAGCCTTTTCTAGTAACTTCAAAGACTTCACCTTTATGGCCGACATCCTTGATGTATCTCCGTCGCTGCAAGTCCTCCAAGCCGCCGACCCAATGAGCGACTGTGCGCGCTTCCTGATCTGGAAGCATCGCTTTATCGGCTACTTGAATGCTGTCGCCATCCGCGCAGCGCAAATGTACGATCTGCCCGTCGCTCGCCACCGCTGCTTTCAGAATTACCTTTGCCTCGCTGGAAAGCTCCGTGGTCGTCGATTTGGTCTTCGGCGCGGTTACGACTCCAGAGATGTCACTTCGCCAGTCGACATTCCCTGCAACCACTGGCAGGGCACGAACGATCTCTCGCAGTGCTTCCAATTGTGTCTCGGGCTTTTTCCAAACATAGGTCTTGAGTAACTCAGGAATTTGTCCCACGGTGCCGTCAGCACCGACAAATTGCAGTGCGACGATTGCGAATCTGTTGCCTTTAGTCCGCTTTTCTTGTATGGCGTAGTTGATTTCCGTTTCCAGATAGCCTTCGTCCTTGAAAGACGGGGTGATGAAGAAGACAACACCACAGGAATCTTGCATACCCTTGAGGATACCTCGTTCTAATGAGGTACCCGCTGGCAGTGCGTCCTCATCAATCCACGGCGCATAGCCAAGCAAATCGAGAGTCCTCTTGTAGTCGTTCACCGTCTCTTTATCGACGCCCTTATGGCTTAGGAACACCTTTTTGGAGTCGCTGATGGTCATATTGATCTCCATGCCGCAGATAATACAAAAGAGCCGGCTGATGCGATTCACCTTGACCGTCTCGTTGCAGCAGGGGAATCGCACTATGTCGAACGGGTCATCAGATTCCATAGGGGGTGCACCTGGCTTCGGGATATCGACATTCATCCCGATCTTGAGAAAGCCAGTTGATGCGCTCTTTAGCTTTCGCTCGAGTCTCTTGAGTTCCGGCGCAACCGTGGTGCTGATGGCTACGGTCTGAAGGTAGTCTACTTGTTCGGTCGTGTACCAGCATTGGTGTCCATGGTGACCGCAGTATGGACAATAGGCGATTGGCTCTTCGCTCCCTTCGCCCAACAGTACCTTGAATCGCTGCTCACAAGATGGACATTCTTGGGATAAGAAGCCGTCGGCATCCGTCGGAAAGCTCACTTCCACAGTGGTTCTCCTGTTTGATCGAAGTGACAGAACAACAATCAGATGGACCCGCATAAGGAAGAAGTGGGGTCCCACCTACGCATTTCACTTTCTCCCAACGGGTACTTCCGCTTGCGGAACCCGGCGTGCTTCGGCATCCGCCAAGGCTCCTTCGTTCTGAGTCTACCCTTTCATTGTAGGACCTCGCCGACAGGGTGTAAAGAGGGATTCCAGCGGTCCAGTGACCCGTGGCCCGTGAGCCGTGGTCCGTGGTCCGAGGCACGGGCCACGGGGCGTCGGCCACGCGTGCGAAGCACGCCTATCATGCTGCTGACGCAAAGCGAAAAACCTCCCCTGCACGACCGCTTCGGGCGTGCCCGGCTCGTGCTGGCCGTGGCTGCGGTGGCGCCACCGGGGAGAATGCCGGCTTATCCGGTTTGCCGCTCGGCGCCGGTGTCTGTCGAGCAACGAACGCCACGACGGCCGGACGAGGCCGGGACGGCCGCGAGATACAAGGGCGGGACACCCTCGCCACGGGGTAAAGAAATTCCTGCCCCAATTTTGGTTTCTGCGAAACATACAGGCATTGTGAAGCGTCTGTAATTATAGCAGCGCTGCGGCCGCCAGCGAACTGCCATGATCTCACCACCGAGACACCGAGATCCCAGAGATAATTCCCAGCTTATGGCAGGAGATGGTTGGGCCGGGCGGCTCCGTGCCTCGGCGGTGAGAATTCGTGCAAAACGAAGCCAATTGGCGGGAGTGTCAAGTGTGAAGTTTGAAGTGTCAAGTGGGGTGGACCTTGTGAAACGAAGCCAATTCCCCGGCGAGAGAAAGCCTCGAAACGGCCGATTGGGCTCGTTTGTGCAAACGCGGCGGCATGACCCTTCTTGCGACTTCGATTGCCGCCGTCCGGTCGGAGAAAGGCGTTCGGAGTCCCGCCTTCAGGCGGCTTCAAGACCGCGTAAACGCGGGACTCCGAACCAAGAGGGCCTCCGCCAGGGGTCCGCGTGCGAAACGAAGCCAATTGGAGGAAGTATCAAGTAGGGCGGACTCTGCGAAATAAAGCCAGTTTCAAGGGCGGGAGAAAGCCGCGAAACGGCCGATTGGGTTCGTTTGTAGAAACCCTTCTGCATGGACAGATGGGGCAGATTGTGCTAATAATGACCCCTTCGTTCGATGGACGTTCTGAGTTCTGTGAGGTATCTCTGCGATGAACAAGGCATTGGCTGATTTGATTCGGATCTCGAATATCACGGGCAAAGACCCGGCCCTCGTCCAAGGGGGCGGGGGCAATACGTCAGTCAAGACCGCCGACGGCAAGCACATGTACATCAAGGCCAGCGGCACCGCGCTCAAGGATATGAACGAGGCGCAGGGCTGGCGGAGAATGCGTCTGGATTCCGTTCTGGCGATCATCCAGGACAAGTCGATCGCGAAGCTCCCGACGCAGACCCGGGAAGTCGAGGTGGTCAACCGCCTGCTGCTCGCCTGCGACGATAACGTCACCAGCGGTGCGAGACCGTCGGTGGAAGCCCATCTGCACGGTCTTCTCGATACGTGCGTCATCCATCTGCATCCCAGCGCGGTAAGCGCCTATCTCAATGCCAGGGAAGGGAAAACCAGGCTCGAAAAGCTCTTCCGCAGCGAAAAGGCACAACCCCTGTGGGTGCCTTACGTGGACCCGGGCTTCACACTGGCCAGGACGATCGGCAGGCTGGTGGAGGGCTATCGCAAACAGTTCAAGAGAATGCCGCGGATTCTCTTCCTGGACAAGCACGGCCTTTTCATTACCGCTCCGACCGCCGGCGCGGCCCTGCGGCTCGTCCACACGGTGATCGACCGTTGCCGCGAAACGCTCCGCTCGCCGGCAGCCGCCCGGACCAGGCCCCTCCAGGAGGCGCAAGTCCGCGAGGCAACACTCTGCGTGCGCAGAGCCTGCTTCGAGGCGACCGGAGCCTACTGCCCGGTGACCTACGTGCAGGACGAGATTGTCGCCGGGTTCGAGCGACGCGACGACGCGAAGAGGCTGCTATCCAGTGGGGCATTGACACCGGATGAACTCGTGTACTCCAACGGACCCGCGATGTGGGTGGACCGATGTGACGCAAAGGCCATCGCCAAACGTCTGATCGCGCAGATCGCCGAAGGCCGGAAACCCTCGGTGGCGTTCCTCGTGAAGAACGTTGGGTTGTTTATTGCCGGTACAGGCAAGATCGCTCAGACCGTCCGGGACATCGTGGCCTATTCACTGTTCATTCGCGCAAACGCCCAGCGAATGGGCGGACTTCGCACACTGACCAGGGCCGAGCAGAGGTTCATCAATGAATGGGAATCGGAAGCCTTTCGCATGAAACTCGTCAGCGGCGAAGGACGCGGGCAGTTACAGGACCGCGTCGCCGTCGTAAGCGGGGCCGGCAGCGGTCTGGGCAGGAGCATCGCGGTGGGCCTGGCGCGTGCCGGGGCCCTGGTCGCACTGACCGACATCGATCAGAAATCCCTGCAGGAGACTGCTCGCATCATCTCGGGTGAGCAATCGGGAAAGCAGGCCAAAGTCATACCATGTGACGTTACAAGTGAGGATAGTGTCCGCAGGGCGTTTGAAGAACTGATGGCCTCCTGGGGCGGACTGGATATCCTCGTGAACGCGGCAGGGATCGCCCCGCCGTTTGCGCTGGTGGATATGCCGGCGGACAAATGGCGGCTGGCCCTCGACGTGAACCTGACGGGCTACTTCCTGATGGCCCGTGAGGCCGCACGGATCATGATCGCCCAGGGCATCGGCGGCAGCATCATCAATCTCAGCTCCAAATCGGGCCTGGACGCAAGCAAGAACAACACCGCCTACAACGCAACCAAGGCCGGCGAACTGCACATGGCTCGCGGCTGGGCCCTGGAGCTTGGCGAGTACGGCATCCGTGTCAACTGCATCGCGCCGGGCAACGTCTTCGAAGGCTCCCGGATCTGGAACCCGGACTATATCAAGGTCTGCGCCAAGAAATACGGTATCCGCCCGGAAGAGGTGATCCCTTACTACGTCAACAAGACGGCCCTTCGGCGGGAGATCAAGGGGCAGGACATCGCCGACGCCGTGGTCTTCCTGTGCTCAGACAAAGCTCGCACGATCACGGGCCAGACCCTGGTCGCCGACTCCGGTCAGGTCATGGTCCGCTGACGACAGAATCTAACACGCAACCTGATAGTTGCAGTCGTAGGTTCCTTATTTTTTCATAACCTACAAATGCGATGGGGGATCGGCTTGCCCGCCACGGCAGCAGAACGTCCGGAAATCTGTCGGTTTTTTCTGGCTTTTCCCATGTTTTTCGATTGACGTGCGGCCAGCCAGCCGGTACAAGGGGATCAACGCTCACATGGTCCAAACAGATGGAGGAGACCACACCTCGTCGCAATTGTGGGTTGATCGCGGGACCATGGGCTTATGGAGGAGCGCCTCTGCAGGACGCAGGGGCATGGCGATGGATCGATTGCCTACAGCGATAGTTTGCGTTCCGTCATCGCACTGCCTCCGGTCCGGACGGACAAGGGGAATCGGCAACGCCGGGACCATGGAATCTTCACGATATGACCCCCGACGTGTGCCCGGTTGTCGTCTCTCGGCGTTTTCGTTGTATGTGACCGCCCTCTGCGGCAGGATATTCTATTTCTCTCCTCTACTTATCTCTCACAGGGTGCCGTGCGGCCTCTCACACAGGACGCTTGGGGCCGC
>DCUI01000317.1:7370-27366 GCA_002327785.1 Phycisphaerales bacterium UBA2218
CGCAGGGGGTACTCGGTTTGGGATCGCAGTTCTCCCCCTGAGGCAAACGAGTTCCTGGGTTTTGCCGTACGCAACCCCTGGACTGCCCTTTTCAGACCACGGAGCACGCATCATCTTTATCCTATCTCGACAATCACGGGATGGTCGCTCAGCGTCAGCGAGACCGAATCGACATTGGTCAGAGTCCGTGTCGGCGACGTGCCCGTCGTCGGATCATAGCTACTGACCGTTGCACACGCCGCACCCAGATTCACCGTGACGTCGTCCGAGCCGCCTGTAAACCGCTCACCCCAAACCACCAGATCGAACATCCCGTTGCTTTTCTGGAGAAGCAGGTCATGGACGGTTGCCGGCTGGTTCGTGATGGAGTAGTTGAGAATACCGCGAGGCTGGACCGAACCGTTGTCGGCCAGGATCGTCGTCAGGTTGTGGAGATAGCTCGCGGCCAGGCGAGGACTGTAGTCGGGCCGGTAGAAGCCGAACGTTTGATTGCCGCTCTCGTCGGTGCGGTCTCTGAGCAGATAAATGCAGGTATGACTCCAGCCCCGCTTGACCTGGGCCAGATATACATTCAGGTAGAGTGTGGCCTGGACCCGTTCGGTGACGGGCCCTCCCAGCGTGATGCCGGTTTCCGTGGTGACCCTCGGCAACGTCGAAAGTGCGGCCTGAGAATACCCCGGGTAACGACGCCGCCAAGTCAGGCCGTAGTTCCCGTACAATCCGTCCACCTTGCAGGCCGACGTGGGATCAGCCGCAATCCACGTTTGGTTGTCATGCAAACCGGGCCAGCCGGGATGAGTCATGTAGTTATGACAGTTCGCACAGTCGGCATATGTGGTGCCGTCCGGCATCAGACATCCGGCTCCATCGGGGACGGTCAGGAATTGCAGGCCGACGTTGTCTGTCTCGGCGCCGTTCTCCGTGATGCTCCACACGGGATACTTGCCCAGGACACGGTCGTTCTTCACGGCATTGTACAAATCTCGCTGGAGCCTCGCCACGGGCAGCCACGACAAATCCATGCCTCCGGCTTCGCCCTGGTACGTGACGCCCCAGTTATTCGGTTCGTTGTTGCCTTCGAGAGCGAGCAGTGCATCGGCCGAGGCCAACTGCCTGGCGCCGGCGAGGAGTCTGGCGATGTCCGTGCCGCCGCTCATCAGCCCATAGCTGAAACAGACGCCCGTTTGATTGCGGAGCTCGACCAGATCCGCAACGGGAATACCGCTTTCATAGCCGACCCGCAGCCAACGAAGCCCCAGGTATCGGGCGGTATCGATGGTGCTCGCCAGATTCTCGCCCCGCCTGGAAATGGCGGAACATGCGCCGATGGAACTGAGGAACTCGTTGACGCCAATGGCGGTCTTTCCTGATGGATCGGGGGGCACCGGCCTGATCTGTCCGGCGCGGGCCATAGTCATTCCCGCAACGCCGGCAATAGTCTGCTGCAAGAATTGTCGGCGAGTCTGTCTTATCTGACAGCCGTCCAACCATCCTTGCCGGTTGGAAGCTGACTGCATTCCATATCCGTTTCGATTCATTTCGACTCGCCTTGCGAAATCACCAACTCAGCCGCGAGGACCTTGCTTCTTCCACGCTCGGACGTACTCGACATGGAACGTCGAGGGGAGGTCCTTGTCGTCCGGCATACCGAACCAGTCCGGCATGGTCTCACTATCAAAGATCAGGTACAAAGGCTGATGCCAATGCGTATTGCGGACCCACCGAACGAGCACGCCATCCATATAGTACCTGACAAACTCCTGATCCCATTCCAAGCCGAAGACGTGGAAGTCGTCGGCCAGACACCATGGAGCTTCCCAGTCCCCGCCGACAGACCAGTGGCGTTTCTCGGCCGGCGTGCGGAAAACGTGCACATTCATGTGATATTTGTTCTCGTGCCCCCGAGCCTTGCCGCCGATCTCGAACACATCGATCTCCGTAGCCCAGTCCGGCGTGGCGTCTTGCTGGAACCAGAACGAGCTCGATCCCCCCGAGTTCATCGGGCGAGCCTTGACCTCGAAGTAGCCATAGCACGTGCGGTCCCGGCTGTGCACCGCCGCTGAAGTGTAGTCATGGTAACCCTGGCTGCGGAACTCTTCGGGAACCGGCTCCTTTCGCATCGTCAACAGCAGTTGGCCGGCTTCGATGGTAACGTTCTCGGCCTTGAAGAGGGCCGGCTGCCGACCCTTCCACCACTCCATGTTCCGCACCCATTTGCTCGTGTCCAGAGAGCCGTTTTCGAATTCATCGCTCATCGGCTCATATCTCACCCACACGCCGACATCCGACTGATGAGACAGCGGCAATGAGTCTGTGACGCGTTTGGGTGTCTCGCCGAGGGGGCCAACGAGGGTCCACTGGGCAGCGGCCACTACCACCTCTGCGGCCTGCGCAACAACTCTCCGCTCTTCGCTGTCCAGTTGGTCGAACAGACGCCGGCCGCACAGGTCGAACGAGCGGCGAGGCTGCTGGTCGGGCGCGTTTCGCTGGGTCCCATTGTGCAGGCACCAGCCGGCAGCCCCCCCGGCCACGGCTCCACGCAAGTCCGCGAGGAAATCGGCGGCCATGGGCTCCCACTGAGTATAACCCCGTCGGAACGGCTCCTGATAGTGCACCGGCGCCGCCCGTCCGATCTTCCTCATCAGTGCCAACAACTCGCGGGTGCGGCCCTCAGTCTGCCGGGGCGATTCGGGGTGTCGCGGGCGGTGGGGGCAGAGAAGATCGACGCCGGCAGTCACCAGCGATTCTCGCACATCTTCTTCGCTCAGATCGTGCCCGCCGAACGAAGCGGTGACCAGTCGCTGCGGATCGAGCCGGCGCACCTGGTCCCGCAGGGCCTTGATCTCCGAAATGGGCACGTAACGTCTATCGCGGACATCCCGCTCGTTGGCGAGGTCGAGATACCAGTTGCGGTGCGTATCGAGAGCCTCGACCAGGACCGCCACCGCCTGCCGGTGCGCCGCAAAGTCCGGCAGCCTCCCGCCGGCATCCCGCGTGAGAGTCACATCCACAATCAATCCTCGGCGGTCACACTCGGCAACGAGCCAACGCAGCCTGCCGAGGAACGGCTCCCTCCCCAGGCCCTGTGGATCGACAGCGGAGACATCCACATCGCCAAGACCCCAGGTGGCCCAGACGCGAAGCCAATTGAATCCGTGGCGCTGTAGATCATCGAGATCGCGACGGATCGAGTCCTGCGACGCGCCCAAGCCGCCGTAGTAGCTGATGCCCAGGAGGAAAACCGGTTTGCCGCCCAACGTAAACCGAGTCCCTTCCACACCCAGCTCCGTTTCGCCTTGTGCCTTGGCCGGCGGCAACGACGCCAGGCAGACCAGCACCAGTGCAATGGACCGTTGCATCGGCTATCCTCCTAATCTGCAATCCGCGTTTCGCGAGTACCTGGCTGCGGGAAATTTTGGGAAGCATCGTCGAGAACGAGGACCCAGTCGAGCATCTCGCCCTTGTCGGGCGGCAGAAATTCTTGCTCGCCCCTGTTGGCGAACTCCCCGATAGCGGTGGCCTGCCCATTCCGCGGGTTGTACCACCAGGCCTTCACCTTCGGCCCTTTAATAACCTCCATGCGGACCTTGAAGGCCCGGCCGATCGGGGCGTACACCATCGCGTAGGACCCATTGGCGTCACGAGTGCCGACGAAGCGGTATCGGCCCGCCCCCGGCACACTGGTCGCCACGCGGTCGGTGACGATGATCGAGTCGTCCGGCACGCGCGATAGGAACGGACGCGACTCCATCAGCCACCGGCCGTACTGCATCTGCCCCGCGCCGGGCTGATCGATGGCCTCGAACCACGGCATAAGCGGATTGTTGATCGGGTCGCGACCCTGCCGCCACATCTGCCAGACCGAGTGATGGCCGTAGGTGTGGCCGAAGGCCCCGCCGAACAAGTCCCAGTACAAAGGTCGGCGGACATCGGACGAGATCGAGTGTCCGAGCTTCTTGGCGTCGAACGAGACCGGGTGGTCCTCGTAGATCGGCTCGCCGTCGATCACCGGCTTGGCCGGCGTGCGGTCGTAGTCCTCGCGGGTCTTGTCGTATCGCCCGGTGTACTCGGCCACGTGCCCGTTCTGACGCATGTTGAAGTCGAGCCAGTCCTCGTCGTGGAACCACGCAGAGGAGGTCTGGCCGCCCGTCGGATGGAGGGTCATCAAGTGGCGGTCGCCGTCGCCTTTTGCCAAGCCGCGGGCCATCGCCCGGATGATCTCCTTGTGCGCGTCGTTCTCGACGGGCCGGTCGCCGCCCAGAATCCAAATGATGTTAGGGGCATCCTTGTATCGCCGCCCAAGCCACCGGCCATAGACTTCGGCGTTCTGCGGCGTGAAGATCTCCGGTCCGACGCCCCACTTCTTGTTCCACTTGTCGCCCCACGTAGGCAGCAGCCCGATATACAGACCGCAAGATTCGGCCTTCTCCACGATGTAATCGACATGGTCCCAATAGTCGTTGTTCGGACCGTCTTTGACGTCGGGCTTCGTCGGATCATCATTGACAAGCGGCTTGTGACCGTAGGAATTCGGCGTGTGTAACCCATCCAACTCGGCCAGGGCAACCGCCTGGATGGCCGTGTACCCCTTGTCGGCCCGGTTTTTCAGATACCGGTCCGCTTCTTCCCGGTTGAGCCGATGGAACAGCTCCCACGCGGTATCGCCCAGATAGAAGAACGGCGCCCCGTCCTCATGGACCAGGAATCGCTTGTTCTCCGAAACCTTCAGGAGCCCGGGCTTCCCGGCCGCACCTGCGGTCGCCGATATCAATGTGAAAACCGTCACTGTGAACAGCACGAATGAGCATCTTCGCCCTACCGATGTGCTTGTGGACTGTTGCAGCATGATGCACTCCTGCGATGGTTCGGTCAGACGCGTTTGGGCTTGCGTTTGACGGTGAGCAGCCGTTCGATGTCGTCCAGAACTTCGTTGTTGTCCGCGACAACCGCGAGCCACTTGCCATCATGGTACGTTGTCGCGTTCGTATAGGCTTCGCGGACGCCTGGACCCAGCTCCGGCAGCACTTTCTCCGCCTTGGCCCGTTCCTCGGCGCCGAAGACGATCTGAACAAGAAGTCGGTTCCGTTCGGGGAACAACCCGCAGAACGACTTGGACTTCTTGAACCGCAGCCACCACCCATACTTCTTGCCGCTGAAGATCCAGTCCGGCGTAAAGACCCCGGGATAGTTCTCATCGATGAATTTCAGCAGTCGCGCCCAGCGTTTGTAGTTGCGGGCCCCGATCCAGGCCTGCACGCTCCCGGCATCAGGCTCCTTGGTCCCATCCAGCATCCGCTGTCCCAACTCGCTCATACGATCTCTCCCCTATTCGATCTACATAGCAAGGACAACCTCTGACTAAGCCGCCCGAAGTGGAGCCAAATCCGCCCGCTTCAATGACGGAAGGCCAAGATCTCGAAGGACCCGATTGAATGCAGCCAAGGTGAGTTGCTCAGGCGCGAGGATCTCAATACCGATAGGCTTTCCGTCTCGCCGGAAGTCAACCACAAGCCCGGGCTCAATCCGCTGGGTCCGATGGCTCTTGTCTTTCGCAGGGCGAGGCAGGTAGTAATACACCGCCAACGGCCGTCCACATCGAAACGTTACTTCAAGGTACGATTCATTCATCTCAAGCACTGATCGCAGACGCAATTCCCACAGCACTGCATATTCTACCAGGAAGACTGGATAGCGTGTTAGGGCAAATCCCTACCCGATCCGGCCGTCCTGGTCGATGTCCAGGCCGTGGAGTTGTTCGAGCTTCTTGACCAGCGACCGCAGCGTGTTCTGCGTCAACTGGAGTTGCTCCTCGAGGGCCCGGACACGATCCTCGACCGAATCGGACTTTCGCTTCTGACCATACATCAATCCGGTTTGCACCACTTCCCAAAGTACACCCATAGTCATCCCCTGCTCATTGCCATTGACTGCTTCAAGAGAGTGCCTCAAGACCGCACTCCAGAATGTCATTGCGAGCGTAGCGAAGCAATCTCCCACCCTGAGATTGAGATTGCTTCGTCGCTGCGCTCTTCGCAGTGACATTCACTGTGTTGAGATAGTTCCTAAATGCTTATCAGTGAACATGTTATCTCCGCGCGCAAGCAGGGACAAGGGCAGAAGGCAAAAAATGGTGAAATGGAGGCAAATGCTTGTTCGGAACCCTGGAATCTGCTATATTACCGCTCTTTCAGCGCCCCCGCACCGAGGTAATCCGGCGGCGGTTCGTCGGGGGGGACAGGACATCGTTGTTTTGAGGAGTCGTTGACATGAATTTCTCCATCGAAGATACGCGTAAACAAGCCCTCCCGACGGTCAAGGAGCTGATCGGCTCCGGCGTCATCACGCTGGAGCAGGCCAAGGATTGGCTCCGGACGATCTACGAGATCCGGTTCTTCGAGGAGAAGGTCTACGACCTGCTGGGACAGAATATCATCAAGGGCGCTTCCCATCTTTACGCGGGGCAGGAGGCAGTGGCCACCGGGGCCATCGCGGCCATGGAGCATGGCGACGTCATCGGCTCGACCCATCGCGGCCACGGTCACTGCGGGGCGGTCGGCAACAAGTACGCCAACAGCGACCAGGAGCGCCAGGCTCATTGGAACGCCATGATGGCCGAGCTGATGGGCAAAGAGACCGGCTACTGCAAAGGCCGGGGCGGCTCGATGCACATCGCCGAGGTCGAACGTCAGAACAACCTGGGCTCCACCGGCATCGTCGGCGGCAACCAGCCCCCGGCCGTCGGCGCAGCCCTGGCCGAGAAGTTCAAGAACAGCGGCAAGGTCGTCCTTTCCTTCTTCGGCGACGGCTCCTGCAACACCGGCACGTTCCACGAGTCGATGAACATGGCCGCGACGCTGAAAGCACCGCTCGTGGTCTTCATCGAGAACAACCTCTATGGGATGAGCGTTCCCTTCTCCGGCAGCGAGATCGAGGGCACGCGCTGCGCCAGCAGCATCCAGGACATCGCGGTGCGATCCGTGGCCTATGACGTGCCGGGCATGATCGTCGATGGCCAGGACACGGTGGCTGTCTTCCTGGCCGCCCGCAAGGCCATCGAGCGGGCCCGCAAGCAGAATGAGATGATGATCGTCGAGTGCAAGACCTACCGCTGGTACGGCCACAGCCGCAGCGACCCGCGTGCGTATCGCACCAAGGCCGAGGAAAAGACCTGGCACGAGCGCGACCCGATCACCGTCCTGCGGAACAGGCTCGTCTCCGACGGACTTTGCGCTGAGCAGGAGTTGGACCAGATCAAGGACAAGGCGTTCACCAGCATTGAAGACGCCACGCAGTTCGCGATGAACAGCCCCTGGCCCAACGGCGCGGATGTCGCCAAGGACGTGTACGTCGAGGAGACTTATCCAGCCCAGATCGTTGCGAACGAGCAACAGATGGCGACCAAGGTGCGAGAGGCGACGGCGGCCTTCGAGAAGATCGTGGCCACCTGCGGCGCCAAGACAAAGAAGGAAGCCACCGATCTGGCCAAGGCTCAGATCAAGTCCCAGTTCGGAATGGATGTGGTGAACATCGCTTCAGCGGTTTCCGCCGCACAGGCCGAGGAAATGAGACGTGACCCGAAAGTCTTCGTCTTTGGAGAAGACGTCGGCCTCTACGGCGGCGCGTATCAGGCGACTCGCGGCTTGCTTGAGGAATTCGGCAAAGAGCGAGTGATCGACACCGCGATCTCGGAGGCGGCCATCGCCGGCGCAGCGGTCGGCGCGGCTCTTCGCGGCATGAGGCCGGTCGCTGAGATCATGTACGTTGACTTCCTGACCATCGCCATGGACCAGCTCGTACACGTCGGCGCCTACAACCGCTACATGTTCGGCGGCAAGGCCAAGGTCCCGATGGTCCTTCGCACCGAGGGAGGCCTGGGCCGGTGCATCGCGGCTCACCACTCCGAGAGCCTCGAAGCCTGGCTGATGCATCCGCCGGGACTGTATGTCGTCATGCCCTCGACGCCATACGACGCCAAAGGCCTTCTCAAGGCGGCGATCCGCAGCGACAACCCTGTGGTCTTCATCGAGCACAAGGCCACCTACGGCCAGGTGGGCCCGGTGCCGACAGACGACTACATCATTCCGCTGGGCGTGGCGGACATCAAGCGGCCCGGCAACGACGCGACGATCGTCAGTTACAGCCGGATGGCGATGCGGGCCTTGGAGGCCGCGAAGGTCCTCGCAGACCGGCACGGCATCGACGTCGAAGTGATCGACCTGCGGACGCTCAAGCCGCTGGACATGAAGACCGTCGCCGAGTCCGTCCGCAGGACCGGCCGGCTGATCACCCTGAGCGAAGGTTTCTGCTGGTGCGGCGCGGGCCGGGAGATCGCAGGCCAGTACATGGAATACGAGTTCGACGACGGCACTCGCGGATTCGACTACCTCGATTCCCGGCCGATCAATCTGGCAGCCAAGGACGTGCCCCCGCCGATGAGCGAGCCGCTGGAAGAGGCCAGTATCCCGGGCGTCGCAGATATCGTGGAAGCGGTCAAGCTATCTGTCGGTCAGTAAACGGATGATGGGCAATGGACGATCATCCACGATCCATCATCGATAATCAATCCAGGAGGTGACTATGGCGAAAGAGATCAACCTGCCGAAGCTGGGGCAGACGATGGAGGAAGGAACCGTCGTCAACTGCCTCGTGAAGGTTGGCGATGAAGTGAAGAAAGGCGACGTGATTTTCGAGATCGAGACGGACAAGGCCACGCTCGAGATGGAATCCCCGACGAACGGCTTCGTGAAGTGTATCCTGGCCGAGATGAACCAGACACTGCCCGTCGGCGCCGCCCTGATGGTGATCGGGGACAAGGATGAGCGGGTCCCGCAGGGCTTCATCGACGCTCTGACGGGCGGCGCAACCCCGGCGACCGGCGTCGCACCGACTCCCGCAGCTCCAGCGCAGGCGGCCGCAGCGGAGCCGGAGCCCGGCAAGCCGGCGGGCAAGATCATGGTCTCACCGCGGGCCAGGAAGCTGGCGGAGGACCTGGGCGTCAATCTGGCAACCGTGAAAGGCTCCGGGCCGGCCGGCAAGATCACCGAGGTGGACATCCGCAACGCCGCCGAGGCAAAGTCCGCCAAGGCCCCTGTGGCCAAGCCCGCACCGGCCGCGCAGCCGGTTCGACCTGCCGTGACGACTCCTATGGCCCAGGCCAGGCTCGGAAGCACAGTCCAGATGAATCGTCTCCAGCGGATCACCGCCGAGCGGATGCTCAGGTCCAAGCAGGAAATCCCCTGCTTCTATCTGACCGTTCGCGTCGATATGACGGACCTGGTCGCCGCACGCACGAAGTTGAATGAGACGGGCGACGTGAAGATCGCCTTCAACGACTTCATCCTCAAGGCGGTCGCAACGGGCCTGGAGAAATTCCCGCTGATGACCGGGCAACTGGCCGGCAACGCGATCAAGCTGGCCGATGCGATTCACATCGGCCTGGCGATCTCGGTCTCGGACGGCCTGGTCGCCCCGCTGGTCAAGGACGTCAACAAGAAGGGTGTCCGCCAGATCGCCCGCGACAGCCAAGCCCTGATCGAGCGGGCCCGCGCCGACAAGCTGGACCTGTCCGATCTGGAGGGCGGCTGCATCACGGTGAGCAACCTCGGGGCGTTCGGCATCGAGTCGTTCATCCCGATCGTCGTGCCGGGCCAGTGCAGCATCCTGGGCATCGGCCGGATCACGGACACCTGCGTCCCGGACAATGGCAACATCCTGGTCCGCAAGCTGATGAACATGACGCTGTCGGTGGACCATAAGGTCGCCAACGGCGCCTACGCGGCCCAGTTCCTGGACCTCGCGAAAAAGACACTGGAAAACCCCAAAGGTATTGATGATTGATAAGGGATGAGTGATAATTGCGTGCGGATCGATATCAGGCTTTGTGACGCGAACCATCGATTATCAATCATCGATCGTCAATGAAAAGGAGTGCCCGCATGGCCAAGAGAAGTGAAGCGACGAGACTGCCGGCGATCCGCAAGGCGACGCCGAGAGTCCCTGTGATTGGAGTGTTTGCCACGAGCGACCCGCGGATCGACGAAGACAGCCGCACACGGGGCCAGAACATCGCCCAAATGGCGGCCGAGACGATCAGCGGCGCGGTCGTGCTGCCTGACAAGACGCCGGTGCCGGTCGTCTATTCGACCGTGCTCGTGGACGGCGAGGCCCAGGCCGATATCGTCGCGCAGCAGTTCCGCAAGGCGGATGTCGATATTCTGGTCTGCGTGCCGGATACGTGGGCGTTCCCGCAACTGACGGCGATCTCGCTGCTCCAACAGTTCCCGGCCGATACGCCGATCAACATCACGTGCGGCAACAGCGGCCCACGTCCCGGCGTGGTCTATGCCCACGCGTTGAACGGCGCCCTGGCCCAATCCGGCCGGATGGCCACGTTGAACGTCGGGACTTGGCCGGATACGGGTCTGGAACCGGAAATGACCGATCAGACCGCCAAGAACCTGATCGACTGGTGTTACGCGGCCGTGACCGCTGTCGCGCTGCGGGGCCGGCGCGTCGTGGTCTTCGGCCACGACTCGATGGGCATGGAAACCGCACTGGCCCACGTCCTGCCGACACGAAACACCTTCGGTCTGGAAATCACCCGGCTGGACATGAAGCTCCTGGCCGACATGCTCAACAAGAAGGCCTATAAGGACAAGGAGCTCAAGGACCTGCGAAGCTGGATAGACCGCTACGTCGGCAACCGCCTGGACCTCCACGGCGACACTGACAGCGAGCGGTTCAACATGTCCTTGGCCATGTACCTGATCGTCCGCGACCTGCTGGCCGACCTCAACGCCGCCGGCGGCGGCTTCATGAGCCAGCTCGAATGGGGCAGCGACCGGCGGGGCATCCCCCTACCGGTGGCCGACGTGATGGAGTCGTTCTTCAACGGCACATTCGATCACGGCGGCAGCAAACCCCCGTTGCCGTTTGCGACCGAGGCCGATGTTCAGGCCCTGCTGACGATGTTGTTCATGACCTATCTCAGCGGCGGCAACCCTCCGCTGTTCATGGATTTCCGAAAGGTCTGGGAGGCATGGGAGATCAAAGGACTGGCTGAGAAACTGGGTCTCAAGAAGCTCGACACCAACGCCGACTGGTATATCAAGGGCCTCGTCGACGGAGACAACTCCGGCAGTGCGGCGTTCGACTGGGCCGCAGCGCCCGGCGCGACCGTCAAACAGGTCATGGAGCGGGTCTCCATGCCTCTGGCCGACCCCGGCTATTTCCCCGGCGGCGGCAATTCCGTCACCTTCATGACGCCTCCCGGCATCAAAGGTATCGCCGCCCGCATGGCCTACAGTAACGTCAATGGCCTGTTCAGCCTGATCTGGGACGAGGCCGAGACCACCGAGGTCCCGGAAGAACTCGGCAAAGCAATGTGCAACCTGACGAATCCGACCTGGCCGCATACCTTTGTCGTTCCGAAATACGCCAGCATGCTCGAATACAAACAGTACCCGCCGGCCAATCACCTCCACATGACCTGGAACCTGCCGGTGGCCCGTTTGCAGCATTGGATGGACATGACGGGCGTGCTGAGCGTCACCCCGTGGTCCGCCCGCCCGAAATTCATGGAGGGCGTCGACCGGCCGCAGCCCCTCATCCACCTCATCAACGGCGGCGAAGATGCCTACAAGCTGCGCCGCAGCCGCTGACGGGATCATCCTCTTCACAAAAGAGGCCAGACCTGCTCATCGGATCGCCGGTGGGCAGGTTTTTCTATTGAACCGCTGCGGAGAAACACCGTAAAGTAGTGGGTATATCGGGTATAGATGACTGATGACGGATAATGGATGATTTGTGGCGAGTCCGTCTGCGATCATCAAGTAGAAAGGAGGTCCGGTCATGCCGGAGTTTGTGAACCCATTCACCGGGGTTGTTCCCGGACACAAACTGACTGATTCCGAGTTGCTGCGAGCATTGCGGCTGAACCTGGCGGCCGAACAGGAGGCTGTCCACCAGTACATGGCGCATGCCGACGCCACGGACAACGAACTGGCGAAGAAAGTTTTGGTCGATATCGCCGACGAGGAACGGGTCCATGCGGGCGAGTTTCAGCGACTGATTTGCATCCTGGCCAAGGATGAGGAAGCGCTCCTCGCCAAAGGGGCCGAAGAGGTCGATGAGTTGGCCGCCGGCAAAGAGCCGGAACCAGCCGAGACACCGCAGCCGAAGATCCCCACGATCGGGGATCTTAAGAGTTGATGATTATGATTTGCTATTCACGATTTGCGCAGAGTGTTGCCACAGATCGGCAAATCGGCTCACTGCGGCGGTTTCTCCCCAAATCGTGAATCATAAATCGAAAATTCCAGGAGTTGGCTATGTCTGAGCAATACTTGCATCGAGGTGATGCGCCATTTGGGGATAGCGTTTGGGAGCAGATCGATCACGCTGTGGTTGAATCGGCGAAGAGTCAATTGAGCGGGCGACGGCTCCTGCATACGATGGGACCGTTCGGGCTCGGGTTCAAGGCCCTGCCTCTGGCCGATACCCAAGCCAAGGGCAAGGCGGTCGAGGGAGTAACCGTCATCGCCAGTTGCGGCGTCCCGCTGGCGATGCTGCGCAGTGATTTCAACCTGCCCGTGCGCGACATCGCCGCATACGAGCAATCGGGCGTGCCGTTGGACCTCGGCTCAGCAGCTCAGGCCGCCATCGCCGTGGCCCGCCAGGAGGATCAACTGGTCTACCATGGTCTTGACGGATTCGCCGGGACCGGCCTGCTCAACACATCAGGGACGCACACAACCAAGCTCAAGCCCTGGGCCGAGGTGGGCGCCGCTGCCGAAGATATCATTGCCGCCGTGACGGAACTCGACAACGCCGGCTTCCACGGGCCGTATACCCTGGCGCTGGCGCCGAAACTGCACAATCAGCTCTTCCGAAGATACAAACAGGGAAATCACACGGAGATGGAACACATCCGCCAGATCGTGACCGACGGCGTCGTCAAGGTCGCCGGGATCGCGGCCGGCGGCGTCCTGGTGGACACCAGCGGCTCGTTCGCCAACATCGTTCTCGGCCAAGACCTCACGACCGGCTTCGTCGGACCGGCCGGCGGTGAATACGAATTCAGCGTCTCGGAAACGCTCGCACTGTGGATCAAGCAGCCGCAGGCGGTCTGTGTGCTCAAATGATTGATGATTGTCGATGGAGGATTGATGATTTCGGGGCGTGCCTCTGCAAATCATCGATCATCCATTATCCTTCATCAATCCAGCAGTTCCCCGAACGGGTCGAGCAGGTCGTACTTGTTCTGCCAGGTCGTGTCCATGATTCCCGCCGCGTTCGGCGTCTTGCCCAGCACGTCGGGCCTGCCGTCTGTGCTTCTTGACTCCGTCCGACACCGTGGACTATGGAGAGAATCGCATCCACCAGGGGCGTCGCGACCTCCGAATCGTAAACGTTGGCCCGCGTGTGCTCCATCGCCAACGGGGTCCCTTGTCCGTCCACAATCAGATGCCGCTTCGAACCATTCTTGCCCCGATCCGTGACACATTCCTGATGGATACCCACCCACTCATCGTTCGCCTTGTGGATTTCAGCCATCGTATTTTGGGCAACGCCGCGGCTATTCCTTCGGCCGGGATGACCGGGCGGCGACGGTGATCTCGCCGGCGGGGGTGATGTCCATTTGCCCTTGCAGCCTCTTGGCGGAGTTGAACTCGTAGTCCTGCTCTCCGCGCAACAGGATGCTGCTGTTGTCCACCTCCAGGTGCAGTTCCTGTTCGGGATGGCGGTGCCGCAGGACGTTGGCCAGGAGGACGGCCTTTTCGAGGCCGTCGCCCGTGAGGTAGTTGACCAGCTCATCCGGCTGAGCGAGGCGATTGCCGTTGTAGATGGAATCGCTGGGCATGTTGCCGAGCCAGCCGTAGACCTCGGCAATCGACATGGCCTGCGTCTTTTCGAGCGAGATGGGACTTCGCTCGACGGCCGCCTTCATGAAGGGCCGCCAGTCGCAGGTCTCCATGTCGCGGAAGGCGTAGAACGCCAGGTCCGCGGTGGTGTTCTGGGTCCGGATGCTGCGCAGATAGTCGATGATCTCCTCGCAGCTTTGATCGGGCGAGATCCGGATCACCTCGCCGTTTGAGAAGCGCTTGTCGCTGGAGGGGAGGTTGGCCTCGATGTGCACGAACTTGCTCAGCTCATCGACGAACTTGTCGGCGTCCGGGATAGTCGGCTCGATGAACTTACGCATGGCGTCGCGGCCGGCGGCCCGGCGGACGTCGATGCCCTGTTTGAGGACCTCGCAGAGGCGATCACAGCGCATCCGCCCGGGCAACTCGAATCGCACGAAATCCTCGTCGGAGACCTCGGCCAGCAGCTTGTCGTGCGTGTCGTCGCCGATCTTGAACGGGCTGCCGTGCTCGTAGTGATAGAGCAGCTCGGCCCGAATGAACTGCGGTTGCCCGTGACAATCCCGACAGACCTGGAAGTACTTCTGATAGTCGCCGTAGCTCCGCAGGAAGCTGGCGAAGACAGTCATGTCCAGCCCGGTCGAGAGGTAGCCGGCCAGGCGGGTCTTGAAATGCTCGTAAGCCCTCGGATCGATCGTCGCGTTGTCGTAGAGGCAGTGGATGCAGCCGGTGTTGTGCGCGACAACGGTCACCTGCTCGTTGCGGAGCGCCCGCTGGGCCTTGTTGGAAATCTCCGTGCCGTTGAACCACATGGTCTTGGTGATGAGCCGGCGATTGTTCGTCAGGATGCCCTCCTGCAGGTCGATGAAGTTCTGCGAGTGCAGCGGGGTCAGGATCATGTAGATGTCTTCGAGAGGGATGCCGCAGACGATGAAGGCCGCCGCCGCGTAGAGGGTCGCCAGCGAGACGCACTCCCCCGCCGCCCGGCCATAGCCCGGCTTGATCCGAAACGCATCCATCGCCTCGACCGTCTCGGTCTTCCAGTACGGGATGATGTCGGTGGTGTACTTGTCGAGCCCAAAGTGCCGGCGGATGTCAACATCGAAGTAATACTTGTCGCCCTCGTAACCGAACAGGGCGTTGCTCTCGGCGATCTGCTGCGGCGACAGGTACCGTGTAAACCGCCTGAGCTCCGTGTCCTTGTTGGTCAGGCCCCAGGTTTCCAGGTCGAGGTTAAAGTCAAACTCGTCCATGATAAACTGTCGCATCCGCATCAGCTTGCGGTAGCTGCTCTTATTGGCGAGCTTCTCGAAGGACTCATGCTGCCGCCACTTCCAGATAACCGGGCTCATGATGTTGGCCAGCACGAGGCTGTAGATCAGCTCCGGGAAGACGAACAGTTCCATGTCCGAAAGCGTGATGGCCGAGGAGTATTTCTCCAGATCATTCGAATTCATAGACTACGAGGCTCCCGTTCTTGACAAATCCGGCGCAGCTCACACAACCGGCATTGTACCTGCCGCCGGCCGGTGCAGTCTTCCAAAATCCCGATTCGGGAGAGCGCGAAGTCGTATTTGACCGGGTCGGCGGGCTCGATTTGGGCAAATCCGGCTGTTATCTTTACGGCGGTGGCCAGAGAGGCCGTCTTGCTGTCGTGCAGGCCCAGGATGCGGCAGAGCCGGCCCATGTGAACATCCATCGGCACAATCAGCTTCGCCTTGTCGATCGAGGTCCACAGCCCCAAATCCACGTCGTCCTTGCGAACCATCCACCGCAGGAACAGGTTCAATCGCTTGCTCGCGCTGCCCCGGCTCGGACTGGCCAGCAGGTAGTTCAGTCCCGTTGGAGTCCGTGCGCGCCCGTGCAAATCCGTGTACATCCGGCACAGGGAATCGCAGAACCTGCTCAACGCCGGAAGCATGGTAGTATGCTCGTCGCGGTAGCCCCGCAGAAAGAACGCTTCAAGGCTGCCGTGCTCATCGAGGACCTGGCGGAACAGCGCGAGCAGATCGGAGAGATCGTCGCCCGTCGTGAAACGGTGCTTGAACGTCCGCAGCCGGGCGCGACTGCACGCGTTGAAACGCGAAGTGAACTCATACGGGGCATCGTCCATTCGGTCGAGGAGCTGCGTAAGGCTGCGTTCGATTTGCCGCACCCGGCCGTAGGCGAGGGCCGCCGCGAGAAACGCGACGATCTCAACGTCCGACCGATCCGAATACCGATATGCAAACTGCAGCGGATCGGAGCCGATGAATTGCCGGCGGTTGTAGCGCGCGTACACGCGCTCCAGCGCGTCCCGCAACGAGCTCGTGGGTAATACGCTTGTTCCGGTCGTGAGAGCAATCAAGGGACGGCTCTCCTGTGAGGAATATCACCTGCAAAGCGGCATTCGATCTCGCCGGTCTGCGTGTTGAACCGAATGCGTCGGCCCCGGGTTCCGCCCACTTCCTGCCTGACAATCCGGATGTGGGCAGATCGCAGGACTTCGATCGCCGCCTCGACATTGGCGGACCCGATATGGCCGTCGGCGTTCGGCGTTTTCAGGACCGCCGCCCCGCCGAAGATGCCGGCGCGGAAGCGCGTTGGTTCGGGGTCGATCACCATCACCGCGTCAAGAATATGCTGGGTCGAGGTGACGCCGTACTGGCCGAAATTCGCGTCGGCCGAGGCCTTGGGCCGGTCTCTCAGGAAATGATTCATCGCACCGAAACACTGCTTGAAGTTGTACAGGCAGACGGCAACGCAGGACCCGACCAGCGTCTCAGCCATCGCCGGCTCGCGGTCTGCATAAAACTCGCCCGGCCTCAGGAACGTCCGCAACAACCCAGTCATGATCCGGTCCACCCCACAATCCTGTCAACCATTGTCCCATCGCACGCCGGCGACGTACCGCCCGTCGTTCTTGAACACCTCGATGCGACAGTCGAACAGCGCGCTCAGCTTCTCCGATGTCAGCGCCTGCTCGGCTGTACCCGCAGCGAACACAGCGCCCTGCTTGAGCAGGACCACCTGATCTACCTGGCACGGCAGTTCATCGAGGTGATGAGAGACAATTATTACGGTCGGATGTTGAGGGCGGTTCAAGAGCCGCTCCAGGACGCCGACGCACGCCGCCCGAGCGCCCATATCCAGACCCGCCGTGGGTTCATCCAGCAGCAACAAGCCCGCCTCCGCCACCATCGCCCGCGCCAGCAGTGTCTTCATCTGCTCACCGGTCGAGAGTTGGGCAAAGACGCTGTCTTGCACCCCGCCAAGTCCGAGCGAATCGATCTCCGCCTCGACCCGCCGCCATTGGGCTGGCTCGACCTCCCGATGGAGCGGCAGGCGGATCGTGCCGAACAGACCTGTTGCGACAACCTCCCGGACCCGCATCTGCTCATCGAGCGCTGGGCTGCGGGAGGGCTCGATCAATCCGATCCCCCGCCGAACGCACGCGAGGTCCACCTTGCCGAACACCTGCCCGCCAATGTTGACGGAGCCGGTGCTGGGCCAGGTATAACCGCTCAGGACGGAGACAAGCGTGGATTTGCCCGAGCCGTTGGGACCGAGGACCGCACAACAACGCGCCGCTTCAACGTGGAGCGAGATGCCGGCGAGGATAGCGTGACCCAGCCGGACGACACGGACATCTTGAAGATCTACGGTAAATGCATTCATACGGCCCGAGATAATAACCGGACTCGGGGCCGAAAGCACGCCTGTATTCAAGGCGGCCATTCCTCGGGAAAGTTCAGCCTCGTGAACTCGCCGAACTGCTCGACTGCCTTGCGGTCGTACGCCCTCGCGGCCGATGGTGGCTCGATGGCACCCCAGGCAGCGGGCGATCTCGACGTGCGAATAGCCCTGGAATTGCATTCGGTAGATGACATTTCGTTCATCCATGGCAAGATGACTGTACGACATCGCGAGCACTCCGTAGTCTGAAGCTTTTGAACAACTCCAAGCTACCGGATCTGACTCGCGATGTCTCTTCCATATCCGTGTTGCATTTACCATGTGAATTCGCCGCCTTTGGATGGCGGAAATAGGGTGCGTCCCTATTATCTTACGATCCCCTATCCGCTACGTTAATATACGTTGATATACTTAGCTTCTTCATATGGGTGCATCCAGTGAGAGGCATTGATCGTGCCTGAAAACGTGCACACAAAGTGGTTAACCCTGGCTGAGGCGGCCGCGTACATGCGTTGCAGTCCGAGGTTTCTGCAGGAGATGGTTGCGAACAAGAGAATAGCCCACAGCAGTTTTGCAGGCAAAGTGCTGTTCCACCAGGACAATCTCGATGCCCTGCTTTTCCAGCATCAAGTGCCAGTCAAACCCGAAGACGAGGCCAAGAAGCCAGACGATGACGTCGCTGGCAAGGAGGCTTTCGAAATCGTCCCAGACTGTGATCTTGCGAGAGTCAACGCCTTGATCGAGGAGCTAATCCAACGGAAGGAGCGATTTGTATCCGGCTTGGGCGAGAACCTGAAGGAGGACCTTGAACGACGAGAGTACAAAACGCTGTCCTTCAAGGTCTATGCTCAACTGTCTCGGTGGTGCTGGCCCAACCGGGATTCCAGTAGAGAGCGATGGGTACAGCCCAGGGTCCACGAACTCAGCCGGCTTCTTTTCGGTCGGGTTATCGAGCGAACCTCTCATCCGAGTTATGCCAGATGACCAAGTATATCTGGCTCTCTTGAATGATTTGTGGGTGGAGGACTTCAGCGAGTCTTACCTCGGCAAAACCGCTCGGGGCCCCAGAGGCCCAAATTACCCCCCGGTTGCCCTAATTTGAGCCTCTGCCCAATCGGTTCTGCCGAGAGGATGGCGGCTGAAGTCATTGAGTTCAAAATGCAAGCATGGCCCAGGCGTCGATAGTGCTTTCCAGGAAACGGTTTACGTCGCATGGGGGCCCGGCGGCACCCACGAATCTTTTCAACGAGGCCTAATTCTTAGGAGGGGTCAAATGTTCTGGCTTAATGATGACTTCGTTGAAGAAGAGTGGAGTTTGTCGGCCAAGCTACTTGGGGGGCTTGTGTTCAATCCGTTTTCTTTGGCAAACCATCCCGATCCTCACATGTTCAAATGGTTTGTCAATCGAGTTACTTGCCAGGAGCTTGCAGACCTGACAGACTGGCGGGCCAAACCCGAATATCGTGGCCCTATTGGACGCAACGATTGGCGAGTTCAAGCGGACCAGATAACCATCATTGTCGAGTGTAAGTTCGGAGATGGAATTGACCCGGAGACAGACTGTCTCCAGTACATGATGCCTTCAGGCCAATCCAGAACCTGGATGGTCATAGTGGCTTCGGTTTCCGAATTGGCAGAACTGACCCGAATTGCTCAGGGTTCGAGCGAACCATGCAGATTGCTTAGAGAGGCAATTCAGAACCACACTGTCCGACTCATGGCATGGCATGAGATTGTCGAAGCATTTTGTCGTTATATTACGGATGATTCTGTGAAGACGATCCTGAGTCGTTGGGCGGCATCTGCCTCCCGAAACTGGGTCCGGGTATTGCCAGAGAACACGGTTTCCGGGATAGAGTTCGAAGACCTGATCATTAACGGTAAGACATCGAACATAATTCCTGTGCACCGACCAGACGCACGGGGCATACGCGGACCGACATCGAGTCTTGATGAAGTTCTTACGGGAACAAGATTTCCCGACTGGGTTGCCCAAATTCTTCAGAGAATCCAAGAACAGTGTAGTGAGAAGTGCGGAGTATTCGAGCCTAAGAAGAAATGGGTGAACATAAGACGGAACAAGACATCTCCCAGCGTGACGATCGTTCCATGGGCCGATGGAGTGACGTTTGTCGTATCACATCCACCGAAAGAATGGCGTCCACCATCCCCACCATTACTCCCAATGACCGAACTCAAAGGGTGTCGAATGCTGCCAGTCAAAGAAAGCTGGTTTCCCCAGAATCGCACCGTCGGGTGGGAGATTGTTGATCCTGTCGAGGCGGACTTGTTTGTTAGGAAGTGTATGACGACTTGTCGGGACCTGTGAAGAGTAGCTATGACTGTTCACATGAAGTGAAAATACTGGATATCTTGAATGCAACAGCATCGAGTCGGTGTCCACCGGGGTTGGGGACGCTGTTCGTCTTGACTCATTAGTACCACAGCGCGAGATAGGC
>DCUI01000131.1 GCA_002327785.1 Phycisphaerales bacterium UBA2218
CCGACAAAGACATCGTCCTTGCCGGTGGCGTCGATCGGCATGGGGAACCGATTGTGCTCGCGGTCGTCCAAAACGGTGATGCCCGGAGCCGCCTTGAGGATATTCCGCACCTCCTCCGGCGTGATCGCGTTCGTGAACTCCAGGTTGATGCTCTCACAATGAGCCCGCATGACCGGAATCCGGATACAGGTCGCGGTCACCATGATGCTCGGGCAATCGAAGATCTTGCGGGTCTCCTTGACCAGCTTCGTCTCCTCCTCGTTGTACCCGCCGGGGCCCAGCGCCGAGTTGTGGCTGAAGCAATTGAACGCGATCTGGTGCGGGAAGACGTTCTTCGTCGGCGGCTTGCCCTCCAGGATCTCCCGGCTCTGGGCTTCCAGCTCCAGCATGGCGGACATGCCCGCCCCGCTGGCCGCCTGGTACGTGCTCACGACCATCCTCTTGACCGGATTGACCTTGTGCAGCGGCCAGACCGGCACGATCCCGATGATCGTCGAGCAGTTCGGGTTGGCAATGATGCCTTTGTGCGCCTTAATCATCCGGGGATTGATCTCGGGTATGACCAGCGGAACCTCGGGGTCCATCCGGTAGGCCGACGAGTTGTCGACGACCACGGCCCCGGCCTTCACCGCCGCAGGGGCAAATTCCCGGCTGCGCGAGGCGCCCGCGCTGAACAAGGCGACGTCGATGCCCTCGAAGCTGTCCTTTGTCATCTGCTCAACCGTATATTCCTTGCCTTTGAAGGACATCGTCTTACCCGCCGAACGGCTGCTTGCCAGCACCCTGAGCGACTTGAACGGGAAGTTGCGCTCTTCGATGATGCTCAAAAACTCCTGACCGACGGCGCCGGTCACGCCTGCAATCGCCAGCCTGCACGCCATGCTCGAAAGCTCCTCACAACTATTGGATCCACCTGAAGGTCAGCCACACGATGGCTATCCACGGGATCTTCACGCAGAATCGAAAGAATGGAATAGTATATGATATGAATCAATGGTCCGCAAGAGGCTTGGCCTAATATCTCGTATTCATGCTGCCGTTACCGGCGGCCCTGCGGACCGCCTTTGCCAGATCGAGGCCATGATCGAGGCAGTGATGATGCATACAAAGACGAAGAGCGCTGTGGGAATGGTGGCCCCGGGACCGAAGTGCTGCAGCGCCAGCACGGTGCCCAGGCCTGCGTTCTGCATGCCGATCTCGATTGACAGAGTCCGGCGGCGGGATACGTTCATCCGAGACAGGGATCCCACGCCGTAGCCGGCCAACATGCCGCCGATGTTGAGGACCAGCACGGCGACGAGGACGATTCCGGTCAGCTCGCCGAGCCGCTCCCGGTTCAGGGCAATCACCAGGGAACAGATAAAGATGATGAACGTGGCCGAAATGGCCGGGAAAACCGGCAGGACTTTCCGCAGCCTCTCTCCCAGACAGTGCCGAACGGCAAATCCGACAAACAGCGGGAGTATCACCATGGCCATCAGATCGATCATCATGCCCGCGATCGATACGCGAAACTCCGTGCCCTTGGCCAGCAGAAACGTCAAACCCGGCGTCAGAAACGGGCACAACGCTGTCGAGACGGTTGTGAGCGAGACGGAATAAGCGGTGTCGGCCTTGGCGATATAGCTCATCACATTGCTGGACATGGCCCCGGGAGCCGCACCCGTCAGGATCAATCCAACCGCCAGCTCATCGGGCAATCCCAGCAGTCGCGAAACCGCGAACGCGCCGAGTGGCATGATGGTGAACTGGGCAACCGAGCCGATCAGGACGACCGCGGGGCTCTTGAGAATGCAGCGGAAATCCTCCATCCGGAGCACGACCCCGATCCCAAACATCGTCAGTGCAAAGAACCACTTGTTCCCGGGCTCGAGGGCCTTGAACGGCTCCGGCCAGAAGTATGCGGCCAGACCGCCCAGAACCACCCAGACCGCGAAGTATCGCGTATAGAAAGACAGGACCTTCTCGACCATACCATGGCAGTATATGGAGACCCGGCGGCATGGGCAATGAGATACCGACGATCCATGGCCATAAAAAAAGCCCCACGAAGATGTGGGGCCGGAGTCTTGCATCGCCGCTGCTGGCGTCATTTCTCGGATAGAGGAATCAGCACAAGTCTTGTTCCATTCTCGTTCCGTACCCGCAGCAAGATCTTGCCCTTCTCCGCCGCCTTGGCAAGGGCGTCGTTCCATTGCCTGAGATTGCGTACGGGCTGACGATTCACCTCCGTGATCAGGTCGCCCGGCTGAATCTCCTCTTCGTCGGCCGGCGAGCCCGCCTCGACTTCGATCACAACGACTCCCGAGAGCCCGTCATAACCCAGTCGCTCCGCCAGCTCCCGCGTCAGGGTCTGGACGGATACCCCTACTTGCTCTTGCGTCTTCGATTCGCCGCCGCGCGCCAGCGCAGCACTGTCGGGTCGCGTGTCCAGCGTTACCCTGATCTTCTTTCGCTTGCCATCCCGCAGGACCACGAGCTCCACTTCCATGCCCGGTTTCTGCACGGCGATTTTGTTCATCAGTTCCGTGGCCCCCGTGACGAACTCGCCCTGCAGTTCCACCACGATGTCATCGACTCTGATCCCGGCTTTCTCGGCCGGGGAACCCTCCATCACCTTCGTCACCATGGCGCCCTTGTCATCGGCAACCCCATAGAATTCGCCCACCCCGACGCCCACATCGCCGATCTCCACGCCCAGGTAGCCGCGCACGACCTTGCCGCTTTCTTTCAGTTGCTCATAGATCGCCTTGGCCATGCTGATCGGAATCGCCAGGCCGATGCCGACGTTGCCGCCGGGCCCGATAATCGCCGTGCTGATCCCTACGGCTTTGCCGTCGAGATTCAGCAAGGGCCCGCCGGAGTTGCCGAAATTGATGGCGGCGTCCGTCTGGATGAAGTCCTCAAAGTCGGCGACCCCGATACGACTTCGTCCTTTGGCGCTGACGATCCCCGCCGTGACCGTGTGGCTCAGGCCAAACGGATTGCCGATGGCGATAACCCACTCGCCCACCTCCAGGGTGTCCGAGTCGCCCAGCTCCACGTACGGCAGGTCCGTCGCCTCGATCTTGATCACCGCGACGTCCGTCTCCGGGTCGGCGCCGATGACCTGCGCCTTGACCGTTCGCCGGTCATCCAACTGGACGCGGACCTCTTCCGTCTCGCCGACGAGATGATTGTTGGTCAGAATATAGCCATCGGCGCTGACGATGAACCCTGACCCTTGCACGAGCTGCTTGGGCTCCTGCCGCTGGTATTGACGAGGCGTGCGACGACGGAAGAAATAGTCGAAGAAATCCTCGTCGAATGGGCTGGAGGGCTCCATGGAGGAGTCACGACGAGAGTCGCTCCGGCCGGTCTTCGTAGCCCGGACGCCGACCACCGCGGGCGACGTCTTCTCCGCGATGGAGGCAAACGCCTTGCCCATCCGGCGCAGTGCCGTAATGCTCTGCTCTTCCTCGGCAGACCCCGTCGCCGAAAACGGAAACAGCACCAGGACGAGAACTGCCGAGGACGCCAATAGGCGTTGCCTGCTTTTCGAGTGCGCAACACGCATGCTCATCGTTGACCTCCAATTTGTTCGATTCCAACCCACCCCCGCGAGAGGCGAGCAATCCAGATCACGGAATATCTCTCACTGCATGACAACACAGGTACGATTCTATACGCCGCGGTGTTCACGATGTCAATTCTTTCAAATGCCTTGGCCGGGACGCCGTCGAAATCACCAAGACCCGTTCCGGCGAGAAGAAGAGCGCAAGCTACGTGTACGGTGTGTACATCCGCCGCTGAACCGCTCTGCGATCTCGGATCGCCAAACTATTGCTGGCGGTCCGGCGTAGAATCGGGTAGAATCGCGCCGTGGTTCGTATCGGCTCTCTTTGGATAATTGAATACGGGGGCGAATGGCTTCGACCGGATCGCGGATCGACAAGCTGCGTGCCCAGGACACCGGTTGGCCTGGCTAATCATCCGGTACCTAATTCCTAAATGGCAACTACCAGTATGCCATGGCTGCGTAAATAACGCGGCCCGTCCTGTCGGATTGCGCCTGCGGGTCCGGCAAGGGCGCCAATCAGTGGGCTGGCTTCGTCGGTCGTCCGGGCCGACGGAGNNCAAATGGAGCGACTACGCACGTAGATGCTTGTCCTGAAACATCTCGGGACGGGGGTTCGAATCCCCCCGCCTCCATTCCGGCCATCCTCGTCGGGCGTTCCGACGAGGATGGCAGCGATGTGGAGGAACCTACATGCAAAGACAAAAGAGCACGTACCTACGCCTGTTGTCGGCCGCGTTCCTGGTTTGCACAACGTGGCATTTCTTCGTCGCAGGCAAGGCCTGCGCCACCGTATCTGCGGAGCCGTGGCCGGACGTGTCTGCGCCCAACCGTATCACGGTGGGAGCAGGCGATCTGCGAATCGCCCTGGAGAACACGGGGCAAGGTCTGCGTATCGTCAGTCTCACCGACACAGCCGCAAACCAGGAGTTGCTGGCCGCCAATCCTTCTCCGTTGTTCTCGGCGGTGTTGCGGAATGTGCCAACCAAGGAATTGACCACCATAACCGCCGACTCCGGCTGGAAACACGTCGAGGTGGCCTATCGCGGTGTCACGGGAAGGTACAGGCTCACGTTTCGCACCCCGACCGACGATCGCCTGGGGGGAATCCGCGTCGAAGTGACACTCGACACGGAGACTTCCGACAGTGCGCTGACATGGGACCTGAAAATCGTTAACGACAATCCGCAATGGGGCCTCTGGCACGTCGTATTTCCCCAGGTGTCGGTGAGGGACCTGGGCGAAGGCGGCAAGGTGTTTGCGCAGGTCACGTCGGGCATCGAGCTTTCCGGCATGTGGGCCCAAGCAGGCAAGCGAGGAGGGACCTACCCGGGCGGCTGGACGGCCATGCAGTACATGGCGGCCTACAATCCGGCCCATCGCACCGGGCTTTACATCGGCGTGCACGATCCCTTCGGCTCGACGAAAGACATCTTCGCGGAAGGCCGGCCGGCCCAACATGCGGTGGCCTTCACATTCGACCATCCGGTCCCCAATATGGGCAAGCCGGGCGTCGGCTTCGATCTGCCGGGCGAGGCGCGATGGCAACTGCTGCGAGGAGACTGGTTCGACGCCGCACAGATCTATCGCTCCTGGGTCGTCCAGAAGGCGCGATGGTGGCCCAGCCTGGGACCCAACGGCCGCGAGGACACGCCCAAATGGATGCGAGAACTGCCGGCATGGGTCATGACGGGAGGCCCTGCCTCAGACTGCGCCCCGCGAGTCAGGAGCTTCGTCCAAGCGACCGGCGCGCCGATCGGCTTTCACTGGTACAACTGGCACCAGATTCCTTTCGACAACGACTATCCCCACTACTTCCCGGTGAAGGACGGATTCGGCGAGGGCGTCGCGGAACTCAAGACCGCGGGCGTTTACCCGATGCCCTACATCAACGGACGGCTCTGGGACATCCGCGACAAAGGCGGCGAAGACTGGCAGTTCACGCAGACGGCCCTGCCGGCGGCAACAAAGGAGGAAGGGGGCAAACCATACACCGAGAGCTATGGCAGCAAAGAGACCGACGGCAACAGCGTCAAGCTGGCGGTCATGTGTCCGACCACTCCCCTGTGGCAGGACCGGGTCGGCGACATTGTGCTTCGCCTCTTCAACGAATACGGCGTCAGTGGCGTATACATCGACCAGATCGCAGCGGCGGCACCGCGACTGTGTTTCGATGCTTCGCACGGCCACGATCTCGGCGGCGGACACTGGTGGACCGAGGGCTATTGGAAGATGCTCGATGCCATCCGAGCGGCGAAGCCCGCCGACCGTATGCTCACGACGGAATGCAACGCCGAGCCGTTCATCAAGTGGTTCGACGGTTACCTGACCTGGCACTGGCAACAGCAGGACATGGTTCCGGCGTTCTCCGCAGTCTATGGCGGCGCCGTCCAGATGTTCGGACGCGCCTATCGCGGCGGCCCGACCCAGGACCTCGCCAATCGCATGAAGGCCGGACAGCAACTGGTCTACGGCGAGCAAATCGGCTGGTTTGGTCCCGAAGCTATCGAGCGGCCTGATTCCGGCAGGTTCCTTCACGACTGCATCCGGCTCCGCTGGCTGCTTCGGGAGTACTTCTACCGGGGTCAGATGGCTCGTCCCCCAAGGTTCGCGGGCCAGGTTCCATTGGTCACCGCGGACTGGCAGTGGAGTGGCGAGTGGCCGGTCACCACCGATGCGATCCTGACCGGCGCATGGCGGATTCCCCAGGAGAACAAGGTCGTGCTGTTATTCGCCAACGTCTCGGACAGCCTGTTCGCGTCCCGCCTTGAGCTGAATCCGACGGACTATGGTTTTCCCGACAAATCACCGACGGTGACCGCAATCCGGCCCGATGGAGCGCAGGTGTCGCTTGCCATTGAGATAACCGACCGACCCGACATCGAGGTCGGACCTCGCAGCATTCTCGCATGGGAGATCAAGCCGGCCGCCGCCAGTCCTACGAGGTCCCAAAGACCTTTGGGCAGTTCCGACTCCGTCATCCTGAGGTGAAGCCGAAGTTCTCTATGGCTCGCGGCTCGGATCGACGAGGATTGCGCTGTCAAACGCGATCTTGACGGATTGCGGCGTGTCGGTGGCGAGGAACATCCCGACCTTGGCTGCCGGACTGTTGGCGGGCAGGGTTGCCGTGTGCCTCGACGTCCAGACACCGTCGATCCGCTGTTCAAAAGCCAGTGTGGCACCGGTGCGGCGGATGCGGAGATCGGCCTCCGATACGTTCCATGCGAGGTTTTGCTGGGAACTTGTCGCACCCGACGACGTGATGCGCCGCACAACGAGCCGGACGCCGTCTTCGATGCCGAACACGTAACGCACCGGGCTGCCGTTCTCGACCGTCTCCGCCAGAAGACCCGTCACGTAATCTCCGAACACCTGTCCTCGCAGGGTCAGCCGGGAGCCAAACGCCCAATCCCCAGCGGACGGCGCGGAACGCCAGATCAGCGGATACGCAGGCGACGAAGTCGCCAAGGGAAACGACCGATCATCCCACACCTGCAAGACCAGGGCGCCCTCAACCTCTGCGAGCGAGTAGTACGGGCCGGTGGTGTAGTTGGGACGGAGAATCACGTTCTCCAGGTTCCAGAACGGTTCCAGACGTGGAAGGTCGAACGAGCTGAATCCATCGAGTCCG
Organism: Phycisphaerales bacterium UBA2218; assembly: GCA_002327785.1. Lineage (GTDB taxonomy): Bacteria > Planctomycetota > Phycisphaerae > Sedimentisphaerales > Anaerobacaceae > PLanc-01. The sequence goes on from DCUI01000131.1 coordinate 7,188, forward strand.
TAGACCGCGATCTCACGCCGGATCTCGGCGGACAGGCCGCCGTCATCCGTGCCCGTCACGGTGAGCGTGTACAGACCCGGATGGGTGAAGGCAAGGGCCGCCACGTCCTGGTCGTTGACGTCCAATGGAGCATCCAGAGGCGTGACAGACCACGAGTACTGTACGGACGTGCCCTCCGGGTCGCGGCTGTTCGAGACATCCACCGTGATCGGCTCAAAGACGGGCACCTGCCACGACGGGGGATCGGCTTGGATCGCCATCGCCGGCGGGCTGTCGCCCACCCGGTTCACCGTGACCGCTTCCTGATGGAGAATAGTTCCGAACTCATCCACGCCGTTGACGATCAGATCGTTGGTCCCGCCGTGAATAGCGACGCCCGTCAGGCTCCAGGTGCTCTCGTCAATCCACGTGAACTGAGCCTCGGGATGGTCGACGACTTGCACCTCGAAGACCCGCAAAGGGGCGATGCCGACGATGGTCGCCGTATCGCCGCTGACGGTTATGGGCGAACGGTTTCCGGTGGCAATGACAAAATCCACCGTTCTGCTCGGCCCCAGCAGGTTGAACGCCGACGACTGACGATTCGCGAACCAGTTCGCGTAGGAGAAATTGAATGGGAATTGGGCGCTGGCGTTCTCCTCGAACTGCAGCCAGGCATAGATTCTCGCAGCATTCAGCGTGTAGTTCTCGAGCAGCCTGGTGAGATAGTGCTTGAACAATCGCATGTTGTACGGCTTGTCGAGGTACGGGCGGAACCCCGGCATGCCGTTGTAGAACGCGGCGCCGGCGCTGTCGAACGACCGTTTCATATCCCACGGGAAGAACATGAATCGGCCGTCCGTCGGTCGGCGATAAAAGTAACAATTCTTTCCGCGATCCAGCGAGAAGAAATCCCAGGCATGGATGTAGCCCGCCACGGCGCAGGCCTTCATGAGGGCCACAGGATCGACCAACCGCTCGATTTCCGCCTGCGTGTAGGGACCGACATAAACTTTCTTGAAGAAACTGATCAGGGCGCTGTAGTCATATTCGTTCTCCCGGGTGCGCTTCATCCATTCGCTGTGGTAGCAGCCAAAGTTGTCCGAGTTCTTGTAGCTCCAATCGGCGTTGCGAGGAGTCTGCGCCCAGTTGTCCTGGAACCACCACTCGTCGTCGATCTTGTACAGCTCGCCCTGGGTCCCGTTCTCGTAGCCCCGGTTGAGCATGTCGTTGCCGACCACCTCCACCTCCTCGCGAACGGAGCTGCCGGCGTTGTTGACTTCGACCAGAATGAACTCGTTCTCGGGCGTCAGATTCCCAAGCAGATACAGCCAGTAGCGAACGATCCGGTCGTGGCTCCACCAGCCCACATCGTAGTTGCGATACAGAAGGGTTCCCTTGTTGCGAAACGCATTGTCCTTGGGGAACTTGAACTTGGCGCGGGCCACGCCGCCGCCGCGGGTCCAGGGGCTTCCGGCGCCGCGGATCTCGCACCCATAGAGGGCATCTGTCTCGTTGACGATGATCGTCGCGTTGAAGTAGTGGTTGGACAGGCGAGGGAATGCGTAGCCGTATGGCGGTGTCGGGCTATCCCCGTCCGAGATGGCCCGCAGGTCCAGGGCGGACACGACAAACCGCATCCGCCGCAGGTCGCCCGGGCTCGTAGGCGTATCGACCACATACATGGCCGGCCGGGTGCTCCCCTCCTTGGGCATTTGGCTCGTCTGCCCGGTGGCCAGCAAGGCCTCGACGTAGAACTGCACGACCTGGCCGATCTGGCCGTATTCGGTCAATCGTGCGGTGTAAATGCCATCGCCGGCCCGTTCATCGCCGCCCGACATGCCGTCGTCGAACATGGGCTTGGCAGCCCAGACGCCGTTGCCGGCGTTGTTGTCCGGACGATGCCGCAGCAGCACCGTGGGCGAAGGCCTCTCGGACAGCACGCGCGCGGTCACCCGCACCGTCGCGCCGGGGGCCGGTACGGCGGGCTCGTGCATGAGCCCATCGACCTGGGGTGCGGGCACATCGATGAAGCAGGAATTGGCCGCTCCGGGAGTGCCGATATCCGCCGGTACGGGCAGCGAGACGCTCATGGCGATGCTGTGGTCCCAGGTCTGCGCGATCACGCGCGAGGCGCCCGCGATCCAGCGGGCGTCGAAACTGATCTCGTAGGTCTGGCCGGATTGTATCCCGGTGATGTCGATCTCCACCCGGTTGGGCCGATTGTCCCCATGGCCGTCCGAGATCAGGTGCAGCTCGCCGCCCTCCAGGTGGCTGGCGTAATGAGTGCCCTGGGCGAGCCACCCGGTGGCGCTGGCGCCGTTCATAGACATTGCGTTTCCGTTGAGGATCAGGTTGGAGCCCGTGCCGTTCCGCCGAACCTGGATGTTCTTCAGGACCACGTGGCTGTCGCCGACCAGATGCAGGTGCAGCTCCCTGTAGTCGGTCACGCCACCGGACGCGTTCAATTCCCGATAGACGCCCGAGTAGCGGTAGTGCTGGAAGGGCATTTTGCCGGATTCGTCGCTGTCGAACCAGGCCGAGGCCCGGCTGTTGTCCATCCGGGGATTCCGCAATTCCATGCTGCTGCCGCCGCCGTCGGCCAGGATCGGCCAGTGGCCGCCAGTGAGGTAGTCCACCTCATCAGCCAGGTTCCCCCATCGATCCACCAGTCGGACCACCTCGCCCTGGTTGCTCAGGCGGCCTTCGAAGTCGCCCACAACGGGAATGTCGCCATAGGTGGCGAGCACCCACTCGGCGTCGGCGGCCACGACCAGAAAGCCTCCCGGCAGGATCGTCGTGCCGGACGGGATCACGAAGGCAATCCCATCGACAAAGCGCCAACCCGAGACATCGACCGTCGCGGCGCCGCGATTGTACAGTTCCACAAACTCGCCCGATGGCTCGTTCGACGGCGAGTGGTACATGATCTCGTTGATGACAACGTCCTCGCTCCTGGCGGGGTCGTTGGCCGCGTCGCGAGTGCTCTGCGCGGAGGCATACCATTCACCCGATCCCTCCGGGAAGGCCTGAAGGCAATCCCCGAGCGCCGGCCGTTCAAAGACGCGGGCCGATAGCACCGCGCCGCTCGCGTTGACCAGGAACAGGGTCGCCTCGCCGCCGGAGAGCGGGAACACCACGTCCCGGCCGGCGTAGCCCCCCGCCTGCACCGATCCACTGAGCGGCGCCTTGTCCGACAGGTCGGCCGAGGAAGACAGGAACAGACCATCCAATGAAATCGTCTCGTCGCTGTCGTTATAGAACTCGACCCAGTCTATCGTCTTCGACCCGTTGAAATGCACCTCGTTCAGGTGGATCCGGGCGGCCACGCTGCTCTGGCTGACGTTCGGAGCGCCGCGAGTAGGCTCGACGAACAGGAACCACGAGTCCCCGCCGACGGGCTTGCGGCCGATGGAGCGCCCGTCCAGCGGCATCGTGGCGCTGATCGCGTTGATGATCGTCTGGCCGTCCGGTGCGACGAGATACACCTTCGCCGGACTGCCCAGCGCCAGGCCCGACTCCGCATAGCCCACCGAAGCGAGCCCCCCCGCTGGGACCACGACATCACTCGTGATGCGGAACTTCCTCAGGTTGGCGGGGTCATCCGTCAGATAATGGTCGCGGAGGTTGATTGAACCGGTCCCCGGATTGAAGAACTCCACGAATCCGGCCCCCACGGCGCCGGGCAGCACCTCATTGACCAATAAGCTCGCCTGGGTCGGCGCCGAGATGTTCAGACGCATCCCGAACACCAGATCGGAGCTGGTCGTGTTGGTCTGGTGCACCTCCACGGCCAGGACGTTGATCCCGTTGACGAGTGCGGTGCCGGCGGCGGTAATCACAGCCAGCTCCTCGACGGCATCGCTCGTCGTCCGGCTGGCCGCCGTCGTGAACGTGACGGTTCCCGAGGGCATGCCGGACCTGCCGATCTCCTGGCCGTTCAGATAATACACCGCGCCGTCGTCGAGGACCTGATCGACGGTGATCGTTACACCCTTGAGACTGCCATTGTAGGTGAACGTCGTGCGGAGGTAATACGTCAACTGCTGGGAGTTCGTGAAGCCGGTTCGGATCCCCGGCGCGGGCAAAGAGGCGTTCTCGAACCCGAACAGGCCGGGCCCTTGTGCCCAGGCGCTGTCGTCGTAAGCCGGCGCCCGCCATGCGGCGACGAGGTCCACGTTCCGATCGTTGTACCGCCATACGTCGCCATAGCTTACGAACGGGATGCCCGCCGCGAGATTCACTTCCGGACTGGCGACGGGGGTCTCGGCCGTCCGCACCTCTTCGCCGCCGGGCGTGCCGCCCAGCCGGAGGCTGGCGCCCCAATTCCGCCAGTCGTCGATCTTTCTGTCTGGGTTCTTGAGCACGAGCGAGTGACCGGCCCCATCGGCCGCGGGCGACCAGCGGCCCCGGTCATTGTATTCCACGGTGCAGACCAGCGCGCCGTTCTTGTCCCTGAGCGTAACGCGCTCTCCGCCGTTCTTCAGGTTGCCGGCCCACGGCCCGAACACGCGGGTCGTCGGCGGCACGTTGTACGCCGCCCGCAGCGTCGCCTCATCCACCCCCGTCAGCACGATCCGCTCAAACGGCTTAAGGAAGGTCCGGTCCAACGCCTCAAGCGAGAACGCGGGAAAGACGTACTCCGCGCCGTCGCACAACCGCCACTCGGCGATGTCGAACGGCGTCGCCGTGTTGTTGCACACCTCGATGTACTCGGGCAGACTACCGGCAGGGTGGTACATGATCTCGCTGAACACGACCTGCCCCCCCCCCGGACCGGAGGGCCGCTGCACGTCCAGGCCGGGCGTCGGGCCCGCAGCGCCGCTGCGCGTCGGGTCGGATCGAACCTCGCAAACCCCCATCAGCAGCACGAACAACGACACGCAAACGCGATACAGACCCTTCATCATGGTCCTCCAAAAGACCCATCTCTCTGCCACAGCATCGATTATACCACCTTGGCCCCCGTCGGGCAAGGACGTCGGCCCCCCGCGCTGTTGCGAGGCCAACCATCGAAATCTCGATCACACGTCCTCGACCCAAGCCACGTCGGCGCTGTCGCAATGAGGGCAACGAAACGCCGGCCAGTCCGCCAGGCGGTCCCGACGCAACAGGACCCGCTGGGTCCCCCGGCGCAGGCACACCCCATCCACGGCGTGTACGCTCAGCCGCGAGCAACGCGGGCAGTGCACCACCAGCAGGGTCACCGCCAGGCCCGCCGGACGAAAGTCCCGAATGGGATCCAGAGCGCGTCGGGTCTTCACAGGCTTCGGGTCTCCAATCGCACAGATCGCT
>DCUI01000166.1 GCA_002327785.1 Phycisphaerales bacterium UBA2218
AGATTGACTTCATCCAGAAGAGCGGCATCGTGACCGCCATGGTCGGCTTGCTGCAAGCCCCTCCCGGAACGCGACTGTATGAGCGTATGAAAAAGGAAGGCCGTCTTCGCGGGGACTCGTCGGGAGACAACGTGGACGGCACCACGAACATCATCCCGGCGATGAACCTGGACGCTCTCCGGGAAGGCTACAAAGGACTCTTGCAGCACATCTACTCCCCGGAGCACTATTACCAACGCATCAGAACGTTTCTGCGTGAATACCAGCCCCCCCGGATGAGAGGTCGGATACGGCTCTCACACATCCTCGCGCTGCTGCGGTCGTTCTATCGACTGGGCCTCGTGGGCCAGGGACGGTTACACTACTGGAAGCTCCTGCTTTGGACCCAGTTGCGGCGCCCCCGGCTCATCCCCGAGGCCGTTGTCCTCGCCATATGTGGCTACCATTTTCGAAAGGTCTGTGAAAGGCGCGTGATGTAGTGCCGCCGGCAGAAGGGACAGATACATGAGAACATCGACGAAGACAAAAGTGGGTTTGTGGATTGACCATAAGAAGGCCATGGTCGTGGCTATTACGGACAAAGGGGAGGAGACACGACTGATCATATCGAAGGTGGAGAGGCAACTCCGGCGCTCTGGTGACTTACCTCTGGAGGGAGCCTATGACAAAGCGCAAGTGCCGGCACGCAATAGCCGCCAGAGAACATTCACAGCCCATCTGAACATTTACTATGATGCAGTCATTGCGTCTATTCGTGATGCCGACTCCATTCTGATATTTGGTCCTGGTGAGGCCAAGGGAGAACTGAAAAAACGGCTCAAGAAAGCCAACCTCAGTGGCCGCATCGTGGGTATGGAAACCGTCGACAGGATGACGGATCATCAGATTGCGGCGAAAGTCCGACAGCACTTTCACGATAAGTGAGATCTGGCAGAGGATCGCAATGGCACACGGGTGGGACTGTGCAATGAGCCTGCTGATCAGGCGGTAGGTCCTAGCCACGGCGTTGGCCCCTGGATTCAGGGAGTACCTCCAATGTGTCCAGGTAGGGTTACACCCCATAGCAGGGACCCGGCGTATGGCATAGCATGCATTCAATGACAGGTCCAGGAAGCACGTTCGGAAAGAGGAGAGTGCGACGTGTCAGATAGCCAAGGAGGAAGGCAACGGCAAGGAGGGGTGGTGGATCGACGCCGGCCGGTGCATTCGTGCACCCGTCGGCCATGAATGTCAACCCCATCGCAGGGGAAATCATATATTGCGGATGATCAAGGATCGAATACGAACGTCGAATCCAGGAAAGGATCACAGCTATGCTCCATGTTCACCATTCTCACTGCTGTGTTGATTTTGGGCCCAAGAGGACATTCGGACGGCCTGCAAATTACTGTGGACTTGAACTGCGAACCAGATATTTGGACGACAAGCTACGAGGTAATCATGGCAAGGATAGCCGCACTGATGGAGCGTCCGCTTACAGATCACCGTAAACTCCTGGAGGCAGGGAATGACCAAGGGCGTGATGCTTCGCCGAACGGCGATGCATTGGCGGAACAGATCCTTGGGAAGATGAATGCCGCGCCTCAGGAGGAGGTGCTGAAGAGGATCGCATCCCTGCCCCGTACCCGACGAGACAAGGTGCTGGACATCCGCCGTCAGATCGTGGAGGGAACCTACGAAGTGGCGGATCGCTTGGAAGGGACGATAGATCGGATACTCGATGCGATCACTGCCTGATCGCCACTGCACCCCTGCTGCCGGCATGATGATCGTAGGAGCAGTACAGCGGGCGCCTGCACTGAGTCTGTCCGGAGTGCCGGCGACAAAGGAGGTTGTGTCTCATGATAGGTAATACTCCTGGTGAGCGGCGAGAGCGCGTTGTGTCTTGCTACATATCGCGATTTGACACGCTCGAAGAGATGACCCTCAGATACGCGAAGGACCCGGCCCGATCACCGCACGATAGTTCGTCACAATCGGAGTGCAGCACTTGCGATTGTGTGCTTGTGTTCGATGCCGGTACGCTGACGCCATCACATCGACAATCCGTTTGATCCATAGATGCGGCTCACAGCCTGCCGGAGGGATCAGAGGGTTGAATCGAAAGGGCGCAATGTCCCGGCCGATGGTATAGACCCGAAGGTTCCTGTGACGGCTCATCAAGTCCCGGTAGCCTCGCTTCCAGTCCAAGGCGAGGACCTTGATCCCCGAAGAGATGATCCCATCCATCAGGACGAAGGTCAGGTTCGTTTTGCCCGAGCCGCTTCTGCCGGCGATCAGGATGTGCTCCTTTAGACGGGAGCTTGTCAAATAGAATGGGTACAACTCCCTGCCGCCGTAGGACACGTTGCCGACACAGTTCCTGGATACGAGTGATCATGGAGTATCACCTTGAGCGTTCTCCAGGATCGAGAACTTGCGGTAGGCGGACAGGTAGTTCTGAGCAGAGCAGTTCTGCTTTCCTCACCCGCCGGCCCTCGCGAAGCCGAATCGGGGTGACTGGACTTGAACCAGCGACCTCGTGCGCCCAAGGCACGCGCTCTAGCCAAACTGAGCTACACCCCGTCGAAACCTGTCCACCGGGGGCATTATATCGCAGCAGGGCGGCCGGATGCAACAAAAGACTTGCAGCAAGTCCGCGCGGAGCGTAAACTATGGGTGTCAGATCTCGGATGCGGCTTCATCGAAACAGGAGGAATGGAGATGAGCGATGCACTTCGGACAACCGCGATTGTGGGATTCTGTCTGGTGCTGACCCATAATAGCCTTGCGGTTTCAGTCGATCTATCAGGGCACGTCTATGAGGGCGATGTCCGCGATGTGGTCGGCCCCCTGGCCGGCGTCACCGTGAGCCTGTACGTCTCCAACGATGCCATGGTGATGGGGGTACAGGCGATCAGCACGACAACCGACCGCGAGGGCTCATACCATCTGCACCTCCGCGATTCCGGAGCATCTGAATACTTTAACATTGTCCAGACAAACCAGGCGGGTTTCTTCTCCGTCAGGTCGGCCACGGTCGGCGGCTCGTGTGTCTCGTCCGACTGGATCCGGTATAGTCTCGAACAACTGATGACGGGACTGACCGCCGACAACGACTTCTACGATAGAAGGGAGAACCGCCCGCCGTCGGCCAGCGACGACAGCGCTGCGACTGTGATGGATACGGCGGTCGCCATCGCCGTGCTGACCAATGACACCGACCCGGACGGCGACTCGCTCACGATCATCGAAGTGACCGATCCGCCGCATGGCACGGCTGTCTACAGCCGGCAGTCGGTCACATACACGCCGGATACCGGGTACATCGGCCGCGATTCATTCAGCTATACCCTCAGTGACGGCCGGGGCGGCGTCGATGACGCGACGGTCACCGTTGCGGTGGGGGCGGCAAACCAGCCGCCGGCCGCCGGGGACGATTCCGCGTCCGTGATGGAAGGCGGCGTCGTGACAATCAACGTCCTGTCGAACGACAGCGACGCGGACGGCGACCCGCTCTTGATCTGCGAAGTGAGCGATCCCGCCCACGGCAGCACAACCCACGATGGCCAGACGGTCGCCTACGCCCCCGACGCCGGGTTTACCGGGACCGACACGTTCAGCTACGTCGTCAGTGACGGCCGGGGCGGCACGGATGGCGCAACCGTGACCGTGATGGTCTCGGCGGCGATACCGTTCACGGGCGAAATCCGTGGGATGGTGTTCCACGACCTCGATGCCGACGGCGAGATGAGACCGGGTGAGAGCGGCCTGGCCGGTTGGATGGTCTTCCTGGACGACGATTGGGACCGGGTGGCCGGTGACTTCGAGCAAAAGGTATGGACCGATGCACTGGGCCGATTCGTCTTCTCCGGCTTGAATCCCGGCGCCTACCGCGTGGATCAGGCCATGAAAGAGGGCTGGCAACAGGTCTGGCCGCTGGACAGCCGCGGAGAGCCTGTGGCGTGGATCGTTACCGTCGAAGCCGGGCAAATCGTGCAAGCCAACTTCGGCAACATCCAGGCAGGGTCGATCCCTGGCAACGAAGAAGGCAGACTGGAGCTCGTCGCAGGACCGGGCGTCGAACATGTGTCCCCGCACGAGGTCGTGATTGTGTGGCAGACCAACGTAGAGAGCACCGGCATCATCCATTACGGCCCGGACGCGGGACTGTACCCGCATCCGGCTGAGGATCCGGTCTGGGCCACCGTGCACCGTCTTGCGCTGGGGGACCTGAGCCCTTCGACGATGTACCATTTTGTGCTGACCTACACGGGCCGGGCCGGGGACCCATTGAGGACCAGGGATGCGCTGTTTGAGACCCTGCCCGAGCCGGACCGCAGTCCTCCCAGCCTGACGCTCGATGCGCCCGGGTGGCCGGCGGGTGTTGTGATCGTCTCGGCCCAGGCCGAGGACGACACCGGCGTCGATCGCGTCGCATTCTTCCTGGATGACGATCAGATTCTGATCGACTACTCCCCCCCGTACGAGGCGCCGGTAGACACCACACAGTACGCCAACGGTCCGCATTCAATCGCGGTGCGGGCTCACGATCGAGCCGGGCACGAAACTGTAATTTCGCAGGACATGAATATCAACAACCGGGTGGAGGCAATGGGTCCGAGCGTCCGCATCACATCGCACAAAACAGGGGACTCCGTCTCGGGCGAGATCCAGATCACAGCGGACGTGAATGACGACAAAGGTCTTTGGAAGGCGGAGCTCTATGTGGACGGGAACCTCTCGCAGCAGGAGGTGTTCGGCGGTCCGACGCCTCCGACGAAGGCGCAGGTCCAGTTCACCCTGGATACGCGTCAGGTGTCGAAGGAAATCGTGAATGACCCGCACGACATCGCCGTCCAGGCGTGGGACACCGCCTACCAGGACGGGGCGCACGCCATCCGTCTGTACGTCAACAATGTCACGCCGACGCCGCAATACCCCTGGCTCAAGGTCATAGGACACACGGCCTCCAGAATCCAGAACCGCTTCGCCATCTCGCTGGTGGTCCGGAACCAGGGCACGCAGACGGCGCACGATGTGGTCATTCGGTCGGGTCTGGCGGGGTTCCAGGCCATCTCCGGCGGCAGTGCACAGGGGCAATGGGTGGGCCGTTATGACCCCAAGGGCCGGTCCGGCTACTGCGAAATCCACAGTGGCGATATCCCCGCCTCGGCGCAGAGGACCTATACGTACTACGCCGTGCCGGTGCTGCAGCACCCATCCGGGCCCACGCCCAAGATCGGCCACTTCATCTATCTGGACTACAGCGGTCCGCAGCCGGCCGGCCAGAATTACCATGCCTCCGACGCGTGGCCCATACAGCAGGTCGCCTCGTCCACAGGGCCCGGGGGCCTGCAGCAGAGCCATCAAGCTGCCGTCGGCGTGTGCGATTACCTCATTGTGACCAACCCGTATCGGCTTTATGGCGTGTTCAACCCAAGCTTCTACCAGGGCCCCACGCAGGCCACCGCGGACGTTGACGGCGCGCTGTCCCTCATGGCGGAGCTGGCCTTCCACAAGCAGGGTGCGCTGGGTTACAACGATCAGTACGATGTCGCCAGTCTGGTCCAGCTCATTCACGTCGGCGGCGCCTGGAGCAGCCGGCTCGCCGGCGGCTGGGCATCGAACGGGTACCTGCTGATCGTGGGCGAGATCGAAATCGTCCCGGCCCAGGCAAGGAAATTCACGTATGAGTATACAGGCGGAGAGCAGGTCTGGGACTTCGTCTCCGACTACCGATACGCCAGCACGTCCGGCGATGAGGAGTGGCCGGAGCTGAGCATCGGGCGAATCATCGGCAACTCGGCCGCCGCGTTGGGTACGGCCCTCCAGACCAGCCTGGGCGGCAAGGCATTCGACCGTTCCCATTCCCTGCTGGTCAGCGGTCACCCCGGCACAGGCTACAATGTCATCGATTTCCAGAGCTGGGTCGACGGAGCGTTGGCCTACTTGTCCGCCCAGTTCGTGCCTCCGCTGAGTGCTCAGACCGTGTTGGATCAACCCACGACCGCCAAGCTGTTCGCCAACATGGCGGATCAGGACGTGATCTTCCTGGCCGGCCACGGCAATGCCGGGAGCTGGAACGGCACTACGACAGCGGATGTCCAGGGCCAAGCCAATCTCTTCGGGACTACAAGCCCATTCGTCTTCGCGCACGCGTGCAAGACCGGGCGGTACGTCGGGACGTACTGCCTGGCGGAGGCCTTTCTTGACGCAGGGGCAGCCGTATACCTGGGGGCCACGGACTCCGCCGGATGGGGACAGTACTCCAATTCGTTCTTCAACCTGTGGGCTCTCGGGGAATCCGTTGGCCTGGCCGTCAAGAAGACCAAGCAGGGCATCGGCGACAGTCTCGAGGATCGCCTCTGGTCCCAGACCTACCACGTATTCGGCGATCCGAAGTTTGGGGCCGCGGGAATCCCAATGATGCAGATAGCCAACCCCAAGAACGTGACACTGTGCAGCGCCGACGGGAACGAATCGGGACCTATCGATGTAGAGATCGGCGATTACGAAACGCGTGAGGTGAATGGCCAGGTCTATCTGACCCTGCCGGGCGGGCAGGTCCTCTCGATTCCGGACATGCCCCTGGTGCCCTACGTCACGATCCGCCGAAGCTATCCCCGCGACACGCAGATTCAGCAGGTGCTCCTCAAGGAGCTCTCGGAGCCGGTGGTGACGACGGGCGTCGAGCTGGCGCTGGCTACGGGGGCTTTGCCCGGGACCGGCAGCGGGGCTATGACGGCCGCTGCTGAACCCCTGTGGTGGCCGGACAAGCTGTTCGAGTGGAAGGTCCACGAGACCCCGACGGAGATGGTGCTCGCTCTGTCCGTCTATCCGGTGCGGTACGATTCGCAGGCCAGGGAGGTCCGTTTCCACAAGCGACTCAGCTTCACGGTCGAAGCAATGGCCGGCGACGTTCAGATTACAGATATGACGGCGGAGGACATCGTCGCCCAACCCGGCGCCAGCGTGTACGTGGACTTCTTGTTGGCCGGCGCGGGTCCGGCTGCCGACACGGTTGTGCAGACCGTCGTGCTCGACGCGATGACCGACGAGGTCAGGGCCGGCCTGCCCCTGCGCTGCCTGCACGCCTTGCAGGGCCGCGCGACGTACGCGTCATTGTGGGACACCACGGGCGTTCCCCCCGGGACTTATGTGCTGCGTGCGGAGCTGCGGTCCCCGGACGGGCTGCTGCTCGATTCCAGCGTACGCACGGTCGAGTTGGGGCTTCACGATTGCCGGGTGTCCGATCTGACCGCTGCCCCGCAATCGGTCCGCCCGGGACAGACGATCACGATTGACGCCGTCATCCGCAGTTCCGGCACATTGCCCATCTCGGGCACGGGGTTCGTCTGCATCGACGACGGCGCCGGCGCGCGTCTCGCGAGTTTCGCCGACGAGATTGCCGGCCTGACGCCGGGCGAAGCCATGCCCCTGCGCCGCACATGGACCGCACCGGCGGCCGGCGCCTACACCGTCATGTGCTACGTCCTATACGAGGGCAAGGCCACCGAGCCGGTCAGTCTGACGCTGGAGATCGGGGACTGAATCGCCCCTGCGTGTCCCAGGCGTGACGAAACGGATCAGCCCAACGTGCGAGGCGAGCAACAGGCGTTCCACAAGCGAATTCGTCCCCGCCCCCGCCTTGCGGGTTGTCACTTCTCACGTATCCCTGATCACGGCCTTGCCCCCCTCCCGTCCGCTGCCCTTCGACCAAAGGCCCGCATGCCTTTGGTTTCTCAGAAGGCAAGAAGATCGATGAAGAAGGGCCCAACCGCAGAGGCCGCAGCCTCCCTGACCCCGTGACTCGCAAGGAGTCACGGCCCGTGGACGAAATCTGTGAGTTTGGCTATTATTTTGTGTTGACAGATATCTAACCTGAGTTTATTATTGAACCAACTTGAGCCGCGCGAAGCGGCTTCGGCCGCCGGCAACCACGAACCGGCAAATGACGACTGCATAAGGAAGGGAGAAGCGATGAAGACGCCGACGTGTCACACCTGCGTGTATGCCCATTGGGATATCGGTCCGTGGGGTCGGACGCTGTGGTCGGGGTTCCCGTGCGGTCCGACCTGCGCGAACCACCCGAATACGCCGGGCCTGATGCGAGAGACGTCCGGCCGGGTGTGCCGCAACTATCGCGAAAGGCCGCCCGAACCGGGGGCCGGACTGAAGCCGATCCCGCTGGGCAACGGCCTGCACGTCTACGTGGACGCGGCCGACTACGAGTGGCTCAGCCGGTGGAAGTGGCACCTGATGAGCGGCTATGCCGCCAGGTATGAAAAAGGCAAGGTGGTCCTCATGCACCGCCTGATCATGAACCCGCCGCCGGGGATGATCGTGGACCACGCCAATCGCAACAAGCTGGACAACAGCCGGGCCAACCTGCGGGTCTGCTCTCACGGCGAGAACACGCGAAACAGAGCCAAACCCATCGGTTGCTCTTCCCGATTCAAAGGCGTGTGCTACGACAAGAAGATGGGCAAGTGGAAAGCGTCGGTTGGGTCCGGCCGCAAACGGACCTACCTGGGCGCTTTCGATGAGGAGGAAGAGGCGGCGCGGGCATATGACCGCAAGGCGGTCGAGCTGTTCGGCGAGTTCGCCCGTCTGAACTTCCCCGAGGAGTGGCCGCCGGAACGCCGGGAGCAAGTCTACGCGCAGCGGGACACGCGGAAGAGAGAAAGTAAGAGAGCGAGAAGGTCGGATGGTGAGAACGCCGCAGGCGGCGCGAGGGGCAAGGGCAAGAGCGGGAAGCCTCCCCGGATCACAGGCCACAAGGCACGGGCCACGACCTCGAAGAGGCCCAAACGAAGGACGCACGGCGGCGCCGCAGGCCGGAGGCGGTAGGCTGGAGGCCAAGGCAAATGAATCCACTCGCGCAGAGACGCCAAGATCGCAGAGGAAGAACGACCGATTCGAGATACGAGCGACGGACCCCGGCTCCATGTCCCCCTCAAGAATGGACCGCGTGCCTTCAATTCGCCCGGCGAATCGTGCTAATGCCACACGCCGTTGGCTCGATAATATGGTAGTAGAGGCGACACGCAGGTGGGCGAACTTGATGGTGCGGAATTGCGGCAGCTTCCAAGTCGTGATAGAATGCCGTTTTGTTCGGATGCGCCAGAATCAGGCCAAAAAAAACACTGCCTTATAGGACGAAGCATGGCCCAAAGGACGACCGTGACGACAGGGACGAAGGCAATAAAGGCCATCGATCTGTTTTGTGGGGCTGGCGGGAGCAGTTGGGGGGCTCGCACGGCGGGGGTCGAGATCGTGGCCGCCTTCGACATGTGGGCGGTCGCCGAATCCGTGTATCGAGACAACTTCCCTGGCGTAAGATTCTACTCCGGACGCATTGAGGATCACGACATCGACCAGGTCGTGAAGGAAGTGGGCCACGTGGACCTTATCATGGCTTCGCCTGAATGTACCAATCACAGCGTGGCAAAGGGCAACAAGCCACGATGTGAAAAGAGCAAGGACACGGCCCTGCTGGTGGTCAAATTCGCGGAGATTCTCAAACCCCGCTGGGTCATCGTGGAGAACGTCGTCCGCATGCAGAAATGGTCGAAGTACGCTCGGCTCATAGAGCAGATGGGAGAGCTCGGCTATCATGGCCTGCCACAGAAGCTGAATGCGGCGGACTTCGGCGTTCCACAGGCAAGAAGGCGTCTCTTCCTTCTCTTCGATCTCAAGAAGAAGCCAAGTGAGATCAAGCCGCGAGGTAGAAGGCAAAGGTCCGCAGCCGAGGTGGTCAGTCTTAACGGCGAGTACGACTGGACAACCCTGCGCACAGAACGACGAGCAGAGGCGACCTTGGCGAGAGCGGACCGGGCAATAGACCGCGTAGGCGAGAAGACATCGTTCTTGATCGTCTACTATGGTTCCGATCATGCCGGAGGCTGGCAGTCACTGAAAACTCCTTTGCGTACCATAACCACGTTGGACCGGTTCGCCCTCGTGAAACCCACTGAGTCAGGCCATGTCATGCGGATGCTTCAGCCAGAGGAACTCAAGGCCGCCATGGGTTGGCCGAGGCGGTTCAAGATTCAGCATGGGACACGACGCGACAGGATTAAGATGATAGGCAACGCCGTGTGCCCTCCTGTGATGGCGGTTATCGCGAAGAGCTTGTTAACACGCTGCCAGTAGGATCATAGCCCTCATAGTGTGGGGGGAAATGCCGGCTTCTTGGAGGTGCAGACGAATGGAAAAGAAGGGAGTTCGCAAAGGTTCTGCAAGACTCAGACCCAGAGCGAGGATCGTCCGCACAATTGGTCGCGACCTTATCAGCAATGAGATCGTCGCTCTCGTGGAGTTAATCAAGAATGCCTACGATGCGGATGCCAAGAAAGTCCGTATCGTCTTTGAAGATCCCCTTCAACCATCTCAAGGAGGTATTCTCATCGAGGATGACGGCGTGGGCATGACGCTGGCGACTATTCAGAGGGCATGGTTTGAACCCGCGACTGTATCAAAGACCAAGGACATCAGGAGCGCTGCTGGACGCCGAGTTACAGGCGAAAAGGGAATCGGTCGGTTTGCCGCAGCTCGTATCGCACAAGCAATGGAAATGGAATCGCTCGCCATTGGACGACGAAAAATGGTCCGCGTTCGGTTTGACTGGGGACGATTTGATGACGAGAGCTTGTACTTGGACCAAGTCCGATGCAGATGGGAAGAATCTCCGGCATCAAAAGGACGTGGGCATGGAACAACTCTGCATCTTACACGCATGAATGATGCCTGGGATGCCGAGTCATTTTTGTGTCTCCGCGGAGAATTGTCCAGACTCATCTCCCCTCATAGAGGTACAAATGACTTCGAGATCGAGATGGTTCTTCCGGACAGGTTCAAAGATTACGCCGGGGTCATTACGCCTCCGCCGGTTCTGGGCAAACCACACTACCGCTTTGCTGGTGATGTCGACGCGAAGGGGAGTGTCAACGCCACGTATGAAGGACCGGACACACATGAAGCAATCTCCATCTCCGATGACATACGTCTCAAAGGACGCGCCCCCGAATCCGGACCATTCCATTTCGAGTTCCGTGTCTGGGATCGCGATAACCTGGATCCGTTGGCAGATGAACTGGGATCAACTGTACGCAAGCTACGTGACGACCTCAACTCCGCATGTGGTATCAGCATCTACAGGGATGACTTTCGTGTTCTTCTTGCGGACAATGATTGGCTTCGTCTTGACATTCGACGAGTGCAGAACCCGACGATGCGTCTCAGCAACAATCAGGTTGTCGGGGCAGTTTTCATCTCGGCGGACGGTAATCCAGGACTCCGTGATCAGACGAACCGCGAGGGAATAGTCAGCAGCTCTGCCTTTGATGACTTCAAGCAAGTCCTGGTCAGTGTTCTCTCGAAGCTGGAGGTCAAGCGTGACACATATCGTCGCGGCCGGTACGTGCAGAAACCAGCCACTGGACTCTTTGACGTATTGGACATCGCGCCGTTGCGAGACTACGTCGAGAAGCGATATCCTACAGACGTAGAACTCAAGGCATTTCTCGGCGAGAAAACGAAGGCTTTCGAGCACGGCATCGCTGAGGTTCAGCAGGTCTTGGCGAGATACCGCCGTCTGGCCACACTCGGCCAGATAATCGACGTCGTGTTGCATGAAGGCAGGAC
>DCUI01000256.1 GCA_002327785.1 Phycisphaerales bacterium UBA2218
TGACAGGAACCCTATATGGATGACCGATGAAAACCAAGACGAACCCAAAGTCGCTCCGAGGGTGCTTCTTTTCCTCGGTGGTCTCCTCTGTACTCTCAGGGTCATCGGGGCGGCGGCGATGGAAACTGCCTCCGCCACCGACCTCTCAGGTACACACACGCATCGACGACCCAGGCGCGCGCAATCGCCAAGGGCCGGCGGGTGCCCCTATACGCAGCTTTGGCTGGCACGACCCGTACCACATCCGCTTTGTGGTCTATGTCCCCAATCTGACGCCCGGACTCTACCGCCTGCGCATTTAGGTGCGCAGCCAGCGAGATCACTTCCTGTGGGCCCGGGCCAAGGAAGGCGAACGACAGACCTGCTTCCACGGTTGTGTTCCGACGAATGTGGGGCCGTATAAACTGACGCTGAGCGTGCCCGAGTCGCCGCAAGTCATCCCGGCGACGATCTCCGGCATATTCGGACCCGCTCAGGGCAGTATGGAGCGCCTCGCCAGCTCGCGGAAAAGGGTGCAGGACGCCGAAGCCAAACTTTCCGAGCCTGGAGCGGGAGTGACACGATCTGGCCGGCAAATGGTTCAAGGAAGGCGTCAACTACTATTGCCGTGCCGGCGAGGTGGACATCAACCGTCGTCCCTGGTGGGACTGCCCCAACTACGCGGCGAAGAACGGCATCCCGAGGAAGTGACGCTTCCTCAGAGCGGCGCAGGTCCAAATGCTGGGGGAGCGCGCTGGCAGTGATCGCACACATTGTCGTTCTGCCGGCACCCCGCCGCCAAGCCCGGATCTACCGGCCGTGAATACCGCAGGCCGCCTGGAAAGAGCAGGCCGTCGCGCTCCACCATCTGCATCAGCAGGATGCATTTGGCGAGGTGATGCAGCACGTCATCTGCGACCATTTGTGTATCGCAAGCAAGTATCATAGACAGGGTGACATGGCTGTGACCCAAGGTCAGCAACGCGATGCGGGCTGGTATGAACCTGCCAGATCCGGACGGGAGGTGGTAGTATCCAGCATAGTCGGTGAGCGGGCACACCACCGTCTCTGGACCACGAGGATCTGTAGTTCGTGCTGCGACGGGGGAGAGAATTCCTGTGTAGATTTCGTGTCCCCCCGTTCGATCGCATTCAAGATGCGTGTAACATCACTCATGCCGATTCCCCACCGGTTTTGGGCCTCGAATGGGTCTATTTGGGGCGCGAAGTGGGGAGAATGCAAGTGATTTGGCCCCGCCAGGACCCTCCAGATTGAACCGCCCGGTCCTCCGTTACCCCGGCGGTTGAGCTTCTCGCCTGGCCCCTACTGATCCGCAATAGCAACCCCTCTCCCTACTTGTCTGCCCCGCCTCTGCCCTCCCTCGTCGCTCTCAAATAGTCTTTCATGATTCCAAATCCCCTTGTTCCGCGGGGAAAGCGACGCACGGAGCGGCTGCGGAACCTGTCGCTCGTGTGCCATCAAAATACGAGTCCCCACCCTCGCGCAGCTCTGTCGCTTGACCCGGGCATTCTCCAATGTCACCTGCCGCGCACGCGGATAGCGAAAAGGTGAATGCTCAGTTATGGCCGCCGCCTCTTGTCTTCTGGCAACCAGTAACTCTATTTCCTTAGCAGGACTCCGGCGCCTCGCCCGCTGCCGCGCTCTACCACGGCGCAGACCTGATCGGTGGACGCGAGACACCACGCTCCAACCGGACAGCCATAGGCCGCCATGTCGATGCTCGTCAGAGTATCGCCCGCCAGCGTCAGGACGCCGATGCCCCACGGACTGCGGATCAGCAGATCGTCGCGAGCGTCATTGTTGAAGTCCGCGATCTGCTCAACATAATCGTTGTCAGGGTCGTAGAGCCAGCCTCCGAACCAGGTGCCCTTCGGCCGCGCCAGAACCGCGGCAAGCGTGGAACCCTGGAGCTTGAGAACGGCAAGCCCCCAGGGACTGGACAGAACCAGATCATCCCGCCCATCGCCGTCGAGGTCCCCCATCCCTTCGATCACATTGTCCTGGCGATTGTACCGCCAGCTTCCGAACCACGTGCCGTTGGGCTGCGTCATGAGTGGACTGAGGGTTGCACCTTGCAGAGTGAAGATCCCTATGCCCCAGGGGCTGGTCATGAGGATGTCGGTTCTGCCGTCGCCGTTGAAGTCCGCAATGCCCTGAACCACGTTATCATCGGGATTGTAGCGCCACCCCCCGAACCAAGCATCTTTCGGCTGCTTCATGATTGGAGCCAGCGTGGAACTCTGCAAGGTGAGGATGCCTATCGCGGAAGGGTTGGACAGCAAGATGTCGTCCTTCTTATCCCCATTGAAATCTCCGACGCCACGGATGACATCCGTCTTGACGTTGTATTGCCAAACACCAAACGGTGTTCCGCTGGCTTTGGCGACCACGGACGCGACCCCAGAACCCTGCAGCGTGAGGATTCCGATCCCCCACGGGCTGGTCACCAGCATGTCATCCTTGCTATTCCCATCGAAATCGCCAATCCCTTCTATCGTGTTATCGTCGGGATTGCACCGCCATACGCCGAGCCAGTCATATTTGGGATGAATGGCAAGCGATTGCCAGGTGATCCCATCGTGCGACACGACGCCCATGCCCCAGGAACTGGTCAAGATAATGTCCGGCTTGTCATCGCCATTGAAATCCCCTGTCCCCTCGACTTCGTTGAGGACCGACGAGTAGTCCCAGCCGCCAATCCACGCATTGTCCGGGTGGACAGCCCGGTCGGTCAGGACGTTGCCTGAAAGAC
This sequence comes from Phycisphaerales bacterium UBA2218, assembly GCA_002327785.1. GTDB lineage: Bacteria > Planctomycetota > Phycisphaerae > Sedimentisphaerales > Anaerobacaceae > PLanc-01. Next base: position 2,753 of record DCUI01000256.1, read on the forward strand.
CGATGATCCCCAATCCATTCCGGTAGCGCAGCCGGACCGTCCAGTCGCCAAGGACGCTCCACGTATAGCAACGCTTGTTGTCGGCGACCAAAGCAGGAAGTGAGGTATCCTTGGACTCTTCCCCGAAGTACCCCTTCCAGCCATCGCCGAAGCACGAGCGTTCCGTCCGTCCCAAAGCCTCCGAGAATCCTCTCGGCGCATCGTAGAAGACCTTGGCTCTGGCCGTGAGCGCCACCCCGTTGAGGTAGAACAGCACGCCTTCGACATTCTGGAATGTACCGTAGAGTGGATAATTGTAGGGCTGGGTGGCGGCCCCATTCGGGCTGTTGGCCTGACAACCGCAATGAATGTAGAGCCGGTTCCCCGTGCCGGCCAGGATTCGGTTTTCCCAGATCGTCCTATGAACGTACAAATCGGCCGTCCCACCCTGGTCGGCCAGACTGGGCTCATAGAGACTCGTCGTCCCCTGCCTCTTCCATCGCCAAGGTCGGCCGCCGACGGCCGCTTCCAGATCGCTAACGGTGTGGTAGTTGCCGAAGGCCGAGTTGAGACTGTTCGAATGGGCAATGATCCCTCGATAGCCCGCGTCTTCGGTCAGCCAGTTTACGTAGGTCAACAGCGAGGCATTCTCCCTCACGGCCGAACCAACGAACTCAGAGGAGGCCTTCAGCAGGGTGGCGTTGAGCGCTGCTGCCGAGAGGTCCTTGCCAATGGCCGCTGTGCGGAACGGCAGATAGGAGTCGCCCCCGACTCGGTAGGCATGGTCCCTGTCGAAGTAGTCCAGCAGGACCTTTCGTTCCAACTTGGCGTCTCTGACCCAGAAGGAGCCGAGGTTCAGGTTGATGGCTCGTGAGGATGTTACCGCCTGCGGCTTGCCATCGGCAGCCAGGAATCCCTGGCCATAGTCGTCCCGAAACGTGGGGTCCGGATTAACGGCGATGTGCAGTGGGTTGATGCGGGAAACCAAGATATCCGGTCGGGCCACCGGGTTGGCCAGAGCCTTGTCGGACGCGGTCATCTCGGGATGGAGTTGGGCTGTGAAGATCTGGATTCGCATCCCGCTGGCGCCGGCGGAAATAATGCTGTAGTTGTCGTCCTGGATCCAGAAGAAGTCCTGAAACGACAGGGTGGTTCGATCATACTGAGGGCAGTTCAGGATCTGCCCATCCTGATACCAGTCGGCCCCGGCGGTAACGGCAGGTCTGGCGACAATCGACTCCAGAGTCATCGGTCCCTGTTCGTAGATCGCATCCCACCGTCCATCCAGGTCTGCCAGAACGAGGTCGGATCGCTCCGAGACGATCTCTGGGACGATGCGCAGATACTGGATCCCCGCCGGCAGATCGACTCCGCCAATCTGCATCCCTCCCTCTTCTGTGATCTTGGGCCACAGCCATCTTCTCACCAGCATGGGCTCGGGAAAAGACCCGACGAGAATGACGCCGGACAGATTCCTGTAGGTGGTCCGGACGCTCTTCAAGAACTCCCGTAGAGCCAACACAGTGCGCCCGTCCTGGTGTTCGCTGCCCGAATACACGCGGGCCCGAACGAACTCAACCGAGTAGCCCTCCGCCTGGAGATCCCCCTGGAAGCGGGCCAGTCTATCGTGCACGTCCGACACATGCAGTGCGGAACCAGGGATCTCTTCGAGCAGCCGAGGCTCGACCATCACGATCACGAGCGTGGCGTCCGTCGGGATAGCATCTTGAGTCGAGCCCAGAGGCAATCGCTCCAGGGTTTCGATTTCCCGTATCCCATCTCCGTTGATGTCATAGGGTGAGAACCGATCCAATATACTCAGGAACGGATCGTCGGCGGCACATGGGTTCACCAACAAGGCACCCAGGAAGCTCACCACTGCGAATAACGACCGACTGCAACACGGACTGGGGCGGAACCGGTTGGCATGCATCTTCATCTTGCCTCCAACGCAGAATCACGGATGTGTCGTTTGCCCTTGGCGGCGAACGACCGGACAACGTACCGCGAGATCCACAGGACGCGGCTGCCATCTGCATTTCCATCATAATATATTATACCGGCTATGCCGCGCCTGATGGTGCAGAAAATGCCCTCCCGTGCTGTGGTTGCAGCAGAAGCGCCTTATCCTATTGCCCCTGTCCGATGGCAATCTCACCAAGGGATGCACAGCCTTCTACAACTGCGGTTTGACTGCAGTTCTGTCGTTGATCCTCGCTAGCCGCCGTCCTTTGTGCGAATTCTCAATCCCCTGCCTCCACTCCACTGCTCTTCCCGGCACGGCCTGCATCGCCACAATCGCAATCCCATGCGTTGACTTCCGTCGCTCAGGGTCTACAATGCAGGGTCATGACTCCAGCGTTCAATGCTGTGGTGCCACCACACTGACACAAGTTTTTTTTGAAAGGGCGCACGGATGTGTAACACATGCGGATGTAGATCAGGCAAGAAAGCCAAACCCATCGCCAAGCCCACGGCATCGAGTAAGAGCAAAGCCAAGCCCAAAAAGAAGTAACATAGCCAGACACATCGCTGCCTTCAGATGGGCCCCAGGCACGGCTGCATGGATGTGTCTGTCTACTTGGATCTCCTGAAAAGAGTCTGCCGCGATTCCAAAACCCCTGGCAGCAGCCAGGCATTCCGTAGGAGAAGCGACACACGGAGCGGCTGCGGAGTCTGTCTTCTCTCATTCGCAGGCAAATCCCCACATTCGGCCACGGGCTCCATCGCTCATCGCCGGGCGGCCACCCTCAGTTGCGCGAACCCCCAGCCCCGGCCCCCTCGCCTGTGCCGGCCGTTTGCCATCGCCGGTCAGTAACCTCCGTGCGCTTCTGCCCCCTGCCCCGCTTCTGCTCTGACTGAACCCCGCTCTCATATACCCCGTTATGATTCCAAATCCCTGACAGCAGCCAGGACAAGCCTATTCTCTTTCAGCGTGCTGTCTATGCCTTTGTCAACAGGTTGCGCAATTCAAGGCGCAGAACCCACAGTTGACCCATTCAATCCGATTTCGTGAGACCTCATCGCCCTCGTTCCCAGAGTTCGCCCTTGCCTCCACTGGCCAGTAGCAGTCGGACGCCCTGCGGGGTCTGACGCATCTCGTATTTGTACTCCTGCCAGGACTTGTCGTCCCAGATCAGGTGCAGGGACCCGTTGCCGGCGTACCAAGTGCCTCTGTTTTCCTTCGTGTCTTTGCTCTCGAGCCAGACGCCTGCCGCGCCGGCGATCATGTGGGTCTTGTCCGTCCGCATCCAAGTGCCGTCTGGATGAATGATGAGCGTGCCTGTCGTATCGGACGCCATCTGGGCCCGGGAGTAGGCTGTCTCGAAAGGGGACCAGTTTGTCAGTGAATTCGTCGTTAGGAAGTTCCACGTGCCGGCGAGTTGGAGGTCCCGCTGGCCCTCGCCAAAGGCAAAGGAGGTAAAGATCCGCTGAAGCTCCGCTTCGCGTGCCTGGAGTCTGTCCCTCAGGCAGAGGGCAACTAGGGAGATTCCGGAGTCGTTGATCAGGCTGATGTAGGCCCGGGCACACACGACACTGCCGCTGGGGGAGGTGCCTTGCCAATTCATCACAACTCCCTTGCCGGTAGCCGTCGACATGGAGGCCGGGACGCTCGTGCGCTTCAGCAGCGGCGAGAGCTGCGCGACGGCTTGGTCCATGAACTGGATGACTCGGGGGTCCTCCGCCGTCGTGATCCCCTCTTGCCCGACGGTGTTATCGCCGATGATGAGGTAGACCTCGGTCGGCTCACCAACGGCTGTCGTGCTCGGGTTGGCAGGAATCAATTGGAGCATCTCCTCATGTTCTTTCACCGTCCAGTCGGCCGGGTACCAGAAGGAGAACCCGATGACATGGCGATAGGTCTTACCGCCCATCTTGGGTGACACCCCCTCACCAAGTGCCGGCCCACCTTGCGGCGACGGTTCTGCCGCTGCCGTACCTATAAGTTGGGCCCTCTTCTGCCGGTACTCTTCTTCGCTCAGGACGTCGGCCCGATACGCCGATTCGACGACTTCTAGCTTCTGACGTGTCGCGGGGTCGATCGACTGTGCCTGTCGATCCTCCAGCGTCCTCCTCTTGGCGGTGTATTCCTGTTCGCTCAGCACGCCCGCCTGTCTGGCTGTTTCCAGTGCCTGTAATTGCTGGCCGAGATCAGCACCCGCCGGTTGCGGCGCGGGGGGCGTCTGAACAGGCGGCCTCGATGCTTGTGGTTGCGTCGGCTGTACGTCGGCGCTCGTGGGGGCCTTGACTTGGCCGGTCGTGATGGATTTGAAGAGGTCTTGGAGGTCGGTATCCCGTGCATCGATGCGTTCCGTCAGGCCCATGCCGATCAGCATTACGGCGGTCTGTTTGACGAACACCACGAACACGCGCGCGGTAATCTTGCGTCCGCCCGGAGCCGTCGCCTGCCAAGCGAGCACAGATCCCTTACCGGCCTTCGTCTGTATGTCCCAGGGCCGCCGATCATACGTCAGCACGGGCGAAAGGCTCTTGACCTGTTCATCAAGGTATTCAATGATGCGTTCGTCGGTCGGACCTTGGATCCCCTGGCCCGCGATGTTCTCCGTGGCCAGGAAGTACAATTCGAGTGGCCCTTCCGGGCTCTCGGCCGCCTCGGCGGGAGTGAGTTGCAGCATGTCGTCCTGCTGGGTAATCTTCCACGACGCCGGGTACCAGAACGAAAATCCCGCAGGGTGAGAGTACGTCCGTCCGACCCTGCCCGCCGGCACCTCGGTCTGTACCGAAGGCTGGTCGGTCTGCTGGGGCCTGGCGCCGCCGCCCAGCACCAAGGCCCTCTTCTGCTGGTACTCTTGCTCGCTCAGGATTCCGGCCTGGTAGGCCGAATCGAGGGCCTCCAACCGCTTTCGCGTCTCAGTGTGGATACCCTGCGAGGGCCCTTGCAACTGGGCGTCAAGCAGCGCTTTCTTCTGCTGGTACTCCGGGTCGCTGAGAATCCCGGCCTCGTGAGCCGCCTGGAGTGCTTGCAGCTTCTTCTGAATCTGGTCCTGATCATCACTCGCTGGCGCAGCGACCGTCTGCTGGATCGTCTGCTCTTCGGGAGGCGCGGAAATGGAGAAGCCCTTGGAGCCGAGCAACTGACCATCGACATAGACATCCAACCGGTAATTGCCTGAGGGCCAGCCGCTGGTCGGTCGGGACAGCGCAAAATGGCCGGAGGCCGGGCCGTTCCTTCTCACTTTTTCCTCGGCCGAGTCGATCTCATAATTCGGGACCGAAATCGCATCAATCGAAACCCAGACTCCCTTTAAGACGGAGTTGGCTCGAGTTCCCTCCACTTGCGCAATGCCGTGAAGCACCGGTGCATCGGTAGTGAATCCCTCCACCACGTTCACTGCAGTGAACCCGTCCCCGCTGACATCGGTGCACAGTTCGATCGACTTGAGGCGGGCCGCACCGGTGGCGGCGGATGCTGTCATCCATAGGGGGATTATGATGGCTAGATGGGTGTATGTTCGACATCGCATGGCAAACCTCCTGTTAGAGACGAGCGGTTGGCCAGGAACGGCCATCCGAAACGTCATGAAGCCTTGAACCCCGTGGTTCGATCAGTCGTCTATGGAGATGCTCTTGATGATGACCCTTGTATCCGTGACGCATGCACTTGTCAAGCCCTCACCGGCAAGTCACGCCAAAGCGGAATCCTAATAGACTCTACCGGCAAAATAGGGTAAAGGCCCTCCCGCTGAAGTTCATTATTGACCGCCCTTGTGACGGTGGTAGAATTCGTGGTAGTTTCGGTACATTCGCTGGTTGTACGCACGGCATGATAGGTCGGCAACAATCGGTTGCCCGGGGTGTGGGGTCGCTGCTCATCACGACCGCGAGCCTCATCGTGATATCTTGATTCGCAACTCTGGATTTGTCGTGAGAGGAGAGCCAATGGCACTGATCGCCAACTGTTGTGGAGATGCCACGCGTTCCGGCGTGCCGGTCAGGTACAGGGGAAGGGTGGCAGCCGCAGCCGTACTCGCGGTCATTGTGGGGCCTCTATGCATACCTGTCGCGGGTCAATCTACAACCGTGCCGCGGGCATCACTGCCGCAGGGGCAGGTGGGTACAGAGGTCACCGTGGCGACCCGTGACCCCGAGTTTCCCAATGCGAGCCAGACGCCGGGCGGTGGTTTCTTCAACCCGTTGCGGCCCAAGCTCATCGTGCTGGTCCACGGTCAGGCGGCCCGCCGCGATGCCGTATCCGGCCATCTCGTGTATGCCCGCAAAGAATGGGGCTTCAAGTTCGTGCGGGGTCTGCTCGGTGCCGGAACGGGTGATCTCTATACGTTCTCGAACGTCCGGCTGAACGAGCAGAACTGGCCGGAAGGCGCCTACTACATCCCTCCACTCGGTCAGAACATCGCCAGGATTGCCATAGACGACAACAACATGAACGACCACTTCGTCAGTACCGCCACCGGTCGTCGCGACCTAAGCGTCATGCTGACGTACCGCGACGGCTCACAAGGCTTGGCGGCCCAAGCCTCCGAACTGGTCAACCAGATCTTCCGCATGTACAACCAGACCTTCGCCCGGGACCAAGAGCCGCAGATCATCCTCGTCGTACACAGCATGGGGGGGCTGGCATCACGTTATGTTCTGTGCAATCCGTTTCGGGTAACGACGAAGGAACACTTCCGCTCGAATTTCCTTCGCAACCGCACCTTGCACCTTGTGACGCTCGCCACACCCCACGAGGGCAGCCGCCTGGCGGACTGGACGCGCGAGGCGGCGGACTTCCTGCAGTCGAATCCCCCGCTTCTCCAGAAGTTCTATGAAGCGGCCGGTCTGACTTCCGCCCGACAGTACTGGCTGACCACCCTGACCGTGGTCAACGATCCTTCCACGCAGCACCTCAAGACATCGTCCATGCTGCAGATGAACCAGGGCGTGATGGCGCCGCACCGCGCGGTCCGGGCGGACGGGACGGGGATTCCGATCTATGCCCTCGCGGCGCGCAGCCCCGGCGGCGGGTATCTCAACAGCCCCACCCTGCAAACCCTCAGCTTCCGCAGCGATACGCGGCGGACCTATGAAGTCGTCGGCTGCGTCGGGTTCGACATGGGCGTCAAGAACAGCCCCGGCAACGGCTGGGGCCAGCCTCCGAGCGGTTCCTCCAATCTCGATTGGGTCCAGCGAGTCTCGCTCAAGCAGATGGTCGATCAGAGAATTGCGGCGGTTGAGCAGAGCCTGCACCCATGCCTGCGAGCCATCGTCGGCAGGCTCGGCGGGCTCTCCGTGGTCGGTGCGTTGACCTCGTTCGACGCCAGTTTCCCCGTCTACCTCGACAGCCGGTGGGAGACCTACGTCTCCGAGGTCCAGGTGCCATTCAAACACTGGGCGTGTGGGGAGTTCCGGGTCCCCTGGGACGACTGCAAGAGCCTCGATCTGAACTGCCTTAAGAGCTTCCTGCTGAACCTGGGATACAACCTGGAGCAACTCGCGAATTGCCTGAATCCGGCGAACTGGCAACTCAAGGAGACCGTGAGTGTTCCCTGTGTGAAGGTGCGGCCAGTCGCCAACACGCGCGGCGCCGACGGAGAGATCGACAACGATGGGCTGGTCTCCATGGATTCGGCCCTCGGTCTGCGTCTGGGGACATCTACAATCGAGTACTTCGACCATACCAAGAGCTGGTCGGTTCGGTCCGGCAGCACCACGACGACCATGAACGGCTCATGGTACCGATTCTACGACGGCCCGTGGAACTTGGACAATCACGGTTCGATCCTCACGAACCCGCGTGTGGCAGCGTGGCTGCACACGGAGATCATCCGCGGCGCGGGCCCGATCCCTGGTCCCGGCCCACGCAGCACGTGGCCGCCGCTGCAGTCCATCCAGACAACCGCGCCGATGCCGTTGCGACGGTAGTGCGGAGCCCTATCTGGGTTCTTGTCCACCCACCAGCAGACCGTTCGACTGCTGAGGCTTGCTGGGCAGCCACAGCCCCCGCCGGGCTGTTCATACGCCGGATCCACCGCCGCATGTGACGCTGGCCGGTGGGTCTCTCATCCCGGGAACCATCACGCCAACATCGCAAAGCACTGTTGTTCGCCGAGCGCCTGATGTGAGCCCTTGACCTTCATATAGTGATTTCCCGGTCGTCAACAGAGGCAGAACACACGGCATGACCACCCGTGGGTGCTTTCGGGCAAAAGACACTTGCGGCCAGATGGCCATACAGGCGGGCGGATAGGTGTTGCATTCACAACGGACACAACGTAAGCTTGGGTCGATAATAGCCTGCTGGCTTGTATTTCATTCAGGAGTTGAACACATGAAGCTACTGAAAATCATGGGTACTATCTTCGTCGTTGTAGGTATCCTCCTGTTGGTAGGAGGTTTTCTCAGCTACAGGAATACGCGACGTTTCATGGCACACTCGACTGTCGCCAGGGGAGAAGTCATGAACCTGGTCCTCCAGGCAACCTCGGACTCAGACGTCCCAAGCTCTGATGCAGGCACTTACCATCCCGTGATTCGATTTGAAACCGAAAACCGGGAAGCAATTGAATTCATGAGTAACACCGGCAGCAATCCGCCCTCCCATAGGAAGGGTGATACTGTTACGGTGCGGTATGATCCAAATGATCCGTATCGGGCGCGGGTAGATTCTTTCGTTTCCCTGTGGTTGCTCGCCCTCATACCCGGCAGCTTGGGACTGGTTTTTATAGCCGCAGGGGGCATCATGGTCGGGATCACAACGCGATATGCCGGTATGCTGAAACAATTGGAGGTCTTGGGAAGCGACATCACAACGGAATTCCAGTCTGTTTCCCTGGATACGTCCGTCGCCGTCAACCACCGGAACCCCTATCGCATCTACTCGCAATGGCACGACCCGGCCCAGAACAAGGTGTTCACCTTCAAGAGCAAAGCCATCTGGTTCAATCCTGAGAAATACATTCAGAGCAAAGAAATCAGGGTTCGGATCGATCCCAACAATCCACGAAGGTACGTCATGGACGTCTCCTTCCTGCCCGATGCGGAGTAACGTAGTTCGCGCCGGAACAGAAGCTCCTATGCTGAGGCACCTCCATCTCGTCCATCGAAGGGTCTACCAACAATCAATGCCCCAGGGGCATTGGCACCCCCCCTGGGCCCCCACTTCCTCGGCGATGGAGCTGCCGTAATCCCGGCTGAAGATCGCGGAGTCCGTCAGACTTTCCGCACGAATCTCATGAACTACGGTTTCACCGCCCGGTTGTAGATCCGCACGTCATCGATCAGGCCGGACCAGAAGCTTCCCGGCTCCAGGCCTTTGTCGGCCCCGATGCACAGACCGCCGGTCGAGGCGGCGAGACCGGACTGTGTATCCCTGGCGACCTCGATGTCATCCACGTAGAGAACACGGTTCGAGCCGTCCCAGGTGAATCCCACCCGATGCCAGTCG
>DCUI01000085.1 GCA_002327785.1 Phycisphaerales bacterium UBA2218
GACGACCGGAGCAGCCGAGCCGTTCTTGGTGAGATCGCCCGACGGGACCCGTCCCGATGACAACCCGAGATTCCAGAACTTCCCACATGAGACCGTGAACGACTTCCTGCTTGTCGAACCGCGAGACGACCTTTGCACGAACTGCCACCGACCCTGACGTGCTGTTCCTGAGGCAGACACTCGGAAGGCGGGCCCTCTCGGGCCCGCCTGCGATGGTTTGTGGTGGAGACGAAGGGGCTCGAACCCTCGACCTCAGGCTTGCAAAGAGCCCCCAGGCTTAGGACGTCAGGGTACCTGAGCTGCGGTTTCCCGTCTTCCAAGTGAACGTGATAGGGCCCCATAGGACGCCATCACTACAGAAGAACTTCAGACGGAGCGCTCGACACCTGTGCTGCATCCTCTTACACGGTCCGCAAAATCGCTGGCAGAACGCCGCGGGGTAGAATCAAGATGCAGGCGTTCGGCGTCAACTCAAGCCGAAACACTTTGGGCGACTCACGGATGTCCACATCACTACAGATTCCCGGGAGGTCCAGTATGTCCAATCAGAAGGTAGTCCTAGTTACTGGCGCGTCATCTGGCAACGGCCAAGCTACAGCTCGATTGCTGTCACAAGCGGGCTACAAGGTCTTTGGAACAAGCCGCGATCCCTCCAGCGCAGAACCGATGCCAGACTTGGAGATGGTAGCTCTCGATGTACGCGATGATGACTCGGTTGCGGCTTGCGTGAAAGCGGTGTCAGACCGGGTTGGCCACCTAGATGTACTGGTCAACAATGCCGGCTATGAACTGGCGGGGGCCTTGGAAGAAGTCTCATTGGATGAAGCGAAGGCTCAGTTCGAGACCAATTTCTTCGGCGTTGTCAGAATGGTGAAAGCCGTCCTGCCCTTGATGCGCCGCCAAGAAGGCGGACAGATAATCAACATCAGCTCTTTGGCCGGTCTCAGCCCTGTCCCGTTCATGGGCATCTATTCTGCCAGTAAGTTCGCGCTGGAAGGCTATACCGAAGCGCTACGCCTTGAAGTGCAACCTCTGAATATTCACGTTTCGCAGATAGAGGCAGGCTTTCTCAAAACGCCGATGCCAAACCACCGCCAGATAGCGACTGAACAGATCGGTGCGTATGAGCTGTGGCGACGACGCGCCCTTGACGCCATTCGTGCCTATGAAGAGGAAGGCCCTGGCCCGGAGCTGGTCGCGGAAACCGTCCTCAGGATAGTTGCCAGCAGTAGACCGCGCTTGCGCTACGTGATCGGACAACAGGCGAAACGGGTCTCTCGCTTGAGGCGTTTCCTCCCTGAAGGAGTCTTTCAGAACGGCTCACGGAGCACTTTCCGCCTAGATGGGAGGGAATGAGAAGATCGCTTCGCCCTGGTTTGCCGCCCAACAGCGGCTTCAACGCAGGACATACGGCTCCATGACGGCGAGGCACGGAAGAAGCGCCGGCTACCTTTCGGCGACGATGGGACACAGCTCGGCCAGGACGCACTTGACGTACTACGTGTCGATCTACTCCGACGAGCCGCGACAGGCCGTGCTAGACGTTGAGCGATGGATTGGCTCGGAGGCTGCACGACCGAATCATGCAGCTGACGTGAAAGCGCTCGAAAGTCGCGTGGACTACAGACATACTGCGGAGGATTCGGTCTTGGTGGCCTAGAAACGAAGCAGGCCGGGGGGCACTTACACCCTCCGACCTGCGGTTTCTTCTGGTGGAGACGAAGGGGCTCGAACCCTCGACCTCAGGCTTGCAAAGCCCGCGCTCTCCCAGCTGAGCTACGTCCCCGCGAGAGCGGATTATAGCACCTCGCGTGCCGTCCTCAACGGTTGAAGCGGTTCAGCCAAGCACCTCGTGCTCCACAATACTGAAGCACAGCCCCGCCGTCTTGGACGTATGTCCCAGATTCTTGGACATACGTCCCGCCTGGCGGGACGCTCGGTGAGACGGGAGTCACGCCCACCATCGCATTAGACTCGGAGGAATCTGCCGCATTCGCGTCTAGCGCTTCGCAAGTCGGGAATATGACTGACAGTCAGTCAGTTACTTCGGAGCGTTTCTCGCTTTGGGGGTGGCCCGATGAGCCATATGATGCTCATCCTCAAGAACGTCTGGCGGCAGAAGACCAGGACGCTGCTCACGCTGCTGGGCATCAGCATCGGCATCGCGACGATCCTATCGCTCGGCGCTATCGCTGACGGCCTCAAGGGCTCCATGGGCGGCATCATCCAGCCCGGCGCGGCGGACTTCACCATCGCGCAGGCGAACTCGTCGGACCTCACGTTCTCGCGCATCAGCATGGAGACGCTCGACGAGATCCGCGATATTCCCGGTGTGAAGGCCGCCGAAGGCGCCGTGCTCGCCATGACGCAGTACGGCAGCAATCCGTACTTCATGATCTTCGGTGTGACTCCCGCCGCCATCGAACTCGGCGACTTCAACATCTTCGAGGGGCGCGCGTTCGAGTCCGATGGGGAGATCGTGCTGGGGAAGGTCGCTGCGTCGACGACGGGCCTTGGCGTGGGTGCCACGATCGCGCTCGGCGGCACCGACTACGACATCGTCGGCCTGTACGAGACCGGCGAGCAGATGCAGGACGGTGGCAGCATTGTCAGGACCGAGAGCGCGCAGAAGCTGATGCGGGCCGAGGGCTCGTACACGCTCATCATGGTCGACGCCGCGGACGACGCCGACATCGTCCAACTGACCGAGCGGATCGACCGCGACTACGCCGGCGAGCTGGTCACGATCAAGTCCGCCGACGAGATCTCACGGGCGGACAACGGCACCGCAATCATCGACGGCGCCAGCTGGATGATCTCGGCGCTTGCCATCGTCATCGGCGGCATCGGCGTGATGAACACGATGATCATCAGTGTGTTCGACCGCATCCGCGAGATCGGCGTGCTGAAGGCCCTCGGATGGCGCCGGCGCACGATAGTCAGGATGATACTCGGGGAAGCGGTGCTCATCGGGATCGCGGCGATCTTTGTGGGTTGGGCGATCGCGGCCGGGTTCGTGTGGCTGGTGAGCCGGACCGATATCGCCCAAGCGTTCCTGGTGCCGGAGTTCACCTGGGCGCTCATGGGACGGGCGACCGGCGTCGCTCTCCTGGTGTCCTTCTTCGGCGGCCTGTACCCGGCCCTCCGCGCTGCGAACCTCTCCCCCGTCGAAGCCCTCCGGTACGAGTAGGAGATCGCCATGGATTCCATCATCAGCGTCCGCGACGTCGTCAAGCACTATGATGACGGCCGCATCCATGCGCTCGACGGCGCGAGCCTGGACATCGCCGAGGGCGAGTTCGTCTCGGTGGTCGGCCCCACGGGCTGCGGCAAGAGCACGCTGCT
>DCUI01000340.1 GCA_002327785.1 Phycisphaerales bacterium UBA2218
ACCCACAAATCACTCAAGAGAGCCAGAAATCCAAGCATTCAGTGCTCGAAAAGGACGGCCGGTTTGAACGTCGGCTCTATGAGCCCTGCATCGCCGCCGAGACGGTGGTCGAGTCCGACTTCGGCGAGGCCGGCAATATCGCCTTCAGGCGATTGTACAAGTATATCTCGGGCGAGAACCGCACGAGTCAGTCCATCGCCATGACAGCCCCGGTAAACCAAGAGGCCCGCTCGGAGAAGATCGCTATGACGGCCCCAGTGAATCAGCAGAGGTCCGGCGACAACTGGGTTGTCAGTTTTCTGATGCCGGCCAAGTACACGATGCAGACGCTGCCCGAACCGTTGGACCCATCCGTGACGCTCAGAGAGATCCCCGCTCGAAAGATGGCATCGGTGAGGTATTCCGGAACGTGGAGCCGGAAACGCTACGAAGAGCATCGGACACGCCTTGTGCAATTCATCGAGAAACGAGGATGGAAGGTCCTGGGGGAACCGGTTTTCGCCCGGTACGATCCGCCGTTTCAATTGCCTTTTCTACGCCGCAATAAGATCTTGATTCCGGTCGAATGAGCTGTAGACATCCATGCGGGTAGGTGGCAACATACCTATCCGTGTGCGGCAACAGCCGGTGTGAAGAAGCAAACAACCTTCTGCAGGAGACTGAGAATGGCCGTGGGTCACATGCGATGGATTCGCTTTGCAGCGGTGGCATGGGCTTCATTCTGTATCGCGGCGGTCCAGTCAGCCCACGCGGCCAAGGAAGTACCCGATTCTATCTGGTTCCATCGTTCGTTGGTCGGGATGGAGGTCGGACCCACGGGGGCTCAGTTCGGCCACAGCGATCCAGATGACGCTCGCTACTGTTCCCAATTCAATGGGAGGGACATTGTCCGCCGCTGCGTGTCCGCCGGCTGCGACTATCTCGTCATCTGGGCACGCGACGGGGATTATGCATACTATGACTCCAAGCTGCTGCCGAAGGCCCCTGGCCTCGGCCAGCGAGATCCCCTGCGGGAAACGATGGACGAAGCGATCCGACACAAACTCCCGGTGATCGCCTACTGCGTGGTGCAACAGGGTGGGCACTATCTGCGCGAGCATCCCGAGTTCGAGATGCGCGACCCCACGGGCAATCGAATCGGGCGGTTCTGCTACAACTCCGGCTACCTCGATGCGATGAAGCAAATCGTGGCCGAGCAGCTTGCCTATGGCATTGCGGGCTTTCACATCGACATGATGGACCAGGGTTTCGGCCCTCCGTATGGCTGCTGGTGCGAGCACTGCCGCAAGGCGTTCGAGGCCAAGTACGGCCATGCCATGCCCACAGGCGTCACATGGGACGACAAGTGGGACCACATGCTCGAGTTCCGCTACGAAACGAGTGCAAGGTTCGAGCGAGCACTTTACGATCACATCAAGTCGCTCAATCCTCATGCCACCGTGGACTTCAACTACCACGGCAATCCCCCGTTTTCCTGGGAGGTCGGCCAGCGGCCGGTGCAGCATGCCGGTAATGCCGATTTCGTCACCGGCGAGACGGGCGTATGGGGTTTCAGCGCGCTGACGGTCGGGCTCAACGCGGAGTTCTATCGGGCCGCGACCCCGGGTCTGCCTGTTCAGGTGGCGATACAGCGCGGGGTACGGATGTACCATGACCAGACGACGCGTCCGCTCAACGACATCCGCTGGGAACTCCTGACACTGTTGGCCCATAACGCATTCGTGACGATGGTGGACAAGACCGGCTTCGACGGCCGACTCGATCCGGTGGCCTACGAGCGAATCGGGATCGCATTCAAAGAGGCGCATGCCAAACGAGAGCATTTCGGCCAGACGCCCGTTGCCGAGGTGGGGATCTACTTCAGCAGCCGGACTCGGGATTGGCTCGGACGCGAACAGGCGGCAGATTACTTCCAGAGCTTCCAGGGCGTCCACAAGGCCATGGTCTATGAGCATATTCCCTGGGGGATTTTGCTTGACGAGAATGTGACGTTGGAACGGCTGCGACAATTCCCGGTGATACTGCTTCCGCACGCCGCCATCCTTTCCAAGCCCGAGGTTGCCCTGCTGCGGGACTATGTGCAGGAAGGCGGCCGCCTGATCCTAACCGGCTGGACCGGCATGCTCGGCTGGCTGGGCGAGCCACGCGAAGAATCCGCCCTGGGGGAACTCGCGGGCGTCGATTTGGTCCGGCGGCTCGATTTCTTGGACAACTGGGTGCGATTCCCTGGCCATTCTGAAGGGCCGACATCCATCTTGGGCCAGGGCATTCCAGGGGCCTGGCCATTTCTGGTCAAAGGACCTGCCGCGGTGCTGGAGGCCACCTCGGCCCAACCGGTCGGCGAACTCTTGGAGCCATTCCGCACCACTCGTCAGCGAGAAGGCAGGGAAGGCACAGACTGGCCCATGAGCGCTGACGCGCCGGTCGGTCCGGCCATTCTGTTGAACGAGATCGGCAAAGGCAAGGTGCTCACCCTTGCCTGCTCGCCCGATTATGCCACGGCCAGCGAACATCACATCGTGGAGGCGCGTGCACTTCTGGCCAACGCTGTTCGATTTCTCAATCCCAATCCCCGGGTTCGCATCACGGCTCCGACCACGATCGAAGCGATCGTCACCGACGATCGGGCCAACCGGACGCTCCGCGTCCACCTGCTGGGATACAACGCGCCGCCGCAGACGACCCCGTCCAAGGATCGGCCCCATGTCCTGCCCGGCCTCATTGAAGACGCACCCTTGTATCAGGCAACCATCGAATTCGCCGAACGGATCAAACGAGCCACAGCCACTAACAAATCCACGAGACTGACCCGGCACGGCCGGCGGTTGGAGGTGACGGTCAACAACATCCACGAGATCGTGGTCCTCAGCTACTGAAGCGTACCGCCGTGATCGCAGAGTCGGAAGCTGGCCGCGTTCCCCGGTCCGAAGGTTCGGCATTTACAATTCGTCAGGGCGGAATTCCCATTCCGTGCGAGTGTTGTGATCAAATCGTACTCGAACGCGCAGCACGTGCTCGTCGATCATTTTCAGCGTGTAGCCGGGCCGATCCTGGAAGATGAACGGCTTGCCTTGGCGCCAGGGGTGAGCGTCGGGTACATAGATAGTCACGTTGTGGGCGGAGCCGAGCGGTCCCAGCGACACACCCGCCAGGGTTCCGCCCCCCGAGTCCCAAGCGACACTGTCCAACTCATGCGCTCCCTGCAGCACATGGCGGTCAGTCGAAATCACCTGGGGGATATCTCGCTTCTCATGCAAGGCCAGCAGACTCACGCTCGCAGGCGGCGCCATCACGCTCAGTTCCCCTGATTGTTCACCATGGAACGCTTCCTTCCAGAAGTCGTACGCCAGGTAGGTCTTCCCGGGATCGAGCCAGAGGCTCTCCAAGGGCAACGTCCGCCCCATTGTCTCGGTTTCACTGGGATTGAAGATGCCCACGACCGTCCATTCACCGAAGGACTTGCGCACCCGTAGTGCGAATGCCGTGTGCAGGTCGGTGTCGAACAGGTTCACCGGTCTTGCCGCCTCGCCCCAGGAGGGAAGAACCTTCCTGAGGATCTCCAGACGCGAAGGGTCCAGATCGGGCAGCCGGTCTCCGGAAATCAGATTGCCACCGGTAAGAGCGATGAGCGTCGCGGCCGCCTGGGCCTGCGACAGGCTGAGCGAACTCAAACACACATGGTCCGCGTCATTGATCCAGGTCCGCTTGTGGAAGTAGTAACGCTTGGCGGCAGCCGGCGCGCTGCTGGTCGAACTGAGGAAGTACTGTTTCCACGTATTGCGTCGAAAGCCGTAGTTCTGATCCAGTTCGATCCTCATGCTGTCGAGCAACCCGACCGTTACAGGACCGGGGCCGCAGTCCTGGATATGGCACTCAGGCCCAACAACCGCCTGTCGCATGATCTCGAAGCCTTTGCGGTAGGCCATGGCCCGTGTGACCGTTGGATCGTGATAGTGGTGGGCAGAGAGGAGCGACCAATCGACGAAGTCGATTTTGACCATTTCATAGCCCCACTTGTTGGCCACCGTGTCGAACAGATCCGCCAGCCATGCGGCTGCGGCGGGATGAGTGATGTCCAGCCCGTAGCGCTTGGGGTTCTCATTCTTGGCCCAATCCGAGTCTTCACTGGGCCATGGACCGACGCGCTTGAGCCGGCCATCCGGATGGCGGAGCAGCCAATCAGGGTGTTTCTGAAAGAGCTCAGTGGGTTCGGAAATGACATAGGGGGCGATCCAGATCCCCGGCTTCAGTCCCAGGGTCCGGATTCGGTCCGCCAACCACTTCATCCCATGGGGGAACTTGTCGTTTCCTTCCCAGTCGCCATGCCATCGCTGGAATCCCTCATCCACCTGGATATACCGCAGGCCGAGCGGCCTGAGGACGCGGGCGGCGAACTCGGCATTGCGGATCACCTCGTCTTCTGTGAGGTGCTCATAGGTGTAGAACCAACTGCACCAGCCGTTGACGACTGAATTGACCCTCGCCGCATGCATCTTGCCCATTGCATCCGCATAGCTTTCCAGAGCCGTATACGGATCCGGGGCAACGCAGAACATGAATCGACCGCTGCCGATGACTTGGCCGGGCCGGAGTTCGAATCCCTTCGCCAGGACAGACTCGGCGGTCAAAGAGATGGCATCCTGGTCTTCTCGATGCACTACGATCTGGCCCAGAGCCGCTTGATTATCCACGTAGCCGCAGGCCAACCCCTCGCGATGATACCCACGGAACACGCCGATGTTCCACCAGCTTCGCAGAGGTTTCGCATCAGGGAGGGCGAAATCGGCAATGGCGCCGGGATCATAGTACATGGGGCCGTTGGTCAGGATCTTCGTGGCCTCCGGCCAGTACATCGCCCCTCCCGTTTGGCGGGTTGCGCAGACAGGTTCCAGGCTCTCGATGATGACCGGCTGCGCGGAGACATTCCTGCACATAGCCTCGATCATGAGCGTTGATTGGTTGTCATAGAGGGCTATGTGCAATTCAAAATCGAGTTGTCGTTCTGCGTCGGTGGAATGAACCACCAACTGCCGGCCCTGTCCCAGGCGGTCCTGGAAACGTACCGTCTGGATCGTGTGGTGATAGGCGGGCTCACTTGTGGCGCGAGGACCCTTGTCCGTGTTGGCCCGAAGTGTCACGCCAGAGAGGAACGTCTCTCCGCCTCGACGCCAGACGGCGAATCGCCCCCGCTGACTATCGAAAGCCGCGGCGAAAACATCATTCTCGACTTGGGGTGCAGGCTGTGTCCCGGCGAGCACCCGTGCGGCAGCAGACGCCGCCAGCGGCAACGCCACACCAGAACAGGCAAGGCCTTTGATGAAGTCTCTTCGGTTTGAGCGAAGATTCATAACCACCACTGTAATGTCAGGCGCTTGGCTCGGTCAAGGTCCTGGTGCGTGGGAGACTGCCTCACATTCTGGTGTATGCCAAGAAGAACCTGCCATGGACCCCGTGCTGCAGCCCACTCATCAACCATAGGATGGTAGGACTTCAAGAGTCCGCCTGGATGCTCAATGCCCATGATCTCCGCTTGGTAGTCCCCACGTTGCAGCTCATCAGTCCACTTGTGTACGCCGCAGACGCCCCCCGCGAGGATCGGTCTCGTGTCTTGTTTGGCCTCATTGAGGATACACCCATGTGTACCTGTCAAGCAGGCGTCGGACCGCTCTGGAGCGGCCGAACTCGGCGTCAGGAACCCTTCAGGAGGGGGCTGCATCAACCCCCCGTAATGGGGACCAACCCAAGCCGGTGGAGCGCGCAACAGGCGCGCCACAAGACGATTCGTTTCGCCTTCGGCGCGGCTTCGGCTCCGCTTCGGCCCGCATCATAAGTCCTGTAATGACAATCGTTAATCGTTCCGTGACAACCACTTACAAACCGGGTAGAGGACGGGTTGTCCGTTTGCCCTTGCGTGCGAACGGCCAATATGCAATTGACAGAAGGGGGTGTTCTTTGATACTATATTGGTGTTGTGAGTGTAGACGATAGGTCTTGCCAAAAGACTGAGGAGGAATGTTGATGACACTACACAACACGGAGACGGGGTGATCGGGTTGTTAGCGTCACCTACGTCTCCCTTTTTCATTTCGCGCGAGTTTCTCCGCGCCGTATTGGTACCGAACTCCTCGATGGGTGATTCGCCAAACCTTGGGCGTGCATATGAAGGTGCCATCCTCAACCGGGGCGGGCGACCTTGCGAGACCAAGACACTCATCCCTCACAGCCGTATAAGGCGGTTCGGCGATCGGTCCCGAAATAGTATATCTTGCCTGTGATCTTCTTGCAGAACTGGCCTGTCTTGTGTAATGTAAGTGGGAACTTGTCAGAACGTGTTCGTCTTTCAGACGTGGGCTTTGTCATGATAGGTACTCCCTGCTACAGCCGAAGAACTCAAGAACACCACGAGATTCTGAACCAGCCCACGGTTGTAGTCAAGGTTGTATTTCAAAAGAATAGCGCATTACGATGCGTGCATAAAGCTTTATTATGCAGTAGTTTGCGTCCGTAGCTCAATTGGATAGAGCATCGGTCTTCGGAACCGATGGTTGGGGGTTCGAGTCCCTCCGGACGCATGGGGCGAGTCTCAGGGAGCATCCGCACTCACGGTGTGATGACGGGTGCATTCTGTCTGCTCCGCCCGCCTGATTGCCGGTCCCGATCGCTATTCCTGGAGAGGTTCCTGGGCCTGCTCGACATAGGCGGCGAAATCCACGGACAGCGTCAGCGAAGGGTCTCGCTGACCGTCGGCAAAGGCCTGTTTCCAGAGTCCGTCCCAGGCGTAGTTCATGCCGTTGGCTTTCAGGTACGCTTGGACCTCCGGCTGCTGCATGTGCGCCTCCAGTTCCGGCGCCTTTGTGTAGCCGGGGAGGTCGGCCCGCAACTGGGCGAGGATCAGGGTCTTTTGAAACTCCGTCAAGCCGAGCGTGCCGGCCAGCGTGTCTTTGTATGCCGCGATGATCCCCAGCGTGTCCATGAAATCGTCGACGATGGTTCTCTCTCGTTCGAGGGTCGGAGAATAGGTCGAGAAGCTGATCGTGCCCATGTCGAAATCGAATTCCATGAGCCGCAGCCAGCCATTTCCGCCGTTGGGACTGTCTTCGTAATCGGTCACGACGGCAATGACCGGCAAGCCCTGGTCGTTTTCCTCAATTTGATAGTACTGGCCGGTGCAGTGGCCGCAGAGAACGAGGAGGATGTTGGGATTGACCCGGATGAAGGTCTCGAAGAATTCCTCGGGCCAGACCGTTTCGAGGTCGTATTTTTCGTCAGCGAGCAGGGTTTCCTCGAAGGTATCCTGCCCGAGAACGCCATCCCCATAGCGGCCCTGCAGAAGGCGGAAATCATACAGGTACCGATGGGTGGAGAGGATCACGAGCTTGTCGCGGTTCTCTTCGAGCACCTGCTGCGCCCAGTCGAGCTCTCGCCGGGGCGTGTCGATGGACAGGTTCAGGAAGAGCAGCCCTCTGCCCTCGGCCTCGATCACCTGGTAGTTGCTGCGCTGGCTGGGGGAGCATCCGCCGTACCAGCTTTTGTCAGTGAATCTCTGGGGCCCGAAATAGGCTACGTAGTTGGTCGCGTTCGGATCCATGTCCGGGAAGACGCCGTATCCATAGTGGTTGTCGTGATTGCCCTGGCACGTGCCGTATGGGATGTCCGCCTCGTCGAGGACGCTCATCGCGGCATCCGCAACCTGCCATTGGTCTATGTCGGGACCGTTGTCGACGATATCGCCGAGATGGCAGACGAACCGGATGTTCTTCGGCTCCTGATTCGCAACGATCCACTGCGTCTGGGCGAAGAAGATCTCGGCAGCTCCATCGGGGTAGTCCGGGAAGACTTTATTCTCGGAGTAGTGTTGCGTGTCCGGCAGGGCGGCCACTGTGAACTTCGCCTGGGCGACCCCTATGCCCATCGCCCAGCAGAGCGCCCAACACATCAGCCAGGCCGGATGACGACCGAATCGCTTCATGGCACGACCTCCTTCTTCGTAGACCCCAGCCCGGCCGCCCGCGGGGCAGACCGGAATGCCCCGAACTACCCGGGCTGTCTACAGACCATG
Organism: Phycisphaerales bacterium UBA2218; assembly: GCA_002327785.1. Lineage (GTDB taxonomy): Bacteria > Planctomycetota > Phycisphaerae > Sedimentisphaerales > Anaerobacaceae > PLanc-01. Next base: position 8,060 of record DCUI01000340.1, read on the forward strand.
ATAGCAATTCGCCGCGATTCGGTCCAGATGAAGATGGTGCGCATTCTTGGCCGTGTGAACCTACGACGCCCGGTCCCGCCGGACGGGGCTGGTCCCCCCCTTCGCGGGGATGACATGATTATGCCAACGGGGCAGGGATGCAGTACCATACAATCAGCGGACATCGTAGAATGGCGGTCCGTTAATGGGATTCTCGCCATCCTGAACCCTGTTTTTCAGGTCAGAAATGAGGGTTTCGCATGTGGCTGACCACTTAGGACCGCCATTCCGGACATCATACTCATTTCGGGATGGGAATTGACCGTGCCTGGGTATGTGTTGTAGACTAACCCTTAAACAAGCGAATACCGTCGGGTGATTGTCCGGTAGTTCTTGGAGCGGCGACCGGCGCGGAGTGGGCCTGGCGACGTGGCTGGCGTCGTTGCCTGGCTCCCGGTTGTTCGTTGATACATTGGGTTCTCGTCTGCACGTCTGTGCGGTTGAGGGTTGCGGCGGACCGGAGCATCCGGACTCCGGCTTCGGGATCGGCTCTGGCACGGGATCTTGATGAACGCGTTGAGGAACGTGCGGAACTCCATCCGCAGGACCTGCTGCTTCTGGGCCTGATGCCGCTGGCGCCAGCGGGGCTGCTCGGGAAGGGACAGGGCCCACCAGGCTT
>DCUI01000200.1 GCA_002327785.1 Phycisphaerales bacterium UBA2218
CCCGCCATGGCCTTCGACCCCGGCACGCCACTGACACGCTCGCCATTGTCGCGTGCAGCGGTGCTGGCTTCAGAGTAGTGAACCTCCTCGCCCGATGCAACAAGTCATATTTCGGGGCTCAACACCTTCACTTGCGTTATGGCTGATCATTCACCTTTCCCTGAGCTCTGCATACCTCGTTACCTTGATACACATCAGGTGCCGTTCTGGTCTGGTGGCTACCCTTTGACCAGGCTGGATTGTCCAGCTGACTCACAGCAGCTTACCTTGGCACACTCTCCATACAGACTCCTCGTCGAGGGCCGTGACGACGAGCATTGTGTCCTTCAGTTGATGCGAAGGCATGGCGTGAACTGGGATGATCCGAAGGCAGCTATTGCCCCACGTACATGACTGCAGTGGCTTCGATCCGTTGCAGGCGCCGCTCGTTTTGTCCGTCAAGTCATATGAACGCCTCGGCATCATGGTCGATGCCAACGCAGACATCCATCATCGGGGCAGCTTGAGGACTTTCTCGGTACACTCATTCCTGCGAATGATGGTTGCGGGCCGTATGCACGCGAGGTAACCCGTCGTGCCAAGGAACTCGGCGCACGTTTCCCTGAGAAAATGCTCTGCAGGGCGAATGTTCACACATGGCTTGCATGGCAAGAAACCCCTGGCCTGCCCTTCGGAATGGCTATTACGGCCAAATACTTCGGGGTCGATTCAACGGAAGCTCGCGCATTCTTCGACTGGTTCAAACGGATCTTCTTCTAAATCCTTCCAGGATCAGGACGGCACAACACTCATACAGGTGTCAGGCGAGCACCGGCCAGGATCTTGCGATACCGGGCATCAAGAAAACAGGGGCCTTTGTCCGGCATTCCGAAGAAACCGACCAGACGAAAACCCCAGAACAGCAGCTATTCTCAGCCCGGCAGTACATGCTGCTCACGGATACGTATATCAAGAAACTGGAGGAAAACGATAGGAAAAGGGCCCGCACCACACGGCACGGGCCCCTGTGATTACTTTCGACTGCGCCAGACGCTGCATGGCAGTCACCGGCACGCCGATGCAGATTGCCTGGTCCATCGTGCCGTCCCGGGCACATAGCTCGATCGAGTCGGCCGCCTCCTGGACAGAAACAGGCCGCCGTCGACCGACAAAATGCCTTCATGCCTACTCGTCCGGCGCGGGTTTGGTCAGATAGACGTCATCAATGAAGATTGTCGCCATCCCACCGGGCACCGGATTGTCGCGGTCGCCGACCCCGATGTACATCGTGCGGACCGTCTTGAGATTTACGCCAACGAAGTCACTGAGCGGAATCTGCCATGGGACCCAGGTCCCGGCCTTCGTGATCTCCGGGTCAGGATGCACCACAGTGGCCGTATGATTGGAGGCATCGCGGATCGCCACGTAGAACCGGTCCGCCCCAGGAGCAGCGGCCGGCGACGCCACAACGGCCGTCCCCCAACTCGCGGGCGTCTGCCAGTCATTTCCCACCGTCGAGTGCCAGGCAATCTGCGACTCGCGGGTGTCGCCGCCGTCGTCGTCGTCGTTGTAAAAGCAGTCGATTCCAATGAGCTTGCCCACGGGGGCGCCCGTACCCATCAACGACTGCCAGGGGAACTTGAGCTCAATACGCCATCCGGTGGGCGTATTGACTTGGGCAAACGCAACATCCGTGATGTTCGTGTTGGTTCCCTGGATGTCAGTGGCCGTCCACCCGAAGGTATACTGGCGGTTGTTCCCTTCCAGCCCCGGCCCTTTCTTCGTGTTGTCCCCATCGACGTAGAATTCGACGCTGTCATCGAGGTAGGCGGAGCTGGAATCATTGAAGAGCTTCTCGTCGTTGACATCGACGAGTGCGTAAAGATTCTGGGCGTCATAAAGCACCCGGAATTGCCCCGAGGCGTCGGCCGGCCCGGTCGGGTCCGCCCCGTCGATCTTGGTCGTGATCGGATAAGCCGCGACCGTCGCCCAGACGGCGTCGACCTCGCCGTCAATGACCGGCGGCGTAACAACGTGGCCGATCTCGAAATCCGCTGCATTGCCGCGGATATGCACGGTGAGGGCATTGACTTCATCGGCCGTCCAGTCCTGAGACCCGCTGAAGGCATACTCCGTTTCGCTGTAGAACGGCTCATCCATGTTGTTGTACGACAACGGCATCGACTGCCCACCGCCATGAACGATCGTGGTCTCGCCAAACGTGCCAGCGGCGGCGTTCTCATAGCCGACATACGAGCCCGTGCCGTTCGTCACTCCATCGACCCAGAACTCATAGATCCGGCTGCCCTCCTCATCCGTATAACTCTCGAAATCGTCCACCGGCAGGACCGTCGTGAAGCTCCAGACCTCGCCGGCCATCACCTGATCCTGGGGCAGGAGCTCATCCACGCGCCAGAAGTAAGTAGTCAGCGGCTGAAGCTCACCCGGCGCGTAGTTGGGGTCTACGACGACGCCCCGGTCCGTCTCGGCAGCCGCAGCAGCTACGGCTGCCCGCGACTCCCCGAAGTACACGTGGTGCTTCAGGGCGACCTGGCCTTTGAGCCATGTCAGGTCCGGTGCAATGGGGGCTGCATTGCTCCCATCCGCCGGGTCCGGCATGAACGCCGTCAAAGGCTGCGCCAGGAACGTCCAGACATCACCTGTGACGACCGTTACCCCGTCCTTCTGGACCTCGTCCACTCGCCAGTAGTATCTGGTCCCGGCTACGATGCCCAGCCCATACCAATACACCGTAGAAGGCCACCTCGGTCCCACAAGATCCGCCGGCCCAAGATCGGGGGTCGTGCCCAGATACACATCGTGCACCGTCGCCCCTGTGCCCGGCGTCCACTGAAGCAGAGGCGCCAGCACGTCCATCGCTCCATCCGCAGGAATAGGATTGCTCGCTTTCTGCTGGCTCCACGCAGCACCGGACAAACCCACTCCCAGGATCGCCACCATCAGATACCATGCTCTTTTGTCCATGCCTATCCTCCTTCACATCCTCGCCGACGTTGCATGAAGAGCCACCCCCAGCCACACACCAGGAGGTCCTTTCATCCGTCAGTTCGGTATCAAGAGATATGCCACAACGGGCAAACAACGATGCGGATCAAGAGGATCGAAAGGGTATAACAAATGCACTGCGCCGGCTTGCTCTTGCACCTCCTTCCTTCCGGCATACCTCCACTGCGAATCGCCGTCGTTGGCTACAAAGGCCACCCACGAACAGCGCCGCAGACTACACCGTTGCCCGTATGAGCGTCATCACGGACTTCGCCGCATGTGCTTTGAGATTCCGATGACTCATTGCACACGCCTGCACGCCACCACCTGCACCGCCGGGAAAAACGTGCAGTCCCAAAACATTATCATTTGTTATACCAGATCGCCGAAAACCACTGCAAGGGAAATCTCCCCCGCCCCAGAGGGTATCTCCCGTCCTTCCGTCCCCCCGATAGAGTCAGCCCTCGGAAACCCACTGTCTCGGCTCCCTAGAACCCACTGTTTTCGGACTTGGCTGAAGGCGCACACCAGACGATAACCCGACAACGGACTGCCGGAAGTGCCCCGACAGCCCAGACCAGACTAGGAACGGTCCGTAAGGCGAGAGGCTACCCACAACCCCAAAATTGCCTATTTTTACTAAAGTTTTTTTCCCAGGCCCTCCGATACCACTCCCAACAAGAGCATGTTGCCTAACTTGCCAAATCGGAAGTAGCTAATGTTACGCATGTTCCTGGCAGCTGACATGACAAGCAAAAGGATGTACAAAGGAGAGTCAAATGGTGAAGGAAGAAACGCTTGCCCGCTATCTCAATGCCCTGCTCCAAGGCGACCGCAGCACCTGCCGCTCCATCATTGAGGAGACGATGCAGCGTGGCATACCCGCCAATTCAGTCTACCTGCACCTGATCTGGCCCGTGATGACCGAGATTGAGCGACTTTCTCGCACGGATCGCGTCACCTCCGTGCAGGAGCATCTTGCCACACGGATCAATCGCACGATTGTAGACCAGTTACAGAACAAGCTGCCCCGCCGGCCCGCCAAGCATAAGAAGGTGGCGGTTTGCTGCTCCCGCGAGGAGCTGCAGGAGCTCGGCGCCCAGATGATCGCCGATCTGTTCGAGAGCGACGGCTGGCAGGTGCGGTTCCTGGGTGGTGGCCTTTCCAACGATGACATCTTCGCGTACATCAATGAATACGCCCCCGATGTGCTGCTGGTCTACGGGACGACGCCGAAACAGGCGCCCGATGTCCGGCGGCTGATCGACCGGATTCGATCCGTGAACGCCTGGCCGGAAATGCGGATCGTGGTCTCGGGCGGGCTGTTCAACCGAGCAGAGGGCCTGTGGGAAGAAATCGGGGCCGATGGCTTCGCCGCCTCCGCAGCGGATGTGCTCCAGGTGGCTGCCGATGAGCAGCCGGTCCCGAGTCCCGACCGGCGAACGGTCAATCGCCGCAAGCGAAGGCAGCACGCCGCAGTCCAGGAAGTCGTCCACGCGGAGTAGGGCTTCAGGGTCGATGTCGTGAATCCAACAGGTCCCTCAGGGCCTTGCAACCCTCTGGGACCTGCTCTCTTTTGCGGGAACCCTCGCTACGACGTCGCTCGGTGGATTTTGTACTCGACGCTGTCGACGAGCGCCTGCCAGCTTGCTTCGATGATATTCTCGGATACCCCCACCGTGCCCCAGAGAGACTGCTTATCGCGGGATTCGATCACGACGCGGACCCGGGCCGCCGTCCCGGCACGGGCGTTGACCACCCGGACCTTGTAGTCGATCAGATGCATCTCGCGGATGCACGGATAGAAGTTCTCGAGCGATTTCCGCAGGGCGGCGTCCAGCGCGTTGACCGGGCCGTCGCCCTCGGCAACCACGTGCTCGACCTCGTCGCCCACCTTAAGCTTGACGGTGGATTCGGTGAGAATCTCGCCCGTCTTACGTTTCTCCACCTCCACATGGTACTCGACCAGCTCGAACGACGGCTTGTATGTGCCTATGACCCTCTTGATCAACAGGTCGAAGCTCGCATTGGCCGCCTCGAACTGGTAGCCCTCGTTCTCGAGTTCCTGCACGCGCGAGAGGATCTTGCGAGCCAGCTTCGGGTCCTGAGAGAGCTTGGATTTCTCGAGTTCCGCCAGGACGTTCGACTTGCCGCTGAGTTCCGAGATCAGGAACCGTCGCTCGTTGCCGACGAGTCCAGGATCGATGTGCTCATACGTCCGCTTGCTCTTTCGCAAGGCATCGACGTGCAGACCGGCCTTATGGGCAAAGGCGCTGCTGCCCACATAGGGCAGATTCATCACGGGGGCGACATTACCAATCTCGTAGATGAACCGCGATGTCTCCGTCAGCATTCGCATCTTCTCCGGGTCCAGGACTTCGAAGCCCATCTTGAGGGCCAGGCCGGGGATGACGGAGCACAAATCCGCATTGCCGCACCGTTCGCCCATGCCGTTGATCGTCCCCTGGACCTGCCTGGCGCCGGCCCGGACCGCCGCGAGCGAATTGGCGGTCGCACAGTCGGCATCGTTATGCGTGTGGATACCGACGACGAGCGAGCCAAAGGTCCGGCAGACCTGCCGCGTGACCTCGAAGACCTGTTCCGGCAGCGACCCGCCGTTGGTGTCGCAGAGCACCAGGGCGTCGGCCCCTCCCTCCGCGGCCGCCTGCAGCACCTTCATCGAGTATTCCGGATTCTCCTTATAACCGTCGAAAAAGTGCTCCGCGTCGAAGATCGTCTCGATCCCCTTGTCCTTGAGGTACCGCACCGACTCGGAGCAAATCATCAGGTTCTCGTCGAGGGAGCAGCCGAGGACATGCCGCACGTGCAGGTCCCAAGTCTTACCGACGAGCGTGGCCGCCGGCGTCTTGCAGGCCAGGATGGAATTGAGCGACAGATCGTCGGACACGCTGCAATCGGCCCGCCGGGTACTGCCAAACGCGGAAATCTTCGAATGCATCAAGCCGAGCTTCGCTACTTCCTGGAAAAACTGCATTTCCTTGGGGTTGGAGGCCGCATAGCCCCCTTCGATGTACTCCAGGCCGAGGCCATCCAGCCATTTTGCGATGGACAGCTTATCTTCCAGCGAGAAGCTGACCCCTTCGGCCTGCATGCCGTCGCGTAGCGTCGTATCGTAAAGTGCAACTCTTGTCATACTGCATCCCAACTTCTGCTTCATGCCGCCGGCGCCATCGGCTCACGGGTACGCCCGATGCTCGACCGACCGGCGGAAAACGGTTCATTCTATAGGCTCGAGGCCGATTGTAAAGGCCAAAGTCCGGAAACGAAGGACCCGGGCCCCGGATCGAGGGGCTCGGCAGGACGGATCGCCTTGCCCTTGCGTTGCCCGTATTCTACAATACGCCTTGGGTGTCGTCATATTCGGTCCCGAGGCCGGACGACAGCGAATCGGTGGCAGACAACCCATGGCTCAAGCGCGCCAGATCATTCATGTGGATATGGACGCCTTCTACGCGTCCGTCGAGCAGTCCGATCATCCGGAGCTACGGGGCAAGGCGGTGCTCGTCGGGGGCGATCCCAAGGGCCGGGGGGTCGTCAGCGCCGCGTCATACGAGTCGCGCAAGTTCGGCGTACATAGCGCAATGCCCACCGCCCAGGCTCTTCGTCTGTGCCCGCACGCAGTGCTCCTGCCCGTTCACATGGAACGGTACGCCGAGGTTTCCCACACGATTCGCGAAATCTTCAAGAGCTACACACCCCTCGTGGAGCCGCTTTCGCTCGACGAGGCATTCCTCGATGTGACTGACAGCGTGCCCCTCTTCGGACCCGCCGAGACGATCGGGCGCGAGATCAAGAGCCGAATTCTGGAACAGACCTCTCTGACGGCTTCCGTGGGAATCGCGTCGAACAAGTTTCTCGCCAAGCTGGCCTCCGATCTGCGAAAGCCGGATGGATTTGTCGTAATCACGGAACAAAACAAGCAGGAGACGCTCGACCCACTGTCCGTCGGCAGGATCTGGGGCGTCGGCAGAGTCACGGAGAAGACGCTGTCCTCCCACGGCATCCAGACGATTGGACAACTCCGTCTCGCCACGCCGACACAACTCAAGGCAATCGTGGGCAACGCAGCCGAAGAACTGTTGCGGCTGGCCCACGGACAGGATGACCGAGAGGTCGAGCCGGACCGGCAATGCAAAAGTCTTTCAAGCGAGCAGACCTTCGCAACGGATGTCGCCGATGGAGAAGTCCTTCTGAGCGTCCTGATGGAGCAGGTCGAGGAGGTGGCCCAGCGCCTCCGCCGACAGCACCTCAAGGCGAGAACGATTACGCTGAAGCTGCGATACGGGGACTTTCGGACCGTGACCCGCAGCGAGACATTGGCCGAGGGAACGAATGTGACGAGCCTGCTGTGGCAGGCCGCGGAGAAGGTTCTTCGCCGATGGCAGAGCCGATCCGCAGGTCCCCTGCGATTGCTCGGTTTCGCCGCCTCCGGTCTGGAGGATGAGCGAGCCGGGCAGCAGTTGCTTTTCCCGGATCACCGGAAGGAAAAACTCAGAAAGCTCGATCAGGTCGTGGACAGAATTCGAGATCGCTACGGCAAACACGCCATGCGCCGAGGGACAGCCTCAACAATTCACGAGCAAAGAGACCCCAAGGACCTAAGATAGGTCGTAGACTCCGAGATCCTTTGCGACACCGCGAATGTGCTCGGCGGCCTTCTCATATTCCTCCGCATTCGACAGGTGCTCCAGCATCAAGGGCGTGCCTGGAAATCGGCTCAGCTCCTTGAGGAATACGGCGTAATCCAGGCCGCCTGTTCCCGGGCGGACCTCGTCAAGGTGCGTGGTCAGCTTCTTCTGCAAAAGGATGTCCTTGGCGTGGCAACTGCGAATGTGCGGCCCAAGTTTTTCGAAGCATTCCCGGATCAGCTCGCCGTTGCCGTAATATCGCTGGGGACTGCACACGAGGTTCACCGGGTCCATGTGGACGGCAAAGCCCTTGCGGTCGATTGCCTTGAACAGCCGCAGATACGAGTCCGGCGAGTCCGGATAGGCCCAAGGCATCGTCTCGAGGGCGAAGCACGTCCGCTTCGGTTTGACGGCATCGATAATTGAGCGGGTCGTCTCCACGATCAGATCGAAAGCCTCTTGTGTGAAGTTCTTCGCCGAGGGCCCGTCCCATTGCTCGCTGAGAGAGCCGGCGATATTCACACAGCATCGGGCGCCGATCCGGTCCGCCAACGCCAGGTGCGTGCGACACGTCTCGATGGCTGTTTTACGGGTCGGCTCATCAGGGCTGATCGGATTGCTCCAGGCCCCCACTTCTGCAATGATGATATCTGCCTTGTCGGCCGCCTCTTCGTAGGCTTTCACCACGTCACCACTGGCATCAACCCCGACGGGGCAGTAGGCCGCCGAGTAGCCGAGCCGCCCGAGGGCATCGATCCAGCCCTGCGGATCCTGGTGCTTCTCGAAGACCGGCCCGCCCAGCCGCAGACGCCTGCCTGGACGCGATCCGGCGCGTATCGCCATCGCGCCAGAGCCCTGAACAGCCGCACCGAGAAGCGATGCCTTCAGGACACTTCGTCGCGATAAATTGCCCGTTTGACCCATGGTGGCGATCTCCTTTACATGAACCGGTGTTCCACATCTATCATGAATCGATGCAACGGCAACACTCTAACCGAACGATGCCGCCGGCACAAGGGAGGACCCCTGCGGACGCCACGTCCGGTATGGCCATTCGGGGGAAACCCGCGTGATGGAGTGATGAGAGTTGCGGATTGGAGACCAGGGCCATAACCCCAATCCCCAATCCGCAAGAAGATGATGGACTGTCAAATGCAGGTCGAATCACAGTGGGTATGCATAGAACGCCACCCCCTGGTAGGTGTAAAGCTTGGAATACTCCTTGACGAACTTGTCCCGTTCCACCTCGTCCATCGTGTAGAAATAGCTATCCTCGCTGGAATTCCAGAATCGATAGATCGGCACGCAGTCCTCGGGCTGGGCTCCTTCGGGATACGCATAGAAGACGACCCCTTCATAGGTCCAGACGCCCGCACCCCTTTCCATCAACTGGCTCTTCTCGGCCTCATCGATAGTGTAGAAGTGGGATTGGCCTTTGGGAGACCAGAAACGATAGACCGGCGACAGGCCCCGCCCGAATGCCGAGGTGGCCGCCTTGAAGACGGGCCCTTCGTACGTCCAGATATCCGGGTACTCTCGGACGAGGGTGTCCCGCTCCGTCGCATCAATCGTGTAGAAGTGCCGTCCGAGAACCGGCGACCAGAAACGATAGACCTCGCTCAGGGGCCCCTCCACCGATCCTGACAGGATGCCCACATCGACAGCGAAGTTGTCGAACCACGCGGCGCCGGACGTCACTTCCAGGGCATCGGCCCCACCGCCAAGAAATACAGTGACTGGCGCGCCGCCCCAGCTTGCCTTCAGCACGTTGGAGAACACTGCCCAGGCGTTTTCCGCTCCATAGCCCTTGGCGCTGAGGAACAGCCTGTCCCTGGCCGCCTCGTAGGACACATACAACGAGCCGTCGCTCTGGAGACGGCCGGTGCTGCGGGCCTCGGTCCGCTCGCTGTCGACGATTCCATACAAGAAATAGGGAGATTGCCTGTCGCATCCGACACCCACCGTGATGTGACGAGGCTGTAGATCGTTGGCATCGGGCCTAAGGCCGAGAAACAACCAGCCGGACTCGTCGGTGACCAAATCATAGTGATAATCCACCTTGAAAGAGAAATCTCCGGCCGGATCAATCTGCCAGTTGCTGCCCACACAATAGGCGGAATCTCCACGGGCCTTCGACGTAGTCAACAGTTCCAGACGCTGGTTGGTCTCCGCCAGCAGGCAGTTTGCCAGGTCGTCGCCGGCAAGCCTCCAGAAGATCCCCAGGCGGTTGTCATTGAAATCATCGGACACGGCCGTTGCATCGGTCGGACCGTCCGGCTCAGTCTGGGCCGCCAACGCCAGACTGAAGTAGAGCCCGCCGGCGATGGCCTGGAAGCCGTTGCCGCTCGGTACCGCCGCCTGCCCCCAGTTGGGGTGGCCCGAAGCATCGACGCCTGCGCCCCAGCCAACGAGTGAACCGTCCCGCTTCAAGGTCAGGCCATGGAGGTAGCCGGCCGAAATCGCAACAAAGTCTTCGCCCCTCGGAACCAGGGCGAGGTCATACCCATGGCGATCATCGCCCCACCAGACGATGGAACCGTCGTCCCGGAGAGCCATGCTGAAGGTCCCGCCGGCGGCAATGGCAACGAACGTGCCGGAGGTCGGCGTCCCCTCGACGGCGGCCCAATAGCCCCAGGCTGCCAGCGATCCATCGGACCGCAGGGCCACGGCGTGATCATCGCCGGCCACGACGGCCTTGAAGTCCGTGCCCGCAGGGACATCCGATACCTGCCCCCATCGGTCGTTGCCCCAGGCCACGAGGGAGCCGTCGGCCTTCAACGCCACGGCAAAGAACTCCCCGCCATCGACGGCAACAAAGTCTCTGCCCTCCGGGACTGCGGAAACCTGTCCTCGCCCGTCATAGCCCCAGGCCACGATGGCGCCGTCGGAATTGATCGCCAGGCTGAAATCGGCGCCCGCCCCAATCTCTCTGTAGACTCCGATAGGGACATTGCATTGGCCGTTGTCGTTTCGACCCCAGGCCACGACGACACCGTCGGACCGCAGGGCCAGCCCATGTGCATCGCCGGCGGCAATTGCGATGTAATCTCCTCCCGCCGGAGCACCCGTGACCTGGCCATCGCCGTTGAGACCCCATGCCCGCAGCTCACCGGCTTGCGACAAACCGGCTCCGCAGACACTCATGAAAACTGCCGTCACCAGTACAGGATGAATTGTCGGCCATTTCATCGTTGATCCTCCTCAGTCCCTTCCTTTGGTGTACTCCCGTTCGGTTACGTGTGTGCGCAAACCCGGCGCACAACGGAAACGTTTGCCGTCCAGGACTGCGGGCTGCATACCGCCCGCACAGGCGCAAGATCGACTCGCGTGACTATCCTTCACAGAACTGGGTTCCATCCCCCAACACGGCCGCGCAAGCTGCATTCCGATCGCGCAGGATCCGTCTGACAAAAGCTGCGCTCATGCGCACCTTCAAACCGTCATTATAGCGATTCGATCCGACCAATGCAAGTCGATTTCACGCGTGGGCAGATTTGGGGCAGCAAGAACAGCCATAATCGGCGAGGGAATGCGGGCCGCAATAACCGCCCTGGGTGGACAAGGAGATCACCGCTGGGACGCGGACCGGAACAGGGAGGCCATCTCCAGATATTCCTTCGCCTCGTCCGTCTTGCCGAGAGCCGCGAGGCACGTGCCCACACAGAAGGGCAAATCCGCATAGGAATCGTCAATCCGGCGGAACTTCCCAAGACGAAGATCCGGATCGTCGATTCGTCCTTGCGGCCGAGCACACAAGGCTCGAGCGACCGCGACAGGGCCTTCGGGACGAAGTGCTCGCAGTAGCGTGAATTGACCGGGTGCAGCGCTTAGCCGGCAGCCTTTCAGCGAATGAAAACCCCCTTGGGCTGCCCATAGCCCACGAGCAAGAGCACAAGCTCCGCCCATGCAAGGAACAGCACGGGGCCGAGCACCACGGCCAGCAGCCATTTCCACAACACCGGCTTGTTCCTTGGCTCTGGCTGGCCTTTCTTGCCGTGAGACCTGTGTTTTGTCGGCATAGGGTTGTTCCCGTCGTACGTGACAGGGCATCATATACACTACGCACCGTGCGCGGCGTCCGACGTCACGTATCCGTTTCTTCGCCGTCGGGCAGGGATTTGCCGTCGGTTTCAAGAGTGGTCAAACTCATGCCTTCGATTTCCGGGAGCGTGCTGCCGATGATGCCCTGGAGGTCGCCGTAGAGGCCGGACGTGCTCAAGAGCACGCGTTCGAGCTGCTTCTCACGCTTCTTCCAGCAGGTGTTCAAGGCCCGTTTTTCCGCCTCCAGCTCCTGTCGCATCGTCATGAACGCCTCGACGACACCCGAGACGCGATTGTAGAATTCCTGGCCGATCAGATAGTTGTAGACGAGTTCCATCTTAGTGTGCTGGCCGTCCAGTGCTCGTCGGCTCTTGGCAACGCCGATCAAGCCCTCGCGGAGCATGATCGCCACCGGATGGACGCAGGCCCAGCTCGCGACCCAGACCCCGTCAACCTGGCCGAAATGCCGAACATGCTCGGGAAGTTGCTCACTAACGATGATCGACCGCGATGCGCCAACCATCCGTAGATCATCCCGCAGCTTGGGCAACCACTCTCTGGACCAGTGCCGCGTCCGTTTGGATTCCCACAGGATCAGGCCGCAATCCATTCCGCTGTCGTCGAAGACCTGCTGAATCACGTCGGCTCCTCGGACCCCCTTGGGCACCGGCTCGATGGAATCCGTCGGAAAGAGGCTCTTGAGCAGTTCCTCCAGCGCCACCTCCAAGACCTCGCCTTGCGCCTGTTGCGACCCTTGCTCGGCCTTGCGTCTGAGGTCCTCGATCTGCCTCAGGAGCATCTGGACCTTCTGCTCGTTCTCCATGAGCTTGAGCCGGTGTTGCTCGTCCAGTTCCTTGAGGGCCTGCTCGCGGACCTTCTGCAACTGTTCCTGAGTCCGGCGGGTCACTTCCAGCTCGACGGCGTCGATCCGCTCCTGAAGCTCGCGTTCCCTCTTCAGGAACGCGAGTTCCTTCTGATTGGCCTGCTGTACCTTGGCCTGCAATTCCTCGATTGCGGCGGCCTTGTCTTTCAGCTCTAAATCGCGCTCTTCCCTGGCCCGTTCCCGAATCAGGCGCTCCAGCGCCGGGCGCTCCTGGGCCAGCTTCGCCCGCACCTGCTCCTCGACTGCCTCGGCCTTCTGTTGGAGCTCGCGCTGTCGTTGAGCAATCTCGTCCTGCTGCTGCTTGAGCCGCTGGCGGACCGGGCTCAGCTCGGCCTCTACCTCGGCGAGGATGCTCGCCCTGAGCTGGCCCGAAATCACCTCGGTGATCTCGATCTCGGTCCGACAGTTCGGGCACGTAATCCGGTTGTTCACAGGTTCCTCCTTGGTCCTTGCACGAGTCCATAAAGCTATGGACCAACGCCGCACCTGTCAAGGAAATCAGAAGCAGGAGGCGAGTCAAATCCGAAGCACGAAACCCGAAATCCGAAACAAGCACGAAGGGCCAAAATCCAAAATCCCAAACGGATCATTCGACGAGCGGCAGTGTTTCGGGCATTGGGGTTTTGTTCTTTTGAATTTGTTTCGGATTTCGCGCTTCGACATTCGTGCTTCGGAATCAGCGCGGTCACCGCACAGAGCGGTTAATCATACAGCGTAGGCTTCGTGCGCCAGTCCTTGTCCACATCGTGATGGTACTCGCGGACTCGCGGACGTCGCTCCCGCAGGCGGACGGACTCAATACCCAGGTTGTACCCGCCGGAGATGGGGTTCTTGCCCACGCATTCCAGCCGCAACGTATACTTGCCCGGCTCCGGCCAGAAGTCCAATAGGTGATGTTCCTGTGTGGAAACATCAGGGCTGTACAGGTCCATCACGCCACCCAGCGCCACGCCATTGAGAGACGCCTGGTACTTGCCGAAATCGTAGGAATGGGTCGTGACCAGCAGGAGCCGCAGCGGTTCCTTCTTCTCGACCTCGAACGGAATTTCGACCCAGGCATTCTCCTGCTGCCCGGGTTTATACAGCAAATGCCCCTCGGGATACAGGTCCAGGTTCTGCGCAGCGGCCTCGCCCTGCCCGTGATGCTGCTGGCCGGTGAACTGGCGGGCGGCGATGATCTGATCCAGGTTCGGCAGCGTCCGCTCCCGGCCGTGCGGCGCGCGGGCCTGGAACGTCGGCTCGCCTTTCTGGTACCAGAACGCCACACTGGAATAATCGTCCTCCCGTTCGTTCCAACTGTGGGTCTTGAACTGCGGGTTCTCGTCGGGCGACATCCAGCCGAAGTGCTCGAACGTCACCTTGATCCCCTTGTTGAAGACGAGCGGGTCGGTAACGTGCCAGCGATAGGCGGAGGTGTGGCCGCCTACGATGCCCCACTGATCGAAGTACGGGACGCCGAAGTACGGCGTGCTCGTCGTCTTGAGGCCCCACGCCGAGAGGAAGTAGTCCTCCGTGCCGGTGCCCCAGATGGAGGCCTTCTCCTCGCCGTCGATGTAGATCTTCTCATCGCCCTCGCCGAACCAGGAGGGGCTGCGGGTCCGGACGCTCAAGACCGTGCCGACATAGTGGCCCTTGCCCTGTGTATCGAGAATGACGTAGTCCTTGCCCTTCTCGGCAGGGTACTCCTGGCGGTACTGGGCGTAGAAGTACGGCGTTTCTTTGGCGAGCTTCCCCTTTTTAACCCAGTCGATGTTGTAGTAGAGCAGGCTGATCGGCTTTTCGCTCTGGTTGACGATCTCGACCCGGGCCGACTTGCGAAACGGCATGTGCCAGAAGCAGTTGTACGAGTCGGCGTCCTCGACGATGACCGGCAGACTGATCACCTCGCTGCGCTTGCCGAAGCTGTTGGCGAAGAAATCGCCGACCGGGGCCTCCACGCCCGGCCGCTCTCGCCCATCCCAGTAGATCCGCAGGAGCATTTCCTGGTGGTTGGCGGAGCCATTCTTGGCCCAGGGGTGCGGCTCGGGCCCGAGGAAGGTCAGCCAGATATGCGTAATGACGCCCGGCCCCTTCACATCCATCAGGATCTTCCGCTGCCCCGGTGCGACGTTGCTGTTGTCCGAGTTGCTGTTCGGGTCCGGCACGCCGTTCGGGTCGGGCTTGCCGTCCGGTCCGATCTTGCGGGTCGAGGTAGCCCGCATACTCCGCCCGTCATGTGGCTTCGCCAGGTCCGCCAGAAAGTCACCAAAACAAACCGACCCACCCAGCAGCACCAAACCAGTCAGGACCGAGAAACGCAACACACCGCCACCCAAACGATTCAAAGATCTCATCGCATCAACTCCACAGTAGAACCGTCTTCGATACACCGAATGGAACAAGAATCCACAGACAGAATGTATCCCCCTACTCGACAGATCGCAAGCACCTCATGGGGTCGTATGTTCGTCATTGGCGGCGCTGACGTCGGCGGTCCACCACCTTGGAGGGGTGTTCCTTCTCCCATCGGCGCAGGTCTTCCACGATCTTCTTGAGATCGTGCTGATGCTGTGCGACATAGGCATCACGGTTCCGCCAGACTTCGGCGATGATCTCGTCTTTATCCATTCGGCGATTCCTCCGAGAGCAACTCCACCGGCGTGCAGATCTCCGGGCAAGGGTAGCTCACAATCGACGTTTCTACGTACACAATCTTCCGCATGGCATCCAGATTACCCGCTTCTCCTGTGTTTGACAAGAGCGTCGTGCTCCCACAAGGTCCTCAGTCTCGTTCTGAACGTCCTCCAGAACTGCCTGGCTCCCGCTGTGTCATTCCCGCAAAGGCAGGAATCCAAATCCGCTATTTTGTATCTTGAGGGCTGGCTCCAATCTTCTCTTTACTCATCGTCACTCGAACCGGCCCACCATCGGTTATTCAGCTTCGCTATCTCCAGAAACAGTTCCGCATCCTCCATGGCTCGTTGTGCACTCATCGAGAAAAAGAAATGCTTATATTTGTGCCTCGTTGAAAAGATTCGTGGG
>DCUI01000102.1:0-2621 GCA_002327785.1 Phycisphaerales bacterium UBA2218
CAATTTACCAGGCGCTCGTATTCGATTTTCGGATGGTGTCCGAAGTGGCTCTCCTCTTTGAAATGCATCCCATTCAGCATTCCTTCGCCTCTTTCCCCTGGTCTTCCCATTGGTGTGATTCGTGTCATTCGTGGTTTCAAACAAATCATCAACCGGCTCGCCTATAGAGTCCAGTCGGCCTAAGGCACTGTGACTTGGAGCGAGAAGGTCTNNGATGGACCGCCTTGAAATCGAAGCTCTCCCACCCACCAGCCCCGACAAGGGGTGGATCGCCCGTCTCGCGCGGCTTGAACTGTGCCTCGCCGATCTGCTCCACGATGGAGTCCTGGTGATCCACCCATTCCCATCGATACCCCGTACTGGGATTCGATTCGAGCGTAACGGTAAATACCTGGCCCAGCACCACCGTGACCCGCCCATCATACGGTTCCCACCACAGCCGGGGATAATCCAACCCTTCGGCAATCTTCCAGATGTCCTCCGTCCCGTTGGCTGTCTCGCCCACGAAGTCCCACCCGGCGTCGAGGAACGTCTTGGCTGTCTGCATTTCGGCCGTGGTTTTGGCCGTGCCGCCGTCGCTCCAAGTCCGGCCCGAGGTCTGGATGTCCCAGAAGCTCGCAATGATGCTGCCTTGATAGTTGTTGCCTACGAGGCCGCCGATAGACAAGCCAGTACCGCTGACCGATCCGCTGCTATAGCAGCGGATCACGAAGCCACGATGATTGAAGCCTAACGTCCCGCCGGCGCAATAGTGGGCACTGACTGCACCGGTGTTGTAGCAGTCGGTCACGGTGCTATCCTTGTTGTACCCGACCAAACCACCGGCCACCTGACTACCGCTGATTCGACCCGTATTGTAGGAACCAGTGGTGACTCCGCTGATGCTGTGCCCCACCAGTCCTCCGACAAATCCATTACCACCGGCGCCGCTCACTGCGCCGCCGTTGTGGCACTGTGTGATAGTGCCCGTATTTCTGCCCGCCACTCCGCCCACGTCGTCTCCCGTCGCACTTACCGTAGCGGTGTTCGTGCACTCCGCTATAATTCCCCAATTCTGGCCTGCCAATCCCCCCACAGAATCAGTACCGCTGATCTCACCAGCGCTGTGGCTCACCGTGATGCTGCCCCAGTTCCCGCCTACGAGGCCGCCGACACGCCACTTGCCACTTACCGAGCCAGTGCTGTAGGTCGTAGTGATGCTGCCATTGTTGTAGCCGACGAGGCCACCAACATCAGAAGTGCCGCCAACCGAGCCGGTGCTGTAGCATGTGGTGATGCTCCCAACGTTGCCGCCAACGAGACCGCCGCTACACGAATACCTGCCAGTGTCGGTGACCGAACTACTGCTGTGGCTCGAAACGACGCTACCGGCATTGTAGCCTACGAGGCCGCCGACGAAGACGTGGGAGTCCTCTCTAGTGGCAATGACCGAGCCGCTGCTATAGCAGTTGAGCACAAGACCGCCTTCGGTGAATGGATACCGGTAAGAACTGCCGTTGGTGCCCACCAAGCCACCAGTGTTGTAGCCAGTCCCAACGATATTCACGTCCAACACACCGAGGTCTTTGACCGTCGCCCCCCATGCCATGTGGCCGAAGAGGCCCAGGAAATCCTCGCCTGTCAACGTCAAATGGGAGACCGTGTGCCCACCGCCATCGAAGACGCCCACATAGGGGTAATCAACACCACCGATGGGATGGAAAAGACAGCCGCTCAAATCCAGATCATCGACCAGCTTGACGTGGCAATTCATGAGCCTTGGATTATGACCGATGCTGTTCAACTCCTCAGCAGCCGCGATGATATAGGGGTCATTGGGTTCCCCTGTCCCGCCGGAGAAGCTCGGTAGCTCCGGCAACGGTGATAGCTGCCACCATAAAACGGGGTATCCACCGCCCTCAGGCATAGCCCAGATGTCGTGCGGACCATCGGATAAACCGACGAAATCCCATCCCGCAGCCTTGAAGGTGTTCGGGTCCTGCATCTCAGCCGTGGTCTTACCCGTGCCACCGGCACTCTCCGCCTGGCCCGAGGTCTGGGTATCCCAGAAGCTGGAAGTGACTGCACCATCATAGCCGCGTCTGCCTACAAGCCCGCCGACATACCAGCCAGTACCGCCGACCGTGGCGCTGCTATAGCATTGGATCACCTCGGGCCAGTAGTCTTCTGAGCCATTGAACCCCACGAGGCCGCCAACAGACGAATCGCCGCTAACCGAACCGCTGCAGAAGCAATTGGCGATGCGGCCCTCGTTAGAGCCCACGAGGCCGCCGACACCGCTGCCGCCGCTAACCGAGGCGGTGCTGTGGCAATTGGTGATGCTGCCATTACCGCTTGGGTAGCCCCCGTTGGCGCCCACGAGGCTGCCGATACATGAGCCGGTGCCACTAATCCTTACCGCTTCGAGCCCCAGATTGGAGACCCTTGCCCCAGAACCCAATTGCCCGAAGAGACCCAGATAGTCGCTGCCCGCGATCGTCAGGCGCGAAATCGTGTGACCCTTGCCGTCAAAGACACCGATGAAGGGAGTCCCCTGAAAACTGCCCCATGAGGTCAGCGACACACCCGGTGCAATGACGGCCCTGTCGAAGACCTCGCGGCCGGGGAGGTTGGGGTCCAGG
>DCUI01000102.1:2642-9936 GCA_002327785.1 Phycisphaerales bacterium UBA2218
TCGGCGGCCGTGGCGATCTGGTACGGATCGTTCGGCTCGCCTGTCCCGCCGCTGTATTTGGCGTAGGCCGGGAAGGCGACAAGGCAGACTACGCTCAGAATAGAGATACACCACAAGAATCTGAAATTCCTCGTCTCCAACATATTCGTTCCTCCCCCCCCCCAAGGATAGGCAGAAAGACGGTCGCCCGCCCACCGGCATACAGGACGGTGCTTCAACAAAGAATTGCTGAACCACAGTATACCAGATGGATGGCTCCCACGTCAATTCTGGAAGTGTGGAGATGTTCCCGCCCAGGGGGAAGGCGGCCAATCCACAGCACCGGTCTTATCCGCTGCAAATCGCGGTGGTTTCTTGACATGTGATTCGCGTCACTATATGATGCGGCCCTTCGTGGCGTGGGCGCGAGCGCTCATGGTCTCTGATCACGGGCAAGATGCCCGTGCTACTTTGCTGCGAACGATGCAGTGTCGGGTTTGGGGAATTGCCGATGGCAAGACAGAAGATCACCGTGGTTGGGGCCGGCAACGTCGGCGCAACGGCCGCGTTCATCGCCGCGAATCGCCGGCTGGGCGAGATCGTGCTGCTGGATATCGTCAAAGGGTTGCCCGACGGCAAGGCGCTGGATATGG
This sequence comes from Phycisphaerales bacterium UBA2218, assembly GCA_002327785.1. Taxonomy (GTDB): domain Bacteria; phylum Planctomycetota; class Phycisphaerae; order Sedimentisphaerales; family Anaerobacaceae; genus PLanc-01. The sequence continues at coordinate 3,275 of DCUI01000102.1, forward strand.
CTGAAGCCAGCCCGATCCAGCTCTCGCAGCAGGAGGTCCGCGGCACGACTGACTGGGCCGCGACCGCCGGTAGCGGCGTGGTCATCATCACCAGCGGCGTGCCGCGAAAACCCGGCATGAGCCGCGACGACCTGCTGGCTACCAACGCCGGGATCGTCCGGGACGTCAGCCGCAAGGTGGCCGAGCTGTCGCCCGATGCGGCGATCATTGTCGTCAGCAATCCGCTCGACGTGATGGTCTATGTGACCGCCAAGGTGACGGGGTTTCCAAAGAATCACGTGATGGGGATGGCCGGCGCGCTGGACTCCGCCCGCTTCTGCAGTTTCCTCGGCGCCGAGCTGGGCGTCAGTGTCGAGGACATCCAGTGCGTCCTGCTGGGCGGCCACGGCGACGATATGGTCCCACTGCCCCGGTTTACCACGGTCAGCGGTATCCCGATTGCCCAGCTTCTCGGCAAGGAGCGGATCGACGCGATGATCGACCGTACACGCAAGGGCGGCATCGAGATCGTCAACCTCCTCGGCTACAGCGCCTATTACGCCCCGGCGGCTGGGGCGGTCAAGATGGCCGAGGCGATCCTTCGGGACACGAAACGCCTCATCTGCTGTTGCGCCTGGTGTGACAGGCAGTACGGCGTGGGCGGCTGCTTTGTGGGGGTTCCCGCAGTCCTTGGCAAGGAGGGTGTCGAGCGGATCATCGAACTGGACCTCGACGGTTCTGAGAAGTCGCAGTTCGACGCGTCGCTTGGGCGCGTCAAGGAGCTTGTCATCCGGGTGGATCAACTGCTGGGGAATTGATGATCGATTATGGATGAGGGATGATCGAAGAGGATGAGTGGCGCGCCATCGGATCTCAGATCATCCTCCATCCCTCATCCTTCATCAATTCTTGGGTTTTCCCTTGCCTTTCGTTTGACCGATGATATAACCTACGCGACTTTCTGATATGGTTGGCAGGAAAAAGGGGCAGAACCGCAAATGGAACTGATAACCAAGATCAAACAGGCCGAAGCGGAAGCGCACCAAATCGTTGAGAAGGCGAAGGCCGACGCTGTTGGTCTGGCTGATAAAGGGCGCCAGGAGCGTCGCCAGCGCCAGGAGCAGGCCGATCTGAACAGGCGGCGGACCATCGACGCGGCCGTCGAGAAGGCCCGGGCGGAGGCCCAGGGCGAGATCAAGACCCTCAAGTCCCAGGCCGAGCAACAGCGAAAGCAGTTGCGAGACCAGGTGCAGCGCAAGATCCCGGCTGCTGTGGGCAAGGTCGTCGAGTACCTGAGGAAAGGCTGATCCATGGCGATTACCCCTATGGCCAAGGCGATGATCGTCTGTCATCGCACGCAGGTTTCCGACCTGCTCGAGGCGCTGCAGGAAGCGGGCATTTGCCAGATCCTCAACGCCGAGGAGGCGATGATCAGCAAGGAGACACCGGGACTGGCCGCCTCGCGGGAACGTCCAAAGGACCTGGAAGAGCTGGTCGCCCGTCTGGAACGGGGCACGAGCTTTCTGCAACAGTATGCGGCGCCTCGCAAGGGTCTGGCGAGCATGTTGGCCCCTCGTCCGATCGTGGGCCGGCAATCCTACGAAGAAGTCGTTTCCGACGGCGATATCCTCCGAATCGTCGATCAGGCCGAACAGCTCCAGGCGGCGATGGAAAAGACGCGGACCGAGATCGACCACGCCCAGAGTATCCTCGATCTGCTGGGGCCGTGGAGGGCCTTGCAGACCCCCGTCGAAGAGTTGGGGCGACTGCAAAGCAGCGTCTGCTGGCCGGGCCTGGTGCCCCAGCAGCATTTCGCGGAATTCCAGACGCGTCTTGAGGAGCTTGGGGCCGCGATCCAGCCGGTGAGCACGCACGGCACAAGGGAAGCGTGTATCGTCGTTGCCCTGCGAGACCATGCCGAGCAGGTGCAGAAGCTGCTGCGGTCGCACGAGTTTGAAATCGTCAACTTCGAGGGTATGACCGGCACCGTTGCCGAGCGGGCCCGCGAATACGAACAACGGCTCCAGGACGCGCGCAAGCGACTGGAGGAACAGAAGGGGGTTGCGACGACTCTGGCCGGCAATCTCTTGAAGCTGGAGATCCTGCACGACCACTACCGCAACATCCTCGGGCGGGAGCAGACCCGCGACAGCGTCCCGGCCACCGAGCAGACGATGATCCTGGAGGGCTGGTGCCGCAAGCGGGATTATCCCGCGATCGAGAAAGTGGTGGCCCGGTTCAACGCGGCGACCGTGGCAAAGATCGAGCCGGCCCCGGGCGAAGAGGGCCCGGTCGAGATCGAGAACGTCCAGGCCGTCAAGCCGTTTGAGGTGGTGACCCGTCTGTATGGCATGCCGCACCATCTGAGCGTCGATCCGACGCCGTACCTGGCGCCGTTTTTCGCGATCTTCTTCGGCATGTGCATTGCCGATGCCGGGTACGGGCTCCTGATGCTGGGCATCCTGGCGTTCTTCATCAAGAAGATGCAGGGCGACAAGCGACTGCTCGTGATGCTGGCCCTGTGCGCGGTGGCGACCGTCGTGGTCGGCGCGCTGACGGGCGGCTGGTTCGGCGACGCGATTCAGAAGTTCATCCTTCGCAGGGACGCGAACCTCGCGATTGCGTTCGACCCGTTCAAGGCGCCGCTGGTGTTCTTCGGCGTGGCGCTGGGGCTGGGATACATCCAGCTCGTCAGCGGCCTGATCATCGGGTTCGCCCACAACCTGCGGATGCGGAACTATATCGCGGCCGCCTTCGATCAACTGAACTGGATCGTCCTGCTCAACTCCATCGTCCTGTTCGCGCTGGGCGTGACAGGGATGATCCCGGCGGCGGTCGGCAAGATGTTCGGTTACCTGGCGCTCGTCGCCGCAGCGACCATCTTCCTGTTCAGTCATCGCGAAGGCGGCGTCGGTGCCCGGCTGGGCATGGGCTTCTACAACGTCTTTAGCAGTATCTTCTATCTGGGCGATGTGCTCAGTTATCTGCGGCTGATGGCGCTCGGGATGGTCGGCGCGGGCCTGGCCATGGCGATCAACGTGATTGCACAGGTCGCGGGGGGGATCCCGTGGGTCGGCCCGATCGTCGCGGTTTTGATCTTCGTCGGGGGCCACGTGTTCAACCTGATCCTCGCGATCCTCAGCGCGTTCGTACACACGCTGCGGTTGCAGTACGTGGAGTTCTTCCCGAAGTTCCTGACGAGCGGCGGCAGGGAGTTCGCTCCGCTGGCCAAGGATTACAGGCACATCTATATCGAGAAGGCAGGCAAGTAGGTTCTCAGAAAGGTAGGCGAACAGAATGACTCTTGGAATGGCATTGGCGTTATTGGGGGCTGGAGTGGCGGCGTTCCTGGGTGGGATCGGCTCGGCGTACGGAATCAGTATTGCCGGGCGTGCCGCCACGGGCGTGCTGAGCGAGAAGCCGGAACGGTACGGGCAGATGTTCATCATGGTCGTGTTGCCCGGAACGCAGGGTTTCTACGGCTTCCTCGGAGCCTTCATGGTCATGCTCCAGATGAACTTCTTCGGCGGCGGACTGTCGCAGGAAGTCAACACGTGGCTCGGATTGCAGGTGTTGGCTGCGTGTCTGCCGGTCGGCGTCGCGGGTTTGTTCAGCGCCATTCAGCAGGGCAAGACCTCGGCCGGCGGTATCCTCATGGCGGCCAAGCGGCCCGAGCTGGCGTTCAAGGCCGGCGTCGTGTACGCGGTCATGGTCGAGATCTACGCCATTCTTGGTCTGCTCGTGACCTTGTTCATCCTGTTGTTCGGCATCAAGTTCCCCGCCGCGGCTGCTGCCGCCGGTGTATAACGCAAACGCCGAGGAAACGCTGATGCCTTGTGACGGGGTATAACAGATGCAAGCAGAACAGGTAATCGAGAAGATCTTGTCGGACGCACGAGCGCAGGCCGAGGCGATCAAGAAGCAGGCCGAGGATCGCGAGGCCGCCGAAACGGCCAGGCTCAAGGAGGACCTGACGCGGTTCGAGCAGGAAACGAAGACGTTGGCCGAGAAGGCCGGCGCGGACGAGCGCTCGCAGCGGCTGGCCGTAGCGAGGATGGAGGTCGCCAAGGAGTATTTGGCCGCCAAGGCCGGACTTCTTGACGAGGTGTTCGCCCAGGCCCGTCAGAGCGTTGAGAAGCTGCCGGACGGCGAGTATCGCGAGCTGATGGCCAGGCTGATGGCCGAGGCGGTCGAGACGGGCGATGAGAAGGTGGTCCCGGGCAAGAACGACGCCCGGATCGACGCCGGGCTCGTCGCCGAGGTCAACGCCCGGCTCAAGGACAAGGGCAAGCTGGCGTTGGCCGACCAGAAGCACAACTTCGGCGCGGGATTCCTGCTCCAACGGGGCAAGGTCCGCACGAACGTCTCGATCGACGTGCTCGTCCAGCAGGCCCGCAAGGACCTTGAGATCGAAGTGGCCAAGGACCTCTTTTCAAACAACGCCGGCGCGGGTCGGTCGCGGTAGCGAAACATGCCCGAGATGCGATTGGATAAGACAGACCTGGGAATTCATGAGTTTTTCACGTACCCGCCGGTGGGCGAGGACGACTACGCCTACATGTTCCAGACCGCCCAGGTCCGGAGCATGGAGACGCAGATGCTGGCGCGGACGGTTCTCTCGGACATGGCCAATGCGTTGGATTTCGCGTCAGGGGCCTCCTCGCTGAGCGGCACGGAGTACACGCTCCCGCCGGGAGCGGGCGGCTCCGACGTTGAGACGATGCTTCGGCAGCGTCGGGCGGCGGTCCGTCGGCTCTTCGAAGACCTCATGCTCGATGAGCGGGTTGTGGAAATGTTCCGGAGCCGCGACGATTACGCGAACCTTCGCCTGGTCCTGCGGCGGGTGCTCACGGACAAGCCCGCAGGGGCGGATTTTAGCCCCGAGGGCAATGTCCCGCCGGAGCTGCTTCGCCAGGCTTTTGAGGAGCAGAACTACGCGATCCTGCCCGAATTTGTGCAGGCGGCCGTAGATCGGGCCGCGCTGGCATACTATCAGAACAAGGACATCCGCCAGATCGACAATGCGATCGAGCATGCCCAGGCGGCCTACAGGCTCGATACGGCCCAGGTTGCGGACGGGGCCGTCTTTCTGACGAACCTGTTCCGTGTCCAGATTGACCTGACGAACCTTCGCACGATGCTGCGGATCAAGTTCCTGCAGGCCGATCCGCGGGGCGTCTTCCTGGCGGGCGGCTTCGTTGAGGAGGATCGTCTGCGGCAGGGGGTCGAACTGCCCTACGAGGCGTTGGGTGGCCTCTTTTTTGCGACGCCGTACCATCACATCGTCGATGCCGGCGCCGGCTACGTCGCGACTCACGGCTCGTTCCTCAAGGTTGAGCAGCAGTGCGATGATTACCTGACGGGCTACCTGCGACAGACGATCCAGATCACCGCGGGCCCCCAGCCGGTGATCGCGTTTCTGTTGGCGAAAGAGCAGGAGATCCGGACGGTCCGCCTGATCCTGACGGCCAAACGGAACAGCCTGGATACGAAACTGATACTCGATCGTTTTTCATGAAGCTTCATGCTTCGCGTTTCACAAGGTGCGAACTAATGGAAGGCAAAGTTGCGGTATTAGGTGACGCGGACTTCGTGATGCCGTTCTCGGCGCTGGGCGTGGACACGTACGCCGTGGGCGGCGAGCGGGAGCAGATTGTGAAGGCGGCCGAGCAGATCGCCGACGCCGGGTACGCGATGCTCGTTGTGGCTGAGACGATTGCCGCGACGGCGGATGAGGTCCTCGCGGCCACGGAGGCCAAGGCGACGCCCTGCGTCGTGGTCGTGCCGTTCACGCAGGAATCCGAGGGCTTTGCCAACGAGGCTCTCGGCAGAGTTCTGAAGCTTGCTACGGGGATCGATATTCTCAAGAGTAGCTAAAAGGTTTTCCAAATGACAGAGAAAAGACAAGGTCGTGTTATGAAGGTCGCCGGCCCGGTGGTGGTGGCCGAGGGGATGGCCGGGGCGCGCATGTATGACGTGGTTCGCGTCGGTTCGATGAACCTGATCGGCGAGATCGTGGAGTTCCGCGGCGACCGGGCTTCGATCCAGGTCTACGAAGAGACCACGGGGATCGGGCCGGGCGAGCCGGTGGCTGATACCGAGGCGCCGCTGAGCGTCGAGCTCGGGCCTGGGCTGATCGAGAGCATTTACGACGGCATCCAAAGACCGTTGGACTCGCTGGTCAAGCTCGAAGGCTCCTTTATGAGCCGCGGCAGCGCGATGCCGGGCTTGTCCCGCGAGAAGAAGTGGCAGTTCAAGCCGACCGTGGCCAAGGGGGCGAAGGTCGCTCCCGGCGACATCATCGGCGAGGTGAAAGAGACCTCGCTGGTGCTGCACAAGATCATGGTCCCGCCGGGGATCAGCGGGACGATCCAGAGCATCTCGCAGGGCGAATACACGGTCGAGCAGACCGTCGCTGTCTGCGTCGGCGAGGATGGGACCGAGCACCCACTGACGCTCATGCAGAAATGGCCCGTGCGAAATCCGAGGCCGTTGAGCCGGCGGTTGGCCCCGACGAATGTCCTCGTGAGCGGGCAGCGCGTCATCGACACCTTCTTCCCGATCACCAAGGGCGGCACGGCCTGTGTGCCGGGGCCGTTCGGAACGGGCAAGACCGTCGTGCAGCATCAGCTCGCCAAGTGGGTCGATGCCGACATCGTCGTGTACGTCGGCTGCGGCGAGCG
>DCUI01000236.1 GCA_002327785.1 Phycisphaerales bacterium UBA2218
TTCTCCAATTCCCGAGGCAGATCCAGAAGGATCACATCCTCCGACCACCTGTGAATACTCATTCCTGGCCTCCTTTCCGGCGAGGTCCTGCTGCTTCTTCAACACAGTGGATAGCCCCATGATATGGGGTTCCGCTTTCAAGGGGCCATGTGTTCACCGCCGACGGGCGCTTTCGTCACCAGCCGACAGCGCTCGGCTAACCTCCATGCTCTTGCCCCCCTCCATGGTTACTTGCCTCGTCACACTCTTGAGGCTGTCTTCTTTTGGTGCGTTCCTCGCCCGGTCCTTTCAGAGACCACGCCATGAGTCATTCCTTGATCTACGGGAGTGTAACCCTGCCTTCGTCGGGGCACAGACAAGATCACTGGTAAAGGGGGGCACCCGCGATGGATGCCCCCTGCAGGTCTCCCGATACACCAGCGTGTTCCACAAGTCGATTAGGGCGCCGGCCGGACCGAGATGGTTACGGTTGCGACTTTGACTTCCGAGGTGTTGGCCGGGAGTTTCCAGACTTCCAGACCGACACCGTGGATGGTGTAGTTGAAGGTCACAGTCCCTGGCCCCACGGGGTTGGGGTCCGGGTCGAACGAGGCCGTCCAGACACCGCCAGCTACCGATGTCGCCGCGACATCGATCATCAGTTCGGCCTTGAAGTTGAGTTGGACTGTGTTCTGACTGGAAGCCGAGACATTGATGGGGAAAGTGGGCGGATCGGCCGGGATATCATAGGTCAGATCCGAGGTCACCAGCGCCACCCAAGCGGGTCCAGGCTCAGGACCTGAGCCGAGCTGCTCACAGGCTCCCATGTCCACCTGCAAACCCAGGACGCGGGGGTTTCCGTTCAGGTCGATGGGCAGGGCCTCACTGGTGTTGCCGTCGCCGTCCAGGTCCAAGGTATCCGCCGGAAGACGGGTCTTGTCGCCCTCGTCGATGCACGACGAATCAGACATCAGGCGGTAGTCTCCGTCGATCCACTCGCCCCCAATGGTCCACCGGCCCGGGTTGACGAAATGGGGGTCTGCGTCGAGGTTGCCCATTCCGGACCAGCCGCCTTGGACATCACTATATGCGACCACAACGGCGCACGGATCGGTACTGAAGATCTCATCTCCGCCGTTGTACAGGATGCTGTTAGTGGCCACGATCTGACCCATGGCCGATGAGTCCCAGACCAGACTGGCAATGGCCATGCCTTTGGGGGCCACGTTGTCAGCCACCGTACAGTCGTTGAGGGCGATACTCCCCCCCACGTTGTAGAGGGCGGAACTCCCCAAGGCTGCCGCCAAGCCGGCGGAGTTGCCCACCATCAGACTGTTGGTCAGGGCCACGGCGCCGTCCTCGTTGTACAAGGCCCCACCCAACAGCAGCGCCTGGTTGCCGGTCAGCTTGCAGTTGCCCAGAACCGGTGTGGCCTGGACCGCAGCAATTGCCCCACCGAACACTGCGGCATTGGACTTGAACGTGCAGTTGACCACCTCGGGCGAGCCGGCCGTGACATACAGGCCGCCGCCAAACTGATTTGGATAGGTCCCATCCGCCTGGCCGGACTGGATCGTGAAGCCATCCAGCCGGGCGGGTGAAAACAGACCCCGGACCGTGACCACATGGTAGCTGTTGTTGTCCCGATTCAGCATGCCCTGCAGATCGTCGCCCAGCAGGTCGCCACTGAGGATGGTCGGATATTGGTTGGGGTCACGTATATCCGGATCGATGGCACCATCGCCGGCGTACCCGCCCTTCAATGCCACGCCAGTGGCCAGGTCGAATGAGGCCGTGCGGTCGCCGCGTGACAGCTCTCCGCCTTGGTCCGGCCTGTACACGCCCTCCGCAACGAGAATCTCATCGCCGCTGCTGGCCACCGCCAAGGCATCCTGAAGGGTGAGCATGGCTGTCTCCCAACTCTTGCCGTCGTGGAGCGGACCACGCACATCAACATCCACGTAGTACGTGGACTTGTCCCTGACGGTGAAAGGAATCTCGAAAGCGGTATCCCTGGAAGGGCACGTGAACGTCCAGTCCCCAGCCGGCAATGGACCAAACTCGCCCTCCAAACCCGCCACTGGGCTGAAGATCGTGGGGCAGACCTCCGGGGCCGGCCCCTGGAACCACAGCGTGATTACCTTGACCTTCGAGTCGACCAGAAGCTGAGGCGCGCCGCCCAGGGCCATCTCTCCCTCGCACGAATTGGAGTAGACCAGCGTCGGACCGTAGAACCGGATGACGTCCGACGGGGTGGGAGTGGCAGGATCGATGCCCCATTGTTTCGGGGAAGTACTGCCGGGTATCCAGGAGACATTGGCGGCGTCCGCCGTGCTCCATAGCATCAGGAGCAGCATCGATACAGTGATTGCTACGCTTCGGACATTCATCTTCCCGTCCTTTCAAAGAGAACTCTATTTGTACTGCCGGCCACCCATAGACGCATGGTGCGGCGGTCATCGGAAAATCATGAGAACTGGGCGAGTCTTATACCCTCGGCTCGGACCCGTGCCGAGGCAGGACATCACCATCACTCGCTTCATCGATGCTGTTAGCAGTGTTTGGGTTCTTGGGTGGGCGAGGGCCCACCTGAGAACCCGCCGCCAAACAACCAGCAACTGTTCTTCAGTTGCCAATACGCATCGTCAGAAAGCGATCACGAAAGTGCGTTGGTTCAGTTGTGCTTTCAGGAAGGCCCGAAGACTACGGAGCGATAACCGTCACCGTGAATGCAGTCGAGGTCGGCTCACCGGTTTTCGGCATGGCGTTTACGGAGACATGATACGCACCGAGGGCCGTGTTCTTGGTCGCTGCAATCCGGAGTTGCACATCAGGGCTTGCGCTCGCTTTGATCAGAATATCGGTTGGGTCGACGCTGATGCCCTCCGGCGCCAGGATTTGCAGCTTCACGTCCTGTTTGAAAGACTCGCCCCTTTGCAGGGAGACGGTAACGGCACGGACTTCGCCCTGCTTGACGTCCGTGTCGCGATTCGGAACGGCGATCTTGAATCCCACGTCTTTGGTCATGCCGCCGCCGCGAGGGCTGTTCGTGTGGCAGCCGGAGAGGGCGACCAAACCCAATGTCATCACGATTGTAAGTGCAGTTTTCATTTTTCTTCTTTCATAAAGATGGTGCTATTCAGGAACCGCCGCGTGTCGCGTGGCGGCGCCGCCATCCTGCGACGGCGATTGTGAACCTTGTTTTCGTCGGCTCTCCCTTGTCCGGAGTCTCTCTCCCCTTCCATTGTGCAAGTGATCATCAGCCCCAGCAACCACGGGAATCCCAGTATGGCGGCAATCATCCAGAACATAGGATTCTCCTTGTGGTTGGCCTTCGGTTCACGGCCGGCTGGTACCTCCGTCACCAGCCGGCAGCGATCCGCGAGCCTCCTTGCTCTTGCCTTCCTCCATGGTTATCCCAATGCGTGCGCCGAACCAAGGCAAGCTCCGCCTGCCTATACCGTCTTCCTTCGCCTGAGCCAACCCACGAGAGCCGTGCCCATCGCGCCGAGCAGAATCGCACCGGGCGCAGGAACAGCAGGAACGACGGTCATAGCGCCGCTAAAGCCGTTGCCACCGGTCAGCGGCGGGTGATCAAGCATGTACGCGAAGTCCCCGCCAGCCAACTGCCCCCCATTCACTGACAACTCGAAATCGAGCTGTGGAACAGAAGCAACAGCGGCAAGAGCTGCTGAGCCGATACCGTTGTTCACCGTGATGCCAGTGATGTCGACCTGGAAACGACTGTAGCCAAGAGCTGCTGAGCCAGTGGGGGCCAAGTCGCCATTGCCCAAGGTTCCCGTCAGGTATAATGTTCCAGAGCCATCCGAGTTTTCTGTGATCGTGACAACATTACCGGTGGCAGGCGTCAGGGTATACGGCGCCCCCGGAATACCGCCTACGGTAAAGTCGGGTATGTGCACGTACGCGCCGACCAGTGTGTCGGTGGTCAGGCCCAATCCCTTCGTGACTGGATAAGTCTGCTGGAAACTCATCGTGCCTGCCCCGTCATAGGACCAGCCACCGGTGTCAGCATCGAATTCCATCGTCGTCGCAGCCATGCCAGGCATTGCGAACAGAGCGCAAACAGCTAAACCCACTACAATCCGTTTCATTCTCAGTCTCCCATCATGTCTTTTCTCCGGCACAACGGCCGGAACAACCTTTCCTCTCCCAATGCTTCAAACACACCCCTCTCGATGACCGTCAGGGAGGGGGTCGCGCTGCAGCCTCAAAGGCGATCATGCGTGTGCCCATCAGAAACACCCTCGGCGAAGCTATTGCATAATTCAGAACGGGGACTGCCTCTTCGCCCGTTGCCCCGATAGATCCTTTCTTCCGGACAGGTTCCGCGGCAAGCACTGCCGCTCCCGCGACCGGAAGTATCAGACCGACGCCGACCAATTCTTTTCCTTGCCATGCACACTTCGCTGCGATCTCTACTGCAACAATGGAATCATTCCCTTGGCGACACCCCTGTTCTTCGCACGCGCCGCACCTTCTTCTCTTCGTTGTTGTTGCTGCATTGTTGCGATTGCCATTATTACAGCATAGCCTGCTCTTGACTTATGGGGTGTAACCCTACCTGCGATTCTCGGATGTACTCTCCGAGAACGGACCCGGCCGCCGGAAGGATCTCCTCTTCGCCAAGGTTTCCACAGTCAGCACGTCAAACCGACAGTGGGTTCCTGGGTGTGATCGACGGAGGAATTCCAATGAACTCGTCTTTCTCCCATGAGATTGCTGGGGAGCGGATCGTACTGCAAAAGGAGCACGGGCGAGGCGGCCTACTCCTGAGCTTTCTGGGTCGTCGTTTCGACCTTGTCCTCTGCTTGTTGTCCCAAGTCCTGCACCGCGTCCACCGCTTTGTCCTTGTCCTTTTGAATTTGGTCCTTATCTACCGACACAGTGAGGTGGGCGCTGTTGTCGTCGTTGCCCGACGAGAAATGGAACCACCCCGTGTAGAAGCCAAGGCCGGCGATAACGGCCACGATCAGAGCGAGTGCGAGAAGCATGCGTACCATAAATATACCCCAATGAATCTAAAAAGAATTGTGGTCGAGTCAGGGACCGGCGGCTCAGAAGCCGCGGGGGATGTACCCCGCGAGCAGGAGCACGAGCACAATCACCAGTACCAGCCCCAGGAGACCGCTGGGGGCGTAACCCCAATTGCGGCTGTAGTTCCATCTGGGCAGGCCACCCAAGAGCAGCACGATCAACACAATCAGTAGTAAGAATCCCATAATAGACTCCTTTCGATGTTCTCAAGAACGACGGACAACGCTCTACCAGTTGACACCATGGCATCCGCCGATGAAAACCGCAACTGCCAGAAGGGCAGCTACAGCTACCAAGACATACTTGTGAATCTGTTCTGATTTCATATTGCACCTCCATCTGAACCTGGGTCATTGTGGATTGGTTGTGATTCGACGCCGTCACTTCACTCCTCAGCGGCATACGTCCTTTGATCCAATGCCAACTCATGGCCTGTCTTCTTTGTGGCCTTTCTCATCATGCCTTCCGGGTGTCCAGTACGAGCAACACGACGCCGCCGACCAGTGCGACCGCTCCGACGACCGGGGGAATGAAGTGGCTCTTTGTGGTTTCCACGTGCAGCGGGCCGATATCGACAGGCTCTCCTCTGGTCTTGTAACGGATGCCCGAGTACGCGAGCACCACGATGCCGAGCCCGATCAGAATGATGGCAACGAGCATTTTCGATCTCATAGAACCTCCAGTTTCCTTTCCTCAATACGACAGACTGACGGCGTGTTACACCAGCCGCCGTCCCTGAATGATCCTGACCAGCACCACGACAACGGCGACCACCAACAGGAGGTGAACGAATCCTCCCATCGTGTAACTGCTCACCAGTCCCAACAGCCACAGAATCGTCAGGATTACAGCAATCGTCCACAACATATGATCCTCCCATCAATCTATTCGGATTCACTCCCGACTGATGCGATCGCACCAGGCAGCAGCTATCCACCCGCCTACTTGTTCTCGGACACGGCCATTTGGGGTTCTTTCAGAACGACCTTGGCGCCATGGGGGGGACTGGTCACCGCTTTGCGAACCGTCTCTACAGCCGTCGAACCCACTTTGCCGGCCGCTTCCAACGCTCCATCGGCAGCCGCCGACGCGGCGTCCTCGGCACTGACTCCCAATTCTGTGGCGCCTTCGATTGCCCCTTCGACAAGACCCGTGGCAGCGGCTCCAAGGTCGCCGCCGACCTCGGCCGTGTCCTGGATCGTGACATGGGCGGTGTGCCTGATCGTATCCAGAACCTCCGTCCCTCCCGCCTTGGTGCCGCGTAGTACCCCGACCATGGTCCCTTTGGCGGCATGCCCCAGGTCGGCCCCGACCTGCACGGCGCCGCGGATAGCGCCGCTCGCAACGTCGGCGATGGCATCGGTTACGGACGTGCCCACTTTGCCGGTACCGTTGATCGTTGTCGCGAGCGTTTCGGCAATGGCAGTCACCGTCGCCTGGACGATGTCGCCCGTCACCTCGATCGCGGCAACCACCGCATCTCGTACCTTCTCAACCATCCCTGACTGTTCCGTCTGCATGTGTGGTCTCCCATGAAGTGAGTCCTGTCAAGTCTTCGGTGCGTGAATCCCCAAAGCGAACCAACCTCCCATTCGCGCTGACGCTGCACGCCGCACACTAAGCTGGTCCTGTTCGCTCCGGACGCCCATTCTCCTTTTCGTGGCTCAATCAAAGCCAAGGCCAAATATGCGGGCTGCCCGAATGTTCGTGATTCACACACCTCATGAAGACCGTCGTCCCCGGACTCTGGATTCCACTGTTGGTTCCGTCCGACCGAGGCCGGACACCTACGAAGTATCCCAAAGCGTTTTTTCCCTTTCGCCTCACCCGCTGGCCCGACAGGGCCCACGGGCGGAAGGGGAAAAACGCGATCCTACGCCGCGGGGCGACACACCAACGATGAGTGATAGACCGTGTCATCCCGCAACAACCGATAGGCAATCGCCGGCAGCTTCCGCGCCAGTGCCACGATCGCCGTCTTCTCCTTTCAACGTGCGCCGAACTCACTGCCGGTTGGTGTGCCTGCGGCCAACCGCCGTTGGGCATCTGTCCGTCACAGAAATGAAGCGGCGAGACCATCCAGCATAATCAGTTCCTTTTCATATTGCGTCTTGTCAACGGATGGCCCCCGGCCCGGATTCGATTCGGGCAACCTGGCTTCGATCTCTGTCTTGGGAGCCTCCGGGTCGAGGGTCCCGGTTTCGGGCCCGCAGCAGGAGAGACACACCACGGCCAAGACACTCACACTTGACAGGAAATACGTGCGCCAGTTCATGTTCCTATTCCTTCTCTTTCCCCGCCTATGTTCTGCCTGGTTCCGTATGTTCGTGGACAGAACAGGCGATCACTCAAGCATACTACGTTGCGGGTCGTTCCGTGTCTGTGGGGTGTAACCCTACCTGCGCGGGATTGTTGGACGCGCTCTCCCGAAAGGGACCGGGGCGCCGGGAAAGCTCGAAAGGCTGCGCTGTCGTGGCCCTGCCGCGCGAGACGGAGGTGCAGCGCATGGCGGCTGGCGCTGAGTTCATTCCGCTTTCTCCCCTTGGGCGGCCAGGCTGCTCATCAACTTTGTTTCTGAGAGCGGTTCTTCTGCAACTCCCCGATGTACTTTGCCGCGGCATCCTTACCGCCCAATCCAAAGGCCAACGCCAATGCAAGGCAAGTCGCGCCAAGAATGATATTGAATGTGGTTGTTACCAGAAGCGTTCCAATCCCAAGCTCTCCCAGCGAAATCGCGACGGCGAAAATGATAATCGCCCATCGGGTTATCCCGGCAAGTATGGCCGGTTTCGGTAATTGGGTGTTGCCGGCGGCCGTGCGAACGATTCCGGAGACAAAGTTGGCCAGAAACATTGCCACTACCAGCACGAACAAGGCCCCAATGACCTTGGGGATATAAGCGAATAAGCTTGCTAGAATGTCCGACGCCTTGGGCAGGCCCAGGGCATTGACAACCATCACCAGGACCATAATCATAATCAGCCAATACACCAGGCCGCTGACGACTTCCCGGGCGGTCGTTCTTAAATTGCCTTTTCTTAGAACTTCGGATATCCCCGCCCTATCCGCCATCATATCAAAGCGTACGGTCTTAAGCAGCCAGTCCACGATCCGCCGGATGGCCTTGGCCACGAGCCAGCCGACAATGAGAATGACCAGGGCTCCCAGCAGGACAGGAAGATATGCCATTATTTTGGTCAACATCTCTCGGACCGGATCAACAATGAGATTTTCCCATTCTATTGCAGCCAACATTTTGGGTGCCTCCATGTTAAACTGTTGATGTGCCTTTCACGAAATCCATAAACATTTGTCAAATAGGACTTTACAGGAACACATGTTCGTGACTTCACCTTCACTTTGGTAACCTTGGATTCATCATGGAAGGCATGTTACGCGGTGGGCCGACTCTTTCCTATGGGGTGTTACCCTACTGGGATTGATTGGATGGGCTCCCCGGACGGGGGACTTGGTCGCCAGGAGAAATCGACAGGGCGTGACGCCGTGGCCCTGACGTGCGAGACGGAGGTTCAGCACCTGGCGGCTGGCTGCGTTATCATCCACGGCGAGGAGGGCAGGCTGGCGCTGAGTTCATTCCGCTTTCTCCCCTTGGGCGGCCAGGCTGCGCTGGGCGCGAGACAGCTGGTCCTCGGCGCGTTGCGTGTCGCCTGCCTCCCGATACGCTTCGCCGGCACGCCGCAAAGTGAGCGCCATGTCGCGATAATGTTTCGCTTCCTGGAACAAGGCCGCCGCACGATCAAACGCCGCTGCGGCCTCGGCCGGATTCCTCTCCAGCAGGAAGATGTTCCCGGCGAGCCGCTCCCTGGCCGCCAGCAATGGGGCATTGGCGACGTGATGCTGGTCCGCTTCGGCCAGCGCGGTCCTGGCGCGCGCCGGGTCGTCCTGCTCGCAGGCGATCGTCCCCTTCAGCAGCGCGGCCTGAAAGCGATGGCTTTCATCCGGTGACGAATATGCCGGTGATCTCGTTCACGTGGCGGAATTTGAAGCGCTGTTTCATCATCATAGATACGTCAAGAATGACACGACGGTGGAAATCACAAACAATCCGACAATGGAACGCACGAGCGCACGCTGCGCAGCCTGCGGAACCTCGGCCAGCGACTCGCCGACGCCCAGCCCGCCGATGCAGCAGGAAGCGCCGGCAAACAGGGCGGGCAAAATGCTCTTGCTGAGGATGGCGAGCACGTCTCGGGGACGAACCGCGCGCGACACGGTATCCACAAGCAACAGTAGATCGCGGCTGCCTTTGCCCACCATAGCTCCGAACAGGTATCCGCTCGCGAAGGCAGCCAGAATGAAAGACGACCGTCAGGCAAAACGTGGATACGGCCGCGGCCAGTACGCGGGGCACGACGAGATGGAGGAACGGCGAGATTCCCTGCGCCTCGAGCGTGTGAGCTCGCCCGTCGGTCCTCATGATTCCCAACTCCGTCGCCATCACACTGCCGCTGCGAACGATCACCACGATGCTTACCAGCACCGGGCTCAGTTCGCGGGCCACGACAGCCACCAGCAGCGGCCCGAGCAGTTGTGACTGTCCTGCCTGCTCGACCCAGAACGTCAGTTGCACCACCACCGTGATCCCGACGAAGACCGCCATCCCGCAGACGAGTCCGACCGACTCAACCCCGATGGCCACGACCTGCATCACAAACTCTCCTCGCTCCGTGCGCACCCAATACGACGGCCGAACAGAGACGTAGAGCACCGTCCCAATCACCGCCGCCGCATGGCGTAGCTCATCCCACTGTGCCCAGACCATCTCCCCCAATCCGCCAACCACGCGTATCAGCGTCTTCCGAAACCCACCCACCACTTCGGTTCGCCCCACGGACATAGCGTGCATCTCAGTTCACAATCGCCTGCTTGCCGCAAAACCAAGTGGGATGGTCATTTGTTTCCCACACCTTTGTGCGGCCTCGGCCTGCCGGTCGATTTCCGGGTCTTCCATTGGGTATACGTTACGCTATTGGAGGGCGGTTCTCCATGGGGCAAAACCCTACCCGGCGGTGTTCTCAGGCGGGTCGGGTTTTACCCCATAGACAGATGGGAGCAGAAGCCAGATAATGCCGGGATGTTCGTGGCTCGCCAACGTTGGATCTGGCCAGGATTCACGAGCAAACGCTGATTGAGCCGGTGTCGCAGAGCCACTGGGCTGGAGCCAGAGACAGCATAATCAAAATGAGCGCAGGGAACAGGATCATGAAAAGGAAACCTGCATCGAAACGTCGGCGGAGAAAGCCTGCCAACACTGCTTCCGCAGAGACACCGTTCTCGCAGGCGGGCGTATCGTTCCCCATCGTCGGCATCGGCGCCTCGGCCGGGGGACTCGATGCCTTGGAGCAGTTCCTCGGGCACGTGCCGGCGGGCAGCGGCATGGCCTTTGTCATCGTCCAGCACCTGGACCCGACGCACAAGGGAATCATGCCCGAACTGCTCCAGCGCACCACCGGGATGAAAGTGATGCAGGTCAAGGATCGCACCCCGGTCCGGCCGGACTGCGTCTATGTGATCCCGCCGAACAAAGACATGTCCATCCTGCACGGAGTCCTGCACCTGCTGGCGCCGGCGGCGCCCCGGGGACTGCGCCTGCCGATCGATT
>DCUI01000280.1 GCA_002327785.1 Phycisphaerales bacterium UBA2218
CGTTCCCGTGCTCGCCGATATCCAGGCCCTTGAGCTGCTCGTCATCGGTGACCCGCAACCCGACGGTCTTGCTGAGTACGAAGAATAGGACCAGTCCGACCCCGAAGGCCCACACGGCCGCCGTGCCGGCCCCGAGGAGCTGCACACCCACTTGCCTGAATCCGTGGCCGTAGAACAGGCCGCTGCTCATGCTGAACAGACCCCACGAGATCGTGCCCCACACACCACAGACGCAATGGACACTCACGGCGCCGACCGGGTCATCAATCTTGAGTACATAATCAATGAACAGCACGCTGAGAACCACGAGCATGCCGGCAATCGCGCCGATGATCACCGCCGCGATCGGCGAGACCCCATCGCAGGGGCAGGTAATGGCAACCAGTCCCGCCAAAACCCCGTTGAGGGCCATGGAGACATCCGGTTTCTTGAGCAAGATCCACGACGTGCTCAGGGCCGTAATGGCCCCGGCCGCTGCGGCGAGGTTGGTGGTCACGGCGATGTAGCCGGCCAGACCCACGCCCGAGGTCGTGCTGCCGGGGTTGAAGCCGAACCAGCCGAACCACAGGATGAGCACGCCCAGCGTCGCCAGCGGGATGTTGTGCCCAGGAATCGCACGCGGTTTCTTGTCCGGTCCGTATTTGCCCAGGCGGGGGCCCAGGATAATCGCGCCCGCGAGGGCCAGCCATCCGCCGATCGAGTGCACGACCGTCGAGCCGGCGAAATCGTGGAAGCCGAGCTTCTCCAGCCAGCCGTTGCCGCCCTGACCAGCGAGGCTGTTCCAGACCCAGGACCCAAAGATCGGGTAGATCACCAGCGAGATGAAGAAGCTGTAGATCAGGTATGATGTAAACTTCGTCCGCTCCGCCATGGCGCCCGATACGATCGTGGCCGCGGTGGCTGCAAAGACGGTCTGAAAGATCAAAAACGTCCAGTTCCAATCCCCGCTGCCCGGCTCGACGCCGCTGAGCCAGAACATCGAGGTGCCGAACAGGCCGTTGCTTTGTCCGAACATCAGCCCGAAGCCGACGAAGAAGAACGCCAGACTTCCGATGGAAAAGTCGAACAGGTTTTTCATCAGGATGTTCACGGAGTTCTTGGCCCGGGTGAATCCGGTCTCGACCATGGCGAATCCGGCCTGCATGAAGAACACGAGGAACGCCGCGATCAGCGTCCAGACAACGTTGATATTCGTCTGGAGTTCGGTCCTGAGCGCATCGACGGGTGACGAGGCAGCCTCGGCCGCACACGTCGGAACAGACATTGCCAAGACGGCGGGAATGATGAACATCGCGTACAGTCGTCTACCTCTCACGTTTCTACCCTTTCCAACACAATCTGTCGAACCTGCGTCGCGAGGCCGGCGCATTCACGAACATGCTTGCCCGAATTCGGTCTATAGCCCCCGAACCGGGCTATACAGGACATTGCAAACGCCGCGCCACAAGCAATGCGACGAAGTCGGAACAATCGTAAAAGACGCGAATCAAAAGACTTATGGATGAATCAATCTGTCCCGGTCCCGTATTGCTCTGCTTACACAAATGTATTATGTGGTAGATGTGGCTACAATTATGTAATTGACGAAAGCGCCGGGAGTCTGGATGGGCCACGTTGCATAAGCGTGTGGTGCAGCCGGGGAATGTCGCAAAACAATGGTATTTCCTCTGGCGGATCGGGACGAAAATGCAGATATAATGACCATAGTGAGAGCAGGTTGTCTACGCGTCTGCCGCAGTGGCAGAGATCGCATGTGCAAAACGGTCTCCCGACGGCGCGTTGATTGGGTCGTCGTCCGACCTTGTGCCCGGCGGGAAGAGGAGGAAGGAGGTTAGCGCACGTTCAGGCAGTCCAGACGCTTTGAGTAGCAGATCGTCTCTGATCAACCACACCCTTGCAGACTGGAGGATCTCATGATGAATCGGAAAAGTGTATTGTGCATCTGTTGTCTGGCTCTGTTTGGTTGGTGCGTCGGTTCCGCCGGGGCCGGGCCGGTGGGGCACTGGCGATTTGACGACGGCAGCGGCACCACGGCCAAAGACAGTTCCGGGAACAACTTCGACGGCAAACTGCTCGGCGACCCCACGTGGGTGGCGGGCAAGGTCGGCTCGGGCGCCCTGAGCTTCGACGGCTCGGACGGCATGGTGGAAGTCCCTGAGGGCCCGGCGCTCGACATGGACAGCATGCTGAGCATTACCGCGTGGGTGAACCTCAGCGGTTTCAGCACGTACTACTTCATCGTCTGCAAGTCGCCCAGCGGCACGGCGGCGGTGAACTACCCCGGCAACTACGAGTTCCGCGTCGAATCGGGGACGGGAATACTCCAGTTGCTCCATCAGACTTCGCAGGGCCAGGAACTCTCCACGTATGTGTCCACCACGCCGCTCACCGCGGGACAGTGGCGCCATGTCGCAGTGACGCTCCAGAAAGGCGGCCGGGTCGAGTTCTACATCGACGGGGTATCCGCCGGCGGCGCCGCCCAGACCACTAACTTTGGCATCTTGAACAACGAGCCGGTCCGCATCGGCGGCCGCAAGGATGGCTATTCCTACTTTTACGGGCAGATCGACGACGTCCGCATCTACGACCGCGTGTTGTCCGCCGAGCAGATCACGGGACTCTATCATGGGACCGACCCGCTCTTTCTCAAGGCGGGGCTGCCCGCGCCCGCCGATGGCGCGATCCTCGAGAAGACAACGGCCGAGCTGACGTGGCGGGCCGGCGATCTGGCGACCTCGCGCAAGCTCTACTTCAGCAACAGTTTCGACGACGTGAGCGCCGGCAGCGTCGAGCCGATCACGATGACGACCACCTCTCTCGCCGTCGGCGCCGCGCCGCCCTACGAGACGGGCCTGACGCCCGGCGAAACCTACTACTGGCGGGTCGATGAGATCAGCGACTCGCAGCCCGGCAGCCCGTGGATGGGCGATGTCTGGTCCTTCCGCATCCGACCGGCAATTGCCTGGGACCCCGTGCCGGCGGACAACGTGACATTCGTCAGCACGGAGCAGCAGCTCACCTGGCAGAAGGGTATGAACACGCTCTTCCACACGGTCTATTTCGGCACGGACCCCGAGCAGGTCGGCAACGCTACCGAGGGCTTCATGACCGCCTCTGCGACATACGATCCCAGCCTGCTGGAGCCCAACACGACTTACTACTGGCGGGTCGATGAGTTCGCCTCCGGCAAGCTGCTCAAGGGCGAGGTCTGGAGCTTCACGACTGTGCCGCAAATCGACGTGTCGGATGAGTCGCTCCTGGGCTGGTGGACGTTGGACGAGGCGGGCGCCGGCTCGGCCGTGGACTGGTCGGGTCATGACCTGCACGGCATGATCCACGGGGCCCCGGGTTGGGTCGAGGGCCCTGCCGGCGGGGCGGCTCTCCTCGACGGCGTGGATGACTACTTCACCACGTCCGCCCCGGCCGCGAGCACTCTCAGTTCCGCCACGATGACCGCCTGGATTATGCCGACCAAGGTGCACGGCATGGCCGGGATCATCTTCCATCGCGGCGGCTCCGTCTGCGGCCTGAACATGATGGCGAGCAATCAGATCGGATACCACTGGCGCGTCGCGGGGACCTGGGGCTTCAACTCCGGACTCATCGTCCCGATGAACGAGTGGTCGTTCGTCGCGCTGGTCGTGGAGCCGGACCAGGCCACGCTCTACCTCGACGGCAGCGACATCTGGGTCTCCAATCCCATCGCGCATGATCCCGCTCTGTTCGACACCGGCTTGGTGCTTGGCTTTGATCCGGCCGTGGCGGACCGTTGCTTCGGCGGCGCGCTGGACGATCTGAGGCTCTATACCAAGGCGATGACCGCCGAGAAGATCGACGAGATCATGGCCAACGGCGGCAAGCCCGAGCCGGCCGACGACCCCCTGATGATCGAGAGCTTCGACAGCTACAATGCCTACAGCGAGACCACGGGCGAGAACGTGTGGGACGTATGGTCCGACGGCCTGGGCGGCAACGGGACCGGCTCGACGGTCGGCCACGCCACGACGCCCGCGATGGAGCGGGTCCTGGCGGTCGGCGGCCATCAGTCTGCGCCGATGTACTATGACAACTCAGGTATGTTCATGGACATCAATGGCCACGTCGTCACGGCCAAGTATTCGGCGATCACGCGCACCTTCAGTCCGGGCCAGGACTTCACTCGCGGTGGGGCCGCTTCGCTGACCCTCTGGGTGCGGGGTGTTGCCGCCAACACGGTTGAAGCGGGCGACGTCCTGTACGTGGTGCTGGAGGATGGCCAGAAATCGGCCTCCGTCGCTCTGGCGGAGCCGGCCGATCTGAAGGTCCCCGCATGGCGGAAATTCAAGGTCCCCCTGGCGGACTTCGACGTGAACGCCCAGAAGATCACGAAGATGGCGATTGCCGTCGGCACGTCGGCCGCCGCCTCGCCGGGCGGTACGGGGCTGATTTATCTCGACAATATCGCCCTGGAAACAGAGTAGGCACGAGCATCGGCCATAAGCCCGCGCGAAGAACCGCGGCGTATGAATCGCAGGCCGGGGAGGCATAGGCTCTCCCCGGCCTGCTTCCTGCGCAGACCCACGCAGATCTCCTGTGAGATACGAGTCATGGCCGCGGGAGCCGCCGACGAACAGGAATGCGCAACGAGGACGCCGAACAGCCTCGCACAACGGCAAACGGGCACGAAGAAGAGCTTGATCGAAGGCATGTATGCCGCACCCTTTGCGGCTTCGCGGCTTTCTGTGAGAGGGGGATCGCCTGCGGCGGCGATTGAGGCCGAGCGACATGGATCAAAACGTCGCGTGATCGACGACCCCGTCGCCGTTGGCGTCGAGGTTGTCGTCCGCCTGGAATTGCCCCGTCAACGGGTCGAATCGCCAGCCGTGGGTATTCGCCCCTGCGGCGGCGTCCCCGACCCGAACGGTCGCCAGGTTGTTGAACGGATTGGTGGGCATCCGGAGGAAATAGGGACCGAACTCGCTGCCGGGATCGCCCATCGCGTCGGTCTTCGTGGTCATCCGCCGGGTGAAATCGCCGTCGGCCTCCCCGACCTTCGCGGGCAGCCGCTCCTCGTGGTGGTGGCGGTACAACTCGATCTGCTTGCGAATGGTCGCGAGGTTCGAGCTCAACGCCGAGGTCTTGGCCTCGGACGTATTGGAGCCGAAATGCGGGATCACCAGAGCCGCCAGGATCCCCAGCAGCGAGACGACGATCATCAGCTCCACCAGAGTGAAGCCGCGTTTTTCGGACATGATAGTCCCCTCACAAGTTGCCAACCAGACAACGGCCGAACCCGCGCGGCCCTCTAAAGCATAACAAACAAGCCCGCCGGCCACAAAAACAGCCGGCACGTTGGAACGCTGGGAGCATCCTCCGGCCGTCGGCCGGGCGCCGCATTGGGCGTGTCCTGAACGCATCTACGCTTCTATCCTTTCCCCATGTACCTGTCTAACGGATGCCCTCTGACCCTCACCGGCACACATTCTCGGGGCCGGACCAGTTCATCATGATTGCTCCTTGGATGAGGAGCAGCATTTGCTATAGTTTATCTGGACACAGGCATCAGAAGTACACACGATACGCACGCTCCTCGAATTTTGATTGTTAGTGCCACAGTTGAAGGGACACCGATCAGCTATTCCCAGGACCCTGCCCGTGTGGAGAGCAACATCTCCATGGGCCGCGATCCTGCCAAGACTCTCAAGATTCCCATGGAATTCGATCCGCCAGGAGTGTAAGCACATGAAACTGTTCGCCAGGCCAAAAATGACAAACGAGGAACGGAAGAGGTGCTTGGTCTATCACGACGAAGAGTTGAGGGTGGCCGCCTTCCTGGACAGGGAGCGTAGTCTGCTCGACAGCACGCTTGGCGAACACTGGGATGCCATGACGGAAAGCCCGCTTGCCGCTGGCGAAGTGTGCCGGGCCTCGGACCGCTTCCGGCAGGCTGCTGAAGAGGCCGTTCGTCGTCACGCTGCGATCCGGTCGGTTCCTGCTGCCGCTTCGAAGTTCTACGGGGCTGAGAGTTCTTACTTCCTTTCTATCAGCGCCTGGGCGAAAGCCAACCTGGCCGTCATGGAGACGCTGGCAAAAGGCAGGCCCCCGTTTTACGTGTGTTTCGAGAGGCTCAAGGACGCGGCTGAATCTGCCCGGCAACAAGCAAGAGAGAGATACAGATCGTTCAGACGCCGGCTTGGACTAACAGTGAATCCGGCCGAAGCGCTTGAGAACGCACTCCGCCGGCACGATTTCAAGGGAGGAGAAATCGACGATTGGCAACCAGAGCCATACACGCGTGATTTCAGCGAAGCGAAAAACAGGATCATCGAGCACAAAGAGAATGGGACCCAGGCCACGGTGAACATTATGGGGCACAACCCGGCTGCCGACATGAACCCCTGTGTGAACGCGAACATAGGTTGTTGCACGACGACCCCGGACATCGACTGGCGGGGTGCGGCGACCTGGTATACCAAAGGCTGCGACCTCGCGGCTTTGGACCGGCACGAGGAGGCCGTGGATTGTTACGACAAGGCCCTGAAGATCAACCCGCGAGACCCGGCGGCCTGGTCCAACAAGGGCGCCAGTCTTGCGGCACTGGGTCGGCGCGAGGAGGCCGGAGCCTGCTACGACAAGGCCATCGAGATCGATCCGCAGGACGAGACCGCCTGGTTCAACAAGGGCGTCAGTCTTGCGGCGCTGGGTCGGCGCGAGGAGGCCGTAGAATGCTTCGACAAGGCCATCGAGATCGATCCGCGAGACGAGACCGCCTGGTGCGCCAAGGGTGTCAACCTCGCTGCCCTGGGTCGCCGTGACGAGGCGATCGTCTGCTGGGACAGGGCCCTGGCGATCGACACGCACTGTGTCGCCGCCTGGTGCGCCAAGGGCGTCAGCCTCGCCACCGTGGGCCGGCATGAGGAGGCGGTAGCCTGCTGCGATGAAGCCCTGAAGATCGACTCGCGAATCGCGCCGGTTTGGTCCAACAAGGGCAACAGCCTCACCGCCCTGAGTCGGCACGAGGAGGCGATCAGTTGCTGCGACAAGGCCCTGGAGATCGACCCGCAAGACGAAGCGGCCTGGTACAACAAGGGCGTTGGCCTCGCTGCGCTGGATCGGCACGAGGAGGCGATTGTCTGCTTCGACCAGGCTCTGAACATCGACCCGCGGCTCGGGGCGGCCTGGGACAAGAAAGGCAACAGCCTCACGATGTTGCGCCGGCGCGAGGAGGCCATCGGCTGCTATGCCAGGGCCCTGAGGATCGACCCGCAAAACGCACCCGCCTGGTACAACAAGGCCCTGAGGGAGGAGGAGTGCGGCCGCAGCGAGGACGCGGTCAAATCCTATCAGCAGTTCATCGAGATTGCCCCGCCACAGCGTGCGGAACTCGTCGCCGAGGCCAGAGAGAGAATCCAGGCACTAAAAGGCCGCAGCGACGAGTGATAGGTGAGGAGTGACAAGTCACAAGCAGCGGCCGAAAGCCGCTGCACGGGGCGAATCATCGATCACCTTTTGCATTTCTTTTCTCACCACAGAGCACACAGAAAGCCCAGCGCGGCCTTCGGCCGCAACCAAAGGGGATAGAGGGCCTTGGCCCGGAGCGGGTATCGTAGCATCCCTGTAGATATTCGGGACAAGAGAAAGGATGCTACTATGAAGTTGATGGAATTGTACCGGGACAAGATCGTGGGGGCAATCCGGGGGTTGGATCGGATTCGTCTTCGCGGGACGCTGCGTTGGCTGGCGACCTCGAGAGGTCTGGGGACGTTCATGAATCGCACGGGCATCTTGCTCAAAGAGTTCTCCGGTTGGGTCGACGGCTTGACGGCTCGGCGCGGAAGGTGGGT
>DCUI01000118.1 GCA_002327785.1 Phycisphaerales bacterium UBA2218
TGTTCGTCAAGCTCATCCTACCACCGAGCCTGACGTCGCCGCTGAGTGTGACCTCGCAGGTCCCGGCCCTGGCACACGAAGCGATAGAAGCCAAGAGGCTCCCGATCGAGTCGGCGGCGATGGTCCCGACAGAAACATCTTTGAATACGGAACCGCTAACTTTCAATCCCCCGCAGGCTGCGTCCGTGGTGAGTCAGCCAGCCCGGCCGGCTTCCAAATGATCCCACGGCAAAAACTCGGCTTGATTTCCAGCCTCAAAAAGCGCACAGTAGTCTCCACTCGATCAGGAGGTTCCTTTGCCATGATGGACACACGAAAAGCATATCTGGTGGTGACCGCTGGAACGGTCTGTGCAATTCTGGTTCTGACCACATGCCTCCACGCCCAGGAGACGACGCCCTCGAAGCCTTTCGATTTCGACGAGGCCTCGCGCAGCGTGCCCAAGCCGAGGGAGATCTGGCCCCTCGTGCAAAAGGACACCGTGCCGCTGGAATTCGAGGTTCGCTGCGATGAGATCGTGTCGAGCGACACGGCCCCCTCGCAGAAGCTGCGCAAGGTGACCGCCCACTTCTACAGTCAGGAACTCGCGGGCAAGAAGTGGGGTCATCCCTGCGTGATCTTCACTCCCGAGGACAACCGTCGGAACCTGGCACCCGAGCGGAAGGGAAAAGTGGTGATCGTGGGCTGCCCGGACGGGGACTACTTCCCCATCCACGTGGACAAGTACGGCGAGCCGATCGCCGCCCGGACCGGCTATCCCACGATGGTCCTGTCCAACCCGGGCCGCTATCCCGACGGCTCCGAAATCGAACGCGACATCGGTATTCTGACCACGTTGAGGAAGCAGACCGGAAAAGACTACTACAACATGAACTGCCAACTGGCCGTTGTGTACATCCAGGCGATGAACGCATTGGGGCAGTTCCTCGGACTGGATAACGTTAAGGCGGTCGTCGGCGGCCACTCCAAGCGAGGCCGCAGTGCGACGGTCGCCGCGGCGATGGACCCACGCGTGGCCTCCGCCGTCATCATGGGCAACGAGGGAATCTATGCAACGGACAGGATCGAGTGGCACCTATCCTTCCATCATGCCTTCTTCCAGGACCAGGTGAGCGTGCCGGTCTTCTATCTGGGCGCGACGAATGAAGACGGATACCGGATGTTCAACGTCAATCTCCTGCAGGAGCGTCTCCGACAGCCGATGACCATCGAGATGATCCCCAACTACTGCCACTCGAACTTCAGCGAGATCCAGTTCATGGATTTCATGATGTGGGTCGCTCACGTCTTCGACGGCCGCCCGGTGACGCGCATCAGCGAAGTCAGCCACGAGCGGCTCCAAGGGCGCTCGATATTCCGGGCCAGAATCGAAAGCGAAGCAAAAATCCAAGTGGTGAAGACATGGTTCGTCTACAGCGACGATCCGGCGTGGCGGGACCTGATGTGGTATCACCTGTTGATGCGCAAGGTCGGGGACCACTACGAAGCCACGCTGCACGGCAAGATCGCCGATGCTTTCATGATCGAGGTGGGAGATATCGCGATGGGGTTCCCTGGGTACGTCTCCAGCACGCCCCGGAAACTCACGGACAAACCGGTGATCGAGCGCCGGTCGAGGGGATCACTGCCTCGACTGTGGGAACCGAATGAATAGCACCGTCAAACCAGCTTGAAGGAGCAACCATCATGCACACGTTCGTCCCGTATGCGCCGCTTGTTCTGATCTTCAGCGTCATGTCAGCCGCCGATGCAGGCCCGCTCTCCAGAATCGCCCGCACAATCGAAGGCACTGCGCGCCGCGCATCGAGCGGACTGTTCGATCCGGAATCGAACCAGGACGCCTACCACGTGGGGCCCGGCGAGACCGTCACTTTGTGCACGCTGGATGGG
This sequence comes from Phycisphaerales bacterium UBA2218, assembly GCA_002327785.1. Taxonomy (GTDB): domain Bacteria; phylum Planctomycetota; class Phycisphaerae; order Sedimentisphaerales; family Anaerobacaceae; genus PLanc-01. The sequence continues at coordinate 1,891 of DCUI01000118.1, forward strand.
CCAGGCGAGATTTGCCACATGTGGTTCACCATCGCCGCGAGAGATCGCCGCTATCCTCGCTCGCTGGTGCTGCGAATCTACTGGGACGGCGCCGAGGCGCCGTCCGTCGAAACGCCCATCGGCGACTTCTTCGCCGCCGGCAACGGCATGCAGGCGAACGTCGACTCGCTCCCCGTCAAGGTCAGCTCCTACGGGCGGGGCTACAACTGCTACTGGCGGATGCCCTTCNNACTGGCAGTTCGACTGGATGGAGCTGCCGCGAGTACCCAACGACATGCTCTACTTTCATGCCCGGTACCGGCAGGAGTTTCCGGCCAAGCCGTTCTCGCCCTATGTCATTTTCGAGGGGCGGGGCGAGGGACACTACGTGGGAACGGTCTTCTCGATTCAATGCAGCTACGGCAGTTGGTTCGGCGAATCTGACGACCGATTCTACATCGACGGAGAGAAAGAACCGTCGATCGTAGGCACCGGCTGTGAGGATTTCTTCAACGATGCCTGGAACCTGCGGCTGTTCAGCAATGCCAACACGGGCGTGACGATCAAAGAGGCCAACGGCGAAGACTGCCGGTTCACCGCGTACCGCTGGCACACACAGACGCCGGTCACCTTTCACAAATCGCTCAAGGTGGATATCGAGCGGCGCAGCTACGCCCAGGTGACGAACCCCCAAACCGGAGAGCGCAAGCTCTACGATTTCAAGTACCGCCCGGACTTCTGCTCCTCCGTGGCGTTCTGGTATCAGAAGACCGTTGCGCAACCCTTCGACCGCTTCCCGCCCGTCGAGGAACGAGTGAACCCGGAGATCGTCCTCGAAACCTCGGACATGGCCTCCGAGATCCGGACTTCGCCCGGCGTCACTGCCCGGGGCGGCAGCAATCGCGTCTGCAATCTCAAGCGCGGGCTCTTTGTGGACAACACGAATATCGGCGGGTGGTTCGAGGTCCCCTGCCACGTCGATGAGCAGGGTAAGTATTCGATCTCGGTCTTCCAGTGCCTCTACCGAACGGGAGGCATCTGGAAATTGACCCTCAAGGGCCCTGCCGGCGAGGTCGTTCTGGATCGCGCCATGGATTTCTACGATCCGTACCTGGCCTGGACGGAAAACCGGCCGGAGAATTTCCTCTATGGCACCTGGTTCGAGAACAAAGTCGGAATCCACGATTTGACGCCCGGCGATTACGCATTTCGCTTCGAATGCGTCGGATCGAATCCGCTCGCCCGGGCGGTCGATTCGGACAAGCCCGGCCTGAGCTGCCGGCTGGACGGCATCTCGCTGCGCAGGTTTCCCTGGGACGACCTCTACGGCCAGATGCAACGCTACCTTGCGGAGGAGGAGAAGCTCTTCGCGGAGAGAATCAGCCGGGCAAGACGGGAGGTCGCCGGACTCGACGCCGCCATAAAGCGGTTCCGAGAGGACAAGGGCCGGTACCCGGACAGTCTCGACGAGCTTGCCAAGCGACGCGGACTCCTTCGATCCACAACGGCAGATGGGCGACAGGTCGCCGGGGTTCCCACGGACCCGTGGGAGCAGCAGTACCGCTACGAGTATCCCGGGAAGTTCAATCCCAGCGCGTACGACGTCTACTCCGTGCATGGCAACAGCAGAAATCCCGCGCTGTGGATCGGCAACTGGCCGGACCCCTTCCATATCCAGGACGCTCTGGAGGGTGAGCAACTCAAGGTCAAGACCAGGAGCACCGGCGTGACTGTCTCGGAGCAAGAGATTGACATCGCATCGTTTCCGCCGCTTTCCGGGGGCCGACAACTCTTCGTTCGCCTGCGACAAGAAGGAGATTCAATCGACCTGGCGCTTCCGCCTTCTGTCAAGCCGGGCAGATACGCTCTGAGGGTGCGGCTGGCCACGTCCTGGGATTATGGCATCCTTCGCATAGTGTTCAACGGCGCGCCACTTGGGCAATCTCTGGACGCCTACACACCCACGATTGACGCCAAGTGGGTCGAACTGGGCACGGTGGATGTGAACTCCGAGGCCAATACACTCCGTTTGGAAGCTGTGGCCCGGAATCCCAAGTCGACGGGATACTGCGCCGGCATCGACGCCGTCATGTTGGCTCCGGTCCCATAACACCAGAGCGAAAGCACAATTGTGATTGCGGCCGCCTCCGGCAATGCCCGACAAGAAACCACGCCCCGAGGATGTCCTGTCCGTCCGCTGAAGGCGTGTTGCGTTGTACGCCCGAGGAAGGTGGAGCAGCTCTACGGATGCACCAGGCTCGGCAGGAACAGGGCGATACCCGGGAACAGGATCAGCAGGATCGCAACGGCCAGCAGGGCCAGGAGGAACGGCAGCGCCCCGCGAAAGATCGTCTCCAGGGGCACATCCCGCTCGATGCCGCTGACGACGTAGACGCACACGCCTACCGGCGGCGTGACCACGCCCATCTGCGTCACCAGCACGATCATCACGCCAAACCAGATCGGATCAAAACCCAGGTTCGTCACGACGGGGTAAAAAATCGGGATCGTCAGCAGGATCAGGGCCAGGGCGTCCACGAAGCAGCCCGCGACCAGATAGAAAGACGTGACCAGCAACATGATGACCCAGCCCGGCAGCGGCAGGCCGCCCAGCCAGTTCGCCATCGCAAAGGGAATCCGCGTTACGGCCAGGAAGTGCCCGAAGACCACCGCGCCCGCAACGATAATCATCACCATGACCGAGGTCCGCAGTGTCTCCTTAAGCGACTGGACGAGCATCTGGAAACTGAGCCTGCGTTTGATCGCCGTGATGACGATGGTGCCGGCGGCCCCGATCGCTGCCGCCTCGGTCGGCGTGAAGACTCCCCCGAACATGCCGCCCATAACGGCCACGAACAGCACCATCGTCTCCCAGGCCCCTCGCAGTGAGAGGACCTTCGCTTTCCACGTGGATGAGGGCGCCGCCGGCCCGAGTTCAGGCCGCCGCACGCATTGCAGATAGATCACCGCGCAGAACAGCACAGCCGTCAGCACACCCGGCACGATGCCCGCGATGAAGAGCCTGCCGATCGACTGCTCGGTCATGATCGCATAGACGATGAACACAACGCTGGGCGGGATCATCATGCCGATGCTCCCGCCGGCCGCCACGGCCCCGCAGCCCAGCTCCATGCTGTACTTGTACCGCTTCATCTCGGGCAGCGCGACCAGAGCCATCGTCGCGGTCGTCGCAGGGCCGGAGCCGCAGATCGCCCCGAACGCGGTGCAGGCTCCGACGGTCGCCATCGCCAACCCGCCCCGCAGCGGGCCCAGCCAGTGATACGCCGCATCGAACAGACGCCGGCTGATGCCACCGTGAAACGCGACCTGCCCCATCAGCACGAACAGCGGGATCACCGTCAGGCTGTAAGACGCAAAGGTCTTGTATAGATCGAACGTCAGTACGCTCACCGCCGCGTGCGGACTCACGACCCAGGCGAACCCCAGAAACCCCACCGCCGCCATGGCGAACGCCACCGGCATGCTGCTGCACAACAGCACGACCAGCACGACGCACCCGACAATGCCAATCTGTTCCGGCGTCATGGCTTCGTCAATTCCTTCCCGGGGTGCATCAGATGGTAGAGGATCACCAGGACCATCACCCCGCAGCACAGAGCCATCCACCAGGGCAGCCAGAAAATCGGCCAGCCCATCGTGGAAGTCCCCTGCCCGCTGGCCTTGAGCTCGAAGCCGTAGTGGACAAATCGCCACGTGAGAAAGGAGAACATGGGGATCGTGATCATCCGGACGAACGTATCGACGATGATCCGGCCGGGGCGAGAGAGACGTTGGAAGAAAAACTCGATCGCAACGTGGCCTTTGCAGCCCGTCGTATAGGGCAGCCCGCCGGCGATGGTGATGGCGCCGAGGATCTCGACGATGTCATAAGCGCCTTTGAGAGGGCGACCGAACCGCCGGCCTACCACGTCAACGCACGTCACGACAATCATCGCCGCCACTGCCATCCCTGCAACCACCGCCAAGGCGCCGACGGCGCGGCGCAGAACCATCACGTAGCGGTCGTAGAACCGCCCAACGGGAGTCGCCTGCATCAGGAGCGAGTTCACTTATTCGCCCGCCGAACTGGAGTATTTCGCGATCAGGTCCTGCGCATCCTTGAGGAACTGGTCGCCGGGCAGTCCTTTTTCCTTTGTGGTCGTCACATAGGCATCCAGCACCGGTTTGACCGCGTCCTTCCACCGCTGCTGCTGCTCGGGGGACAGCGTGATCATCTCCCTCGCCGGCTGCAGGCTGTTGACGAACTCGCGGCCTTCCGCATCGGCCTGGTCCCAGGCCTGCCCGTGCTTGGCCACCCACTCGGCACTGACCTCCGCGATGGTCTTCTGGACCCCGGCCGGCAGCGCGCCCCACTTGGCCTTGTTCATCACGACGAACATCGCCGTCGTGTAGCCGACCGCCGTGGCATCGGTCACCGAGCTGATGACCTCGCCCTGCTTCCAGCCTTTGAGCGTCTCGATGGGGCACATCGTCGCATCGACCACGTTTTTGGACAAGGCCTCGTACGTGTCGCCCTGCGACATCGCCACCGGTGTGCCGCCCAGGGCCGTGACAATCTTCTGTGACAGACCCGTTGATCGGACTTTCAAACCCTTCATATCCTCCAGCACGCGGATCGGCTTCTTCGAGGCCAACAATCCCGGCCCATGGGCATGAATGTAGAGGACATGGGTATCGCCCACTTCCTTGGGCTGGTACTTCAGAGTCAGTTCTGTGGCCACCCGCGTCGCCACCACGCCGCTGGGATACCCCAACGGCAGATCCAGCCCCTCCAGGAGCGGGAAACGCCCTTGAGTATAGGCAAAGCAACTCATGCCGATATCGGAGATCCCGTTGACCACGCCCTCGTAGCACTGCTGGGCAGGGGTCAGCGTCCCGCCGCCATACATCGTGATCTTCACTTGGCCATTGGTCCGTTTCTCGACCTCCCTGGCCCACGTCTCGGCCGTGACGGCCTGAATGTGCGCCGGCGGGAAGAACACACTGTAGGAAAGCTCGATCACCTTCGCCGGGGCGGAGTCGGGCGCCGCCGTGCCGCCCTCCTGCTTCTTGCAGCCCACCAGGGCGAAACAAACGATGGCACCGATGACAAACGCCAGTGTCCAGGACTTTGCGCCTCTGTTCATAAGCGGCCTCCTATTCTCTACCCCTACAACAAATCTCCCACAAACACACCCGCGATTGCCACGCAGTCGCAGGTAAAGCCTGAATTCTATCCTTTCATTCCCTGTGATGCAATCGCCAATATGGAGACGAACGGTACCCACGGCGCTCCCGGGTCGATCATATGATGTCAATTGCAGCAACGGACAGCGCGGGCAATATGACCGTATCGCCGTGGAATTGCAGCGGCATCGTCCGGACCCTTTCCGGGCGGTCCCAACCATTGGCGACGTCGACTTGCCGGCGGTCCTGGGTGTCGCCGACGAACTGGCCCGCGACGATCTTCATCGCCGCCCCAAATCCACTCAGATCGATCCGAACCTCGATGGGCTCGCTGCGGGTGTTCACGGCGAAGACCACCAGCCGCGTGTGATCTTCCGAGGCACATGCGGTGACGTCCAGCCCATTCGGGGTTTCCGAAATGGTCAGGGGCACCGGTTGCGTGTGATCGCGGTACAGCTTCATGACGTGGTAGCCGGGAACCTTGTAGAGACCCGCCGCGTTGGTCTGGATCGTCCCGGCGTAGAAGCTGTTGACCAGATTCGACCGGCAGGCGATCCCCACGATGTCGCTGTTGCGGTGGAGGAGGTTGAGGAACCGAGCCTCGAACAGGGCGCAGTTGAGCGTATGCAGTTTGCCGCGGCCGAGGCCCCAGTCGCCCGCGTCGATGTTCCATTCCGTCACAGCCAGCCGCACGGTGTCCCGGTGCGGGGAATTGCGGATGAGGTCCCGCAGGCCCCGGATTTCGGACGAGACCCATTCGAGGTCCGGCGTGTAGTAGTGCGGGCACAGATAGCCGATGGAACCGCCGACCCGGTCGAGCAGGCCGGGACTCGGGAACGAGGTGAAGATCACCGCCTTGGGGTCGGCCTTGTGGATCGCCTGGCAAAAATCGGCGATCTTGGCGGTCACTTTGTCGCTGGCAACCTCGTTGCCGATCTGCCAGTTCTTGACCACATAGGGTTCGGGATGCCCATTCTGCACCCGCACCTTTCCCCACGTGGTACCGGCGGCCCCATTGCAGTATTCCACCAGTTCGCCGGCGCTCTGCGGCCCGTCGGCGAAGCTGATGCAAACGAGCGGTTCGGCGCCCACGATCCGGCAGAGCCGCACGAACTCTTCAACACCGACGTCACCCGCGTCGCGCCGGCCCCAGGGCCTGTTCAGAAATGGCGTTCGCCTGTCCCGGTCTCCGACCTGCGCCTTCCACTTGTAGTGTCCGGGATCGATCGCCGAGCCGCCCCAACGGAGGACGGGCGGACGCAGCCCTCTGACTGCTTCGACGACGTCTCTGCGCCACCCGTCGATGTTGTCGGCGGGCGTCAGCGAGAACCGATCCATCCACAGGCTGCCCTCGCCGGTCGTCTCAATCTCGATGACCGCCCGGTCGGTGGTCCCCGCGCAGATCAGCTTGCCGGTGATCTGGGTCCACTCTCTCACGGGCCGCGGGAACGAAACCGCGCCCAAGGCCATCCATTGCCCATCGGGAAGGAGCGCCTTGAGTCGGGTAGAAACCTCCAGACCGGCCGAATCGCTGCGGAAGTGCCCGGAGAATAGATAGGTCATTCCCTTCGTCACGGCCAGGCCGCTCTGGGTCAATCGTCCCGGCCGGTCCCGCGCAGCGGTCAATCTCGCGGACTGCGCCCCGTTCCAGGGGTCTTCCGTGCTGTAGCTCCACGTCTCATTCTTGTCCCAATCGCGGTCGCACAGATTCAGCGCTCCCAGATGATAGGCCCAATTGGAGGTCGGGACGACGCCCTCGAACCCGCGGTCTCCCAGCATCTCGGCCCACATTCCGGGAATCAAGTCATCGAGCAGCTCGACGAAGCCCCCGTAGAGCGTCGGGCTGATCCGCCCGGCATGAAGGGGCTTGTTCAACACCACCAGATTGACAGTGTCGGCTCGCACCGCTGCCGCTGAACCAAAGACGATGCCGAGGACGATGCCGACAGCCGCAATTGTTCTCTTGCGAATCATGTCACGATCTCCATCTTCATACATCACACAGCAACTTATGAGTCCGCAACGACATTGTAGGGATGGGCCCATGGAAAGGCAACGCCGAAACCGGGCTACAAGCCGGCAAGCAACAGACGTGAAACGAAATCCGTTTTCGCAGGCGGACCACGCTGGTATACTGACGGGCGCTGCATAGATGCGGCGGATCCAACAGGGTTTCGAGTTGACGGGGACGATACGATGAGATGCCGGTTTGTTTGCCTGGCCGTCGCGACGGCGGCCTCCCTGTGGATGTCCGTCTGGGTCTTGCCGGCTGTGGCGAAGGAGGAGCTGACTCCGCCCACGGGCGAGCGGGACCTCGTGGTCTTCGTCGCGAGAGAGAAGCCGGACCTGTACCGGCTCGTCGGACAGGAGCCCATGCCCTACGGAACTGCGAGATTCTCCAATCCCAAGGCCATTGTGGCCGATCCGGAGCGTCAATGCTTTTACGTTTTCGATGTACCGCCGCAGCTCGCTGAGACCCGCAAGATCTGGCGAATCGACGCGCAGGGTAACGCGACGCTCGTCTTTGAGGGACACCGCAGCGACCGCCACGCGCGAGTACGGCCTTATCATCGGCACCAGCTACCTGTACAAGATCACCGGCGGCGATATGGTAAAATTGCCGAAACGAAAGATCGGCAACCTTGAAATCGAAGGCACCTGGGACCCGACGCCTTCTTACGGCGCCATGTCCGAGACATCACTGGGTCCAGGCTTCCCCACCATTACACTCGGGAACACAGGCGTGGGAGACTCCACAGGCCGGCAGACTCCTATTCGCATCTGGAGGAATCAAGGCGGGTTGTATCGCGTGGATCCCAGGCGTGCGCCGGCCGGCGTGGACGGCCTGCTCGTCAACCGCAAGCCCGGCGGCGAGGAGTTCGAGACCTACTGGCGGACGCTCAGCCAGGTCTTCGTCGACGCCGCAGGTCGCGTGGTGCTCGTCGACGCCGGAAGCGTCTGGCAGCGGCAGGAAGATACCTATATCCGTCCTGCCAAGGAGGACAGGGATGCTGAGCTCCGCCCGAAGCGCACCTTCACCTCCACTATCAACGGCGGCATCTTCCTGCTGCACCCCGACGGTGGGTTCGAGGACTTGACCTTCAAGACGCCGGCCCGAAGCTCCGGGCCCATGCGCCGCCCGACCGGGGCGGCACAATGGTCCGACGACACGTACATCGTCGCCGATCCCGAGATGCACGCGGAAGGGATCAACGGCTCGGGCGGTTTGCTGCTACTGAAGCTCGACGGCTCGCGAGAGGCCCGCTGGCCCTTCGGATACCGCCTCAAACCCACCGGCGTGGCGATCCTGCGCGGCGCCGGCGCTCCCGCCGAAGCGAGGCCGACCTTCCCTGTGCGCATCGCCGATCTCGCGGGCAACAACACAGCAGGACCAATCACACGGATCGAAAGCGTCTCCCTGGAACGCAAGCCCGAGCCTAAAGGCGGCAGCCTGCTGCCGCCCCTCATCATCAACTGGGACCCGCAGCAGGAAGGAACGCCACTGGTCATGCAAGGCAAGATCACGGTGCACGAACAGACGGCCAACGCCTCGGCCGGCTACCAGCACAAGAGCCTGTATGACACGCAGGTCGGCTCGCTCGACGCCCGCCTGTATCGCGAAGCGAAAGACCATATCAAGATGAACGTAACCGTAAATGTCTTCACGAACACGGAACGGCTCAAAGGCACGTTCGAGCAGACGATGCCTACGCGATAAAAGTGAGGGCGTAACAGGGGGCTTGCTCACCGACCCTATCGAAGCAGCGATTCGTCGGGATGAACACTCATGCAGACAATTTCATCCACCTCACGAGTCGTGACACCCTGGATCTCGGACGACGCAGGGCTACTCAGGCACACCTTCTCCACGTCGATCACCACGCACCCGGCCCCACACACCATCATCACCGACAACCCAACGAGCAACAGAAGCTTTGTCATGGTCCGCCCTTCCAGAGAAACTGTTGAACACCCGGCAAAGCCGTTAACGATAGTAGCCTTCCCCATGACCGTCAAATGCGAATCTTACGTTTTCCCGGCAATCCTCATTGCATTACGGCCCGGTATCTGTCACCCTATTAAGGCCGCGACGGGGTTCGCTGTAACGAGCGTATCGTGCAGCATGGGCGAGCCCCGCCAAATAGTAGATCGTAAATGGCAAATAGTAGATTCCGAAGGGAACCTTTCGATATGGAACCGAACTGGCTCAGGTGGGCAAAGCAACTCGCGGCGTTGGCGCAGAACGGCCTGACTTACTGCGACGATCCCTATGGCATCGAACGATACGAGCACGTCCGCCGGATCGCCGCGGAGATGATGTCCGCCGGTTTCGAGCTCGATACGAAAACGTTTCTCGAATTGTTCCCGCGGGAGAAGGGTTACGAGACGCCGAAGGTGGACGTCCGCGGCGCGGCCTTCCGCGACGGCAAGATCCTGCTCGTCCGCGAGAAGCTCGACGGCGGATGGACCCTGCCGGGCGGTTGGGCGGACCCGTGCCAGACACCGTCCGAAGCGGTGATCCGCGAGGTCTTCGAGGAGTCCGGCTTCGATGCCCGTGTGGCGAAGCTCGCCGCCGTCTGGGACCGCAGCAAGCACCCGCACGAGCCCTTCATGCCCTTCCACATCTACAAGCTGTTCTTCCTCTGCGAGATCACGGGCGGCGCCGCGACGGAAAGCCACGAGACCACCGGCGTCGGGTTCTTCGCCGAAAATGAAATTCCACAGCAACTTTCCATCTCACGCACGCTCCCCTTCCAACTCAGCCGCATGTTCGAGCACCATCGCAACCCCGCCCTGCCCACGGACTTCGACTGACGAATGATCCAGGCAATCGTCACGTCGATTCTGTTCGCGATGTCGGCGGTCAGCGCCGGCCGGACCACCCGTCTGCTCGGCGCGGGCACCGCGAACCTCAGCCGGCTCGTGCTGGCCACCGCGTGCCTGGCCCTCTGGGCCCACACGTGGGGTCAGGGGCTTAGGGGGGTCGGACTACCGTGGCTGTTTGCCAGCGGGGTGATCGGGTTCGGTGTGGGCGATCTGGCCCTCTATGGGGCCTACTATCGCATCGGCCCGAGGCTGGCGGTGCTCCTATGCCTGTGCGTGGCCGCCCCGATGGGGGCGATCATGGAGTGGCTCTGGCTGGGCACCAGACTGACCGGCCCTCAAATCCTCTGGAGCTCAGCTATCCTGGTCGGTGTCTTCGCAGCCCTGGCGCCGGACCGCCGGACCCCGGTCCCCGCACGCGCACGGTTCATCGGAATCGGACTCGGCGTCATCGCGGCCTCGGGACAAGGCGGCGGGGCCGTGCTCACGCGAAAGGCATTCGACCTCGCCCGGCACGCAGGCCAGCACATCGACGGCGGCACCGCCGCCTACCAGCGAATCCTGGGCGGCCTGCTCCTGACGGCCATCGTCCTGCTCATCCACCACTGGCGCAAGCCCCCGGCCGCAACGCAGGAGGCCGCAATCGTGGAGCACCCCTGGCGACGCGCCTGGCCCTGGGTCATCGCCAATGCCCTGTTCGGCCCGGCCATCGGCGTCGCCTGCTTCCAATGGGCCTTGGCGGTCGCCCCCACCGGCATCGTCCTATCCATCGTAGCCACGACGCCGCTGGTGGTGATCCCCTTCACGATGCTCTTGGACCACGAACGCCCCACCCTCCGCTCCCTGATCGGCGGCGCCATCGCCGTCCTCGGCGCCGTCGCCCTGGCGTACAAATAGCCCAGCCCCGCGTCATCGCGCGGACGATATGCTCTCACGCAATCCAGCGATGCCACCCTCCCCTTCCTATTCAGGATTGTATGTATCTACAATTAACATGCTCGGGAAACAACACGTGAATCCGCGATTCTCTTTGGCCTCAGCCATACTGTCTTCGCCTTTCGCGCCAGCGTTGGGGCCAGTCCGGCGTGCAACCCCCGTTTACACAGTCATGAACGAGTTGACGGCTGCCAACTGATCACCAGCCTTCCATGCGGCCAACAAGACGCGCCCGCGATCTGTGAGAGTCAAGCGGTAGTATGGTACCTGCGTCTGAAACTGGGTACCCCCTGATACAGCCATGCCCCAAGGCGTCACTGTCAGCAACTTGCCCGCCACAAGACCTGCACAGGAAAGAAGGCCATCGCCCGATACGTAGACTTGCCCGACGGACTCCAGCGCCGCTAGTTGGTCGATTGACTCACGATTATAGGCTTCGTTCATCGCCAATAGGAGCATCTTCCAGGCTCTAATCGATTCGATGGGAATCACGCCTTTGTGATGAAGAGAATGGCAATTCGGACAAAGGGCCAAAAGGTTGTCAGGTGTATCGGGGCCACCTTCGGCAATTGGAACCATATGGTGAATGTCTATGGTCAGAATGGACCGGCAGGCCGGATTGCCACACTTATACCCAGCTTGATGTAGAACTTCCCGCTTTGTATCCATTGATATGTTCTCACGTTTTCTCGCCATGCTACACCCCACGTTGAATACTCGTGTTCGTCTACAGTCAGACTGATGCACACAAGACTCGGTGCTCTGGCGTCTTGTGGGCATGATGACCATCCTCCTCTGTCTCAAGACATGTGTATTGGACTTCGCACACGGCCCCGCAGCAACAGTGTACCTCACCTGCCACAGAGATCCAGATGGCTCCCGCTGGAACGATCACACGTGTCACTCGCACGTCTTTCACGTCGCGCGTAAGACACCCTCTATTACTCGGTTCTCTTTCGAGATCGTAGAGGATTGTAGCAGAGCGAGTCGAGCATAGTCAATACTCTCGGTGCCACAATCTGCTTTCTTGGCCGGCAAGCTCACATGACGCGATAGGGGTGCTCTACAAGATGAAATCCGTCGAAAGGAAGCGAGAAGACCTGGCTGTTACGATGGATTTGATCAACTGCTTGTTGAGGTCGGTTTCTTTGGCGGCCACCAGGGTCCGGATTGTGAAGACTCGCAGGGCGTCGGAGACAGAGAGCGTCCCTTCCGCGGAGTCCTTGCGGCCTGTGAAGGGGAACGTGTCGGGACCCCGCTGGCACTGGCTGTTGATGTTCACGCGGCAGACCTGGTTGACCAGCGGATCGACCAACTCGGCGATGACAGTCGGGTCGCTGCCGAAGAGGCTCACCTGCTGGCCGTAGTTCGAGTCAATCACGTAGTTCATCGGCTGTTCGATGTCCTTGAACGTCGCGATGGGCACCACCGGTCCGAACTGCTCCTCGACGTAAAGCCTCATGCCCGGCCGGACCGGGTAGACCACCGCCGGCGACATGAAGGTGCCGCTCACCTGGCCGCCGGCGACCACCTTCGCGCCTTTGGCCTGGGCGTCGGCGATGAGGTCCTTGAGGTACTTCGTCTTGTCGGGCTCCGGCAGCGGCGTGATCTGGACGCCCGTCTCCCAGGGCATCCCACCTTTGAGCTTGCCGGCCGCTTCCGCGAACCTGGGCAGGAACTTGTCGATGATCTCCTCGTGGACGAAGAGGATCTTGAGGGCGGTGCATCGCTGGCCATTGTAGGAGAGCGACCCCAGGACGCACTCCTTGACCGCGAGGTCGAGGTCCGCGTCCTTCAGGACGATGCCCGCGTTCTTGGCTTCCAGGCCGAGGACGCAGCGGAGCCGGTGCGGCTTGGGGTGCTGTTTCTTGAGAGTATCCGCCACCCGGCTGGAGCCGATGAAGGCCAGCACGTCGATCCGCCCGGATTCCATCAGCGGCCCGATCACCTTTCGGCCGTCGCCGTAGACTGTATTCACCACGCCGGCGGGGAACGAATCCCGGAACGCCTCCAACAGCGGCCGATGCAGCAGCACGCCCATTCGCGGCGGCTTGAAGATCACCGCATTGCCCATAATGAGCGCCGGGATCAGCGTGGTAAAGGTCTCATTGAGCGGGTAATTGAACGGTCCCATGCACAGCACGACACCCAGCGGCGCCCGGCGGATCTGCCCGATGACCCCCTGCTCGATCACGAATCGCGACGACACACGGTCCAGGTCCTTCAGGGCGCCGATTGTGTCGCGGATGTAGTCCACGGTCCTGTCGAACTCCTTCTCAGCGTCGGGCAGCGTCTTGCCGATCTCCCACATCAGGAGCTTGACCACGTCGTCCCGCCGCTCCTTCATCCGGTAGGCGAACCCCTCGACGTGCCTGATCCGCTCCTCGACGGACATCGTCGGCCAGCGGCCCCGCCCGTGATCGTACGCTTTGCAGGCGGCGTCGAGCGCCTCAAGGGCCTGCTCGGCCGTCAGCAGAGGATAGCTGCCGATGCGCTTCTGCCGGCACGACCCGTTGACCGATTCACAGATCGGGGAAAGCACATCCTGCAGCGGCCCGGCCCAAGTCCGGATCGCGCCGTCGCAGAGGTATTCACGCTGTTCGACAGCGGTCGCAATGCGGTGCTTCTCGGGAATCATCTCACTCGGTGGGAACAGCGATGCGGCGGTCTTATCCATCGTGGCAGCCATCCTTTCTTTCGGATACCTACGCCTCTATTGCCAGGATTGTGCTTAGATTCAGAAAGAACGGGGGTACAATGGCCGGGATGTTGGACAGGGGCAGGATTTCATCAGGCAACGGGATACCCAGCACGTTCGCCATGAAGTCCCGGCGTTTCCGACAGCGGGCGAAGCAATCGGGGAATTGCTCCTGGACCCGGCGGCGCAGGGTCTCGTCTGCGATCACGACACCATCCTCCATCCGCGTCGAGGCATAGATTCGCGAGGAAGGAATCACGTCCACTTGCATCGCCATGCCGGAATGAATCGGCACATCCGAGCCGGAGTAGATCGGCGAGCTGAGCCATTCATCGAGGTGAATCAAGTGTCCCGCGTTCAGGAAAATGCCAAATTTCTCAAACGGCAGTTTCTCGGCTATCAGGCGGGCCAGCTCGCCGCCGGGCGTGCCGATTCGCAGCAGGTCGAACCACTCGCTCATCACCTCGAAATAGGGACCGGCGAAGTTCTCAACATAGTCCCGCGCGTCGACCGGGAGGTCGCGGGCTGACGAGGCTACCCAGCCTGCGCGACAGATGTTGCTGCCCCAGTAGCAGATATTCGTCGCCAGAGGCGTCCCCCGGCGGATGGTCGCGCCGACGGGTCCCGACAGGCCCGGCAGATCGCCGGTCGCGAGCGTCATGTGGCAGCCCAGAGGCGTACCGTTGTAGCCGGCCAATTGGGCTAACTCATGATCGGTCATCCCCTCGCGCAGGCCGAAGAGCATCCGTCTCATGCCCTCAGAGGCCAGGATGTTGGTGTGCTCGAAATAAGCGATCTCGGCGGCCGAGCAGAAGGTCCGCAGGCCGGTGTCCGGATGCATCAGGATAGCCGTGGCGTTCGTCACGTTCTCCCGACCGGCCAAGTCGCGCAGCGTGTCCACAAGGTAGGCAGGCAAGTCGATAGCGTGCGAAGAGTCGGGGTGCTCCGAATCGGCGAAGTACTTCCATCCGACGCATCCGACGCGGCTGCCCATGACAATCCCCTCGCCCGCGAAGATCTCGCGGATGAGCCGGCTGTTGCTTCGAGGCTGATTCAGCAGGGAGAAGGGTTGATACCGCTCGCTTCGCAGTTTGCCCGCCGTGAAGAGCGGACTGACCGGCAGGTATCCCTCGCACTCGTTGCCCACGACCAGCAGCGGATCGCCCCGAAGGCTGATGACAAGCACCGCTTCCTCGAACCGAGGGTCGAAGCCGGTGAGCCAGGCCATATTGGCGAAGTGCTCGCGGTCGCCATAAATAACCAGGTGCGTCAGCCCGAGTCCGTCCATCGCGGCACGGACCGCATCGATTCTTCCCTCGAAGTCGGCGACGCTCGGCCACGGCGGCGATCCACATTCGCCGAACGTCGGCCATTCGGCCTCGATCAATCGGTGTCTTCTTGAGCAATTCATATGGTGGAGAAGATAACATAATCCACGAGACGGGACAACAGCAACGGCGGAAGGCTGCTTTTCGTGGTGGTTCCCGCCACATCGGTTTGCCTTCCCCGGAGAATCTGCTATCCTTGGCTTGATATGTATGTCATGTTCATGGTGGAATATTGGCACAGGAGACGACAATGAACGGATCACGGACCCTCGTCATCACGACTATCGCCCTGCTATTCACAAGCACATTGCACGCTACCATCCGAGTGACACCCGTTCCGCCAACTGCGGCGACGAACGATTTCTACGTCAGCAACACCAAGCCGCTGACGCCAAGCCCGCTCGTCAAGCTGCCCATCGGATCGATCAAGCCTGAAGGGTGGCTGCGGCGGCAGCTCGAATTGCAGGCCGATGGATTCTCGGGGCATCTCACCGAGATCAGCAAGTTCCTCAAGAAGGATGACAACGCCTGGCTGGCCGCCAATGGCGAAGGGCACAGTCCCTGGGAGGAGATGCCCTACTGGCTCAAGGGCTTCGGCGACACCGGCTACGTCCTCGGCGACCAGCGGATCATCGACGAGGCCAGGGTCTGGATCGAAGGCATCCTGAGCAGCCGCCAATCCGACGGCTGGTTCGGACCGGTCGCCAACAGGGCCGGCGCGGGCGAGAACAAGAAGGCCCCCGACCTGTGGCCCAACATGGTCGCACTCAACGCGTTGCAGACCTACTATGAGTACACGAACGATCCGCGGGTGCTGGAACTGATGCAGGAATACTTCGAGTGGGAGCTGACCCTCTCGGATGCGAATCTCCTGCCCCCCTTCTGGCAGCAACAGCGGGCCGGCGACAATCTCGCCAGCGTCTACTGGCTCTACAACCGCACGGGACAGGAGTTCCTGCTCCAACTGGCCGAGAAGATCCAGCGCAACATGGCCAACTGGACGGAGACCGTCGCAAGCTGGCACAACGTGAACATCGCCCAATGCTTCCGCGCTCCCGCGGTCTACTACCAGCAGTCGCGCGACCCCTACTTCCTCCAGGCGGTCGAGCGGAACTACGCCATGGTCTGGGGCACGTACGGCCAGGTCCCCGGCGGCATGTTCGGCGGCGACGAAAACTGCCGCAGGGGTTACTATGGCCCCAGGCAAGGCATCGAGACCTGCGCCTCGGTCGAGTTCATGCTCTCGTGCGAGATGCTGCTGGCCATCACAGGCGACCTGACCTGGGCGGACCGCTGCGAGGACGTCGCGTTCAACACCTTCCCGCCCGCCTTGACGGCCGACCTCAAGGCCCTGCACTACTTAGTCAGCCCGAACCAGTGCCAGCTCGACAGTGGGAACAAGGCCCCCGGCATCCAGAACGGCGGCGACATGTTCTCCTACAATCCGCACAGCTACCGCTGTTGCCAGCACAACGTGGCCCACGGCTGGCCGTACTTCGCCGAGCACCTGTGGATGGCCACGCCCGACAACGGCCTGGCCGCTGTCTTCTATGCGGCTTCCGAAAGCACAGCCAAAGTCGGAGATGGCAAGCAGGTCACGATTCAGACCAAGACACAGTACCCCTTCGAGGACACGATCCGGCTGGCCGTCAGCGCGGACAAGCCCGTGAAGTTCCCGTTGTATCTCCGCGTGCCCGGCTGGTGCGAGAAGCCGGTGTTGCGGATCAACGGCAAGAATACGCCGGTGCACACGGAACCTCGGACCTTCATTGTCGTCGATCGCCCGTGGAAGGATGGGGACTCGGTGGAACTGACGTTCCCGATGGAGCTGCGGCTTCGCTACTGGATTCGCAACGGCAACAGCGTCTGTGTCGATCGTGGCCCGTTGACCTACTCGCTCAAGATCGGGGAGAAATACGTCCGCCACGGCGGCACGGACGAATGGCCCGCCCACGAGGTCTATCCGACCACCGCCTGGAACTACGGCTTGGTGATCGACCCCGCCAAGCCACTGGCCAGGCAATTCGAGGTCCGTACGAAGGGCTGGCCCGCGGACAATCAGCCGTTCGCGGCCGAGGCGACCCCCATCGAGATCAAGGCCCAGGCCCGCAAGATCCCGAACTGGCAGCCGGATGCGCTGGATCTGATCGACGAAGTCCAGCCCAGCCCCGTCGTGTCGGATGAGCCCGCCGAGACCGTCACGCTGATCCCGATGGGCGCTGCCCGCCTGCGGATCTCCGCGTTCCCGTGGATCGGCGACGGCCCGAACGCCCACGAGTGGCAACCGCCCCGCCGGGGCAAAGCGAAGATCCCGGCCAACGCATCTCACTGCTGGGAAGCCGACACCACCGCCGCTCTGAGCAATGGCGATACGCCCACCCGCTCGAACGACCAGGACATCGCGCGGTTCACATGGTGGCCACACAAGGGGACAGCCGAATGGGTCCAGTACGACTTCAAAGAAGCTCGGACACTCAGCGGGGTCGAGGTCTACTGGTTCGACGACACGGCCACGGGCGGGGGCTGCTGCGTCCCGCAATCCTGGAAGCTGCTTCGTAAGGCCGGTGACACGTGGAAGGAGGTCTCGAACCCCTCCGGCTACGGCGTGGAGAAGAACAACTTCAACAAGGTCGCCTTCGACGAGATGAAGACCGCGGCCCTGCGGATCGAGGCCCAACTGCGACCGGGCTGCTCCGCCGGCATCCTCGAATGGCGTGTCCAGTGAGAACAAGGAGGGATCAGTCCGATGACGAGTGAACCGACCCCATCGTTGCCCTGGGACCAACTGAGTCGCCGGGAGAGGGAGATTCCGTGGCCTGCGCTGCATGCCTTTGCCCATGCCGTGATTGCAGATCGCGAATTGACCCACAAGCTTCTCGAACTACACGATCGAGCGTACGAAGACACCTTGGACGAAGATGGCATCGCCGATCTCTATGTGCCGGCGATTCTCGCCCTGTCCGCCCCCTCTCTCGACGACGAGCGGCGACGCGAGATCGGATCGCTCCTGATCGAGAGACTGGTCAGGGTCGGCCGGGACGATACCGATCTCTCCATGGAAGTCCTGTCGGCTGCGGCCGGCACGATGGGCCCGGTCATTCTTCCGGCCGTGCTTGACGCCATCGCCGCCGAGCCGGACACACGGGGCGCCTGGGTCTATCTCTGGGGGTTTACGGTCCTCGCCGCCAAGACCAACGACCAGGACCTTCGCGGGCGAGTCGTTCACGCGTGCGCCGAGCAGCTCCAACGAATAGACCGCGGGCAGGCCGATCCCGCCGACGGCGGGCAAGCCGCCTGGACGCTTGCCGCCCTCAAACGCATCGAGTATGCGAACCTGATCCGGCGGGTCTCCGCAAAGGCCGAGGGATCGCTTTGGGTGGGCGACTACGAAGATGCGCTGAAGCTCCTTCAGGAACGACTGGACTATCCGCCACCGGAGGAATTATGGGAACAGCCGGTCGAGGGATGGCTCACTCCCCGATGTGAGGCCGTCTGGAAATGGGAGGACGAGCCGGACGACTACGAGGATGAGGATGAGCTGGAGGCCGAGGAAGAGGTCGAAAAGGACCCTGATTCGCTCCGCGCCGATCTCATGGCGGCGGCGTTCTGTGCCTCCCCTGTGGCGTTCGGACTTCCGCAGGAACTCCGGAGCAATGCCCACCGCATCGTGAAACACCTGTTGTACAACTCGTTCGTCGAGCTCGAACTGGCGCCCGCAGAATGGGACGAAGCCGCCATGCGGGAACTCCTCCTGGACATCATGCCTCGCAAGCTGCTCCCCACGGGCAAGATGCTCGAAACGCTCGTTCCGATCACCGAGGCACTGCTGTACTGGCTCCATTTCGAAGAATTCGTGCGAGGCGCGGATGGTCTGGCCCAGACGATCCATGGCTGGACCGATCAGGTGGTCGCAGCGGGCAACGACCCCAAGAACTGGGGGCCGAACAAGCAGTACATGATGGAGACCCTGGAAGCCGGCCTGGACCCCACGGAGCCGCAGACCAAACGGGCATTCCTGGAACAGCAGATCAGCGAGTCAATCGAGACCATGTGGGCTCTGGCCCCGCAGAAGCAGAAGAAGGAAGGAAAGCACGAGCCGCCCATCCCCATCGTCGAGCACAGATCGAAGGTCGCCCGCAACGCCCCTTGCCCCTGTGGCAGCGGAAGGAAGTACAAGAAATGCTGTGGCCGGTCTGAAATGACGACGCCTGCCGAGTGAGACGGCTTCTATTCCTGAGCACCCGTCCCCGAGGCAACGACGCGGCGAACCTCCTCTCGCACGGCGTCGAGATCGAGATTGAAGTCCGCCAGAACTTGGGCCGCGACCGCTTGGCTGTTGTGCATCAGGCCCAGCAGGATGTGCTCGGTGCCAACATAGTTGTGGTGCATCGCGCGTGCCTCCTCGACCGCATACCGGACGGCCTCCTTGGCATGGTCGGACTGAGGCAGCTTCTCGACACTTTCGACGTGCGGCCGGGTCTTGAGCATCTCCTCCATCTCCCGCCGCAGGGGCTTCAGATCGACGTGGAAATGTTCGAGCACGGTCGCCGCGACGCCGCGAGTCTCCTTGGCCAGCCCCCACAGCAGATGCTCCGTCCCGACATACTCATTGCCGAACCGCTGTGCCTCGCGTATCGCCAGCTCCATCACGTGCCTCGCATGCTCGGTGAACCGCTCGAACATAGGAATCCTTCCACCCTGCCAATCACTCCATACCCCACTGCCGCGCAGCGAGAATCCAGCGGGCGGCAGCCTCAAGGCCGAAGGCATGGCTCGTAGTGTGCCCGTAAGGGCATATCTTCCTTGCGAGAGAGATAACGCCTTACGGCGTCACTACGAGCACGCCTTCGCTTGGCGCTGCCACCCGTCAGGCAATCCGTAATCATGTCACCCCGGACCGTGATCCGCGGCTGGAATCCGCGAGTCGCAACAGGCGGCCCGGCTACTCCGTCACCTTTCCCGTCGCGGCCCATTCCGTGCCTCGGGCGATGATCTTCTGGACGTTCGGGGTCATCAGGGCCTTGCGGTCGTGACCGAAGGCGTTGTGGACGACCCGGCCCTTGCCGTAATTCTGGACGAACACCAGCGGCTCGGTCTTCTTGCTCCAGTCGGAGTCGGCGGTGACGAGCACCTGGATTTTGGCGTCGCCCTGCAGCTTCGCGTAGAGCTCGTCATCGACCTCGAAGTCCGCCAGCCCGGCGGTGATCGGATGCTGCTTGTCGACGATGTTCGCTTGGAAGACGGCCCGCGGGCCGTGGCCGGAGGCGCCCATCACCCACTTGCGGCCACACAGCTTGCCGAACTCCTCCCACTTCGGGAACGACGCGCTCGCCAGGTGCTGAACGAAGAAGCCCTTGCCTTCTTTGACGTAGTTCAAGAGGTTCTCCTGGGCCTGGCCGGGCAGCTCGGTGAGTTTGGCTGAGTAGATCGTGAACACGATCGCGTCGTAGTTCTTCAGGGCGGTCGCCGATTCGAGGATCAGCGGGTCCTCGCTGATCTTCACGTCGAATTTGCCCGAGTTGACGAGGATTTCCCGCGTGGTCTCGGACATTTCCCGCCACGGGTGGGCGGAGACGTCGTCGCCCGTGATGAGCAGGACCTTGATCGGCGTCGGTTTCGCCGCCGGCTGGGCTCCCAGGCAGAAGACCAACGCAATCATCGCAACCAAGGCCATAACCTTCAATGAACGCATGCCATTTCTCCTTGTTTGAACCCTCAATACCGTTACGACCACGAACTCTGAGCGACTATTCTAAGGCGGAGTGTCGCCGGACGCAAACACACAATCCGCAGCAGTCATACGACGAAAGGTGTCACGCCGTGAAATCGGTTTGACCGACGACGCACCTTCGAGTATAGTCGAGGTGTGGTTTTGAGGATATGCAACGAGGGGAAACATGGCGCAAATCCCGGAAAACTCGAAGGACATCGGACTATGGCTCAAGCTGATCCGGGCCGATGAGGTCGGACCCGTGACGTTCGGGCGGCTCTTGAAGCGGTTCGGATCAGTCGATGCCGCCCTCGGGACGTCCGTCAGCGGGTTGACCAAGGTTGAGGGAGTCGGGTTCAAGACCGCCGAGCGAATCGCCGCAAGTCGCGACAAATTCGACGCTTGCGCGGAGCTGGAGCTGGCGGCCAGGCTCGGCGTATGGCTCGTGCATATCGAGGACCCTCGTTACCCTGCTGTGCTCAAGCAGATTTACGACCCGCCGCCGGTGCTGTATGTCAAAGGAACCCTCACTCGCGACGACACCCTCGGCGTGGCGATTGTGGGCTGCCGGCGGTGCAGCCTTTACGGCCAAGAGCAGGCCTCGCGATTCGCCCATCTACTGGCAGCAGCGGGGTTTACGATTGTTTCGGGCATGGCGAGCGGGATCGATACCGCCGCCCACACCGGGGCGCTGGCCGCGCAGGGCCGGACCATCGCGGTCCAGGGCTGCGGTTTGTCGCGGATCTTCCCCCCGGAGAATACCAAGCTCTTCGAGCTCATAAGTACTTCCGGGGCCTGCATTTCCGAGCTGCCGCTGCGGGCCGAGCCCCTTGCGGAGAACTTCCCGCCCCGCAATCGGATCATTGCAGGCCTGTCGCTCGGGACTATCGTCGTCGAGGCGGGACTTCGCTCGGGGGCCCTCATCACCGCCCAGACCGCCCTGGAGAGCAACCGCGAGGTCATGGCCATCCCGGGCAAGATCGATTCGCCCCTGAGCCACGGCCCGCACCAGCTCATCAAGCAGGGCGCCAGGCTGGTCGAATCCGTCGAGGACATCATGGAGGCCCTCGGCTACGTCGGCGAGCAACTCAAGGACCATACAGCACTTACGACAAAGAAGGCGGTCGAGAAGGTCGAGGCGCCACTGTTCGACACGGCCAAGTTCAACCTTAAGGGCCACGAAAAAACCACCTACGACGCACTCGGCAAAGAGCCTCTGCACATCGACCAGATCATCGCGGACACGGACCTGCCTGCTGGGGCCGCCAACGCAGCGGTCATGTCGCTACGTCTCAAGGGCCTCATCAAGCAGCTCCCCGGCAACCTGTTCACAAAACGGTGACGCCATAGGGAGGTTCCGGAGAAGTACAAGTTTGAAGTGCCAATTGCGGGGGCGGCAATTGACAACGGCTACGGTGCGAGTTATCATCAGAGGGTGTCATCTGAAGGCCGTTTTGGAAGGAGGACGATGGGTAGTAAAATCTCAATTCTGCTGACCCCAACATAGCGCGTGTTGCCGAGTGGATCGAGTGGAGAATCCCTCTGAGCAGTCTTGCCGATGTGAATCTGACGAAAATCCAGAATGTGCGCATCGGTCCCGGACAGTTCGAGAATCCCGTGCCCGGCGGCAAAGGCCGCATCTACATCGACGACATCTGCCTGACCCAGTCCACCACTGCTGGGGCCGGGGAGGTTACGGGACTGTGACTTTGATGGCGGATTCATTGCGCGTGGAGGCGTCTCGAGGCAACATTCTCAAGGACGCAAACGGCCTCGACCGAGGCCGCGAAAGGTACACAAGACATGCGTGTCTGGTCGATAATCCAGATAGATGGCACCTTGAACTTCTTATCTTAGGAGAACGATCATGTGGAAGATGACGACACCGATCGTGGCCGTCGTGCTGGCCCTTTGTATGGCGCACAACGCGATGGCGGGACAATTGGGATATTGGGCGTTCGACGACGGGACCGGCACGACCGCAAGGGACAGCTCCGGCAAGAGCAACAACGGACGACTCGTAGGCGGTCCGACATGGACCACCGGCAAGATCGGAGGCGCCCTTGACTTCGACGGCGTCGATGACTATGTCGAAGTCGCCCACAACGCCAATCTGATTCCAACCACGGGCAAGGCGAGCGTGTCCGTATGGATCAACACCAAGCGTCATCCCGGCCCTAGCGGTGCATGGCAGGGCATATTGGCCAAGGGAGGTGCCCCCCGCCTGTACAACCTTTATACGCATGAGAGTCAGACACTGCACTTCAGCACGGGACCGAGCGGTGCATACATCGGCTCAAACAGCACCGGGCAAGTGCCTCTGAACGAGTGGGTTCATGTCGTCGCGGTCGTTGATGGGGCGCACGTGTACTACATCAACGGCGAACCGGCCGGCACTGTGGCCAATGGCGCGACGGTCCCGACCGGCGGGACTGCCGTGCTGACCATCGGCCAGACCGGCGAATCCAACTTCTTCCTCGGGAAGATCGACGAACCCCGCGTCTACGATGTGGCGCTCACAGCGGGCGAGGTGAAGGCGCTCTTCCAGGGCAATCCGCCGAGCTGGCCGAAGGCCAAGAACCCCGACCCCGTCAACGGCGCCATCGGGGTCATGTCTCCGCTGCTCCGGTGGGAACCCGGTGACCGCGCCGTGCTCCACAGCGTTTACCTGGGAACGAGCCCGGACCTGACGGAGGCCGATCTCGTCGCTTCCCAAAGCCCCCTGACCTTCTACTACCACCTTTCCGGCCTGGAATCGGGCGTCACGTACTACTGGCGCGTCGATGAGATCGAAGCCGACAGGGTCACCGTCAATGCCGGCGACGTCTGGAGCTTCACGGCCGCGCCGGTCGAGGCTTATGCGCCGAGTCCGACCGATGGAGCCAAAAACGTGGCCTGCGACGCACAGCTTTCCTGGTCGCCCGCAAGCACGGCGATTTCACATGACGTCTACTTTGGAACCAACAAGGATGATGTCGCAGCGGGGACCGGCGACACGTACAAGGGCAAGCAGTTCGAGCTCACGTTCGATCCCGGCATCCTCGAAGGCGACACCACGTATTACTGGCGCATCGATGAGGTCGATGCGAAAGACATCAGAACCGAGGGGCATATCTGGAGTTTCCGAACGGTGCCCGACATCCCGATTTCCGACCCGAACCTCGTGGGCTGGTGGAAGCTGGATGAAGAGAGCGGGACGTTCGTCCTGGACTCCTCCGGCTACGGCAATCATGGGGCGTTGCAGAGCAATCCCCAGTGGGTGGCGGGATACGACGCCGGCGGTGTGGAGCTCGACGGAGTAGCCGATTACGTGGAAATCCCGCACAATAACGTCCTGTGCGTGGACAAGGAAGTGGCCGTGATGGCCTGGATCAACGCACGCAATCTCACCGCAGAGTACCAGGGGGTTGTCGCCAAGGGCAACGCCGTCCGATCCTATAGCCTCTATCTGCAGAGCGCCGGCACGCTGCACTTCAGCACGACCTCGGGCGACGCCTATGTAGGGTCCGTCAGCGGCGGCACAGTCGCAGCGGGCGAGTGGACGCACGTCTGCGCCATGGTCGCGGCCGGCGGACACCTGTACTTCATCAACGGCGAGCCGGCCGGCACGGGTGGCAGCGGAATCGTCCTGCCCGGGCTGACGGACCCGGCAGCCGTGCGGATCGGAAACACACAGGAAGGTGGACGGCTCTTCAGCGGAATGATCGATGAAGTCCGCGTCTATCGGACCGCTCTGACCGAGGAAGAACTCAAGGAGGCCATGCAAGGCGATCCGGCACGGGCAAGAAACCCACAGCCGGCCCATAATTCCGACGTCGACATACGAACTGCGGATTTTCTGAGTTGGTCTGCCGGCAAGACGGCCGTCCAGCATGATGTCTACTTCGGCCAGGACAAAGACGCCGTCGAGACGGCCGATACGGATTCCCCCGAATACATGGGAACACAGACGGACAGGAGCTATCCGCTCGATGGATTGGTCGAATTCGGCGGCGGCGACTATTTCTGGCGCATCGACGAGGTCGAGGCCGACGGCGTCACCATCCACAAGGGGCTCGTCTGGAGATTCACGGTTCCGGATTTCCTCATTGTGGATGATATGGAGCGCTATACGGACGACGAAGGCAACCGTATTTACCAGACCTGGACCGACGGCTATGGCACGGGAGCCAACGGATCGATCGTGGGCTATCTCGATGCCCCGTTCGCCGAAGGCGCGATCGTCCACGGCGGCAAACAGTCGATGCCGCTCGACTACAACAATCTCAACTCGCCGTTCTACAGCGAGATCGAGCTGGAGTTCTCGCCGCAACAGGACTGGACGCTCCATGGCGTCAATACGCTGAGCCTGTGGTTCCACGGCAACCCGCCACGGTTCACGGAGACCGAGCCCGGCCGGTACACGGTCAGCACGATCAGCGGCGACGTCTGGTTCGCCGAGGACAATTTCCGCTTCGTGTACAAACGGCTCAACGGCGACGGCTCAATCACCGCGAAGGTCAACGCCATCACCAACAGCACGACCACCTGGGCGAAGGCCGGCGTGATGATCCGGGAGACCCTGGACCCGGCCTCCACGTATGCGTTCATGTTCCCGACGCCCGACGGCAAACGGGCCTTCCAGAGCCGTTCCCTCACCGGGGCCAACGCCGTGTCCGTGCACAGCAACCCCGCCGCGGTCACCTTCCCCGTCTGGGTCAAGGTCGAGCGAAAGGGAAGCCAATTCACCGCCTCCTATTCCCAGGACGGCAAGACCTGGACCGCGCAGCCGACCAACGAGACCGTCGACGGCGGGGCCAACCCGCAGATCATCGGCATGGCGAGTTCCGTCTATATCGGCATGGCCGTGGCCGGCAACAACGGCGGGGCTGCCGCCTGCTTCGGTGACTTCTCCGATGTCGTGCCAACGGGATCGATCAGCGGGCAATGGACGACTGCGAACGTCGGCTTCAACCCAGGCTGCGACCCGGACACACTGTATGTGGTGCTATCCGACAGCAGCAACAAGACGGCCATCGTCACGCACGACGACCCGGCGGTCGTCAACATCACCGAGTGGACCGAATGGCCGATCCCGCTGAGTCGCTTCACGGGAGTGAACACCAGTCGGATCAAGCGGTTGTACATCGGCGTGGGAGACCGCAATGCGACATCTCCCACCGGCGTCGGTCTGCTCTATCTCGACGACATCCGACTGACCCAACCATAACGTCAAAGTCATAGCAAGATGCGTAGATCGCGAGGCCCGCACCCGAAAGGTGCGGGCCTCGGCATTTTCGGCGGGCAGGACAGACACGATGGGATTCTGTGGAGTCCGCGTATTCCTTATGAGGTAGAGGCTCCGCCATCGCGGGGGGAGAGGAGCCGAGGTTCCCAACTGGCAGGATGGGAGACTCCTCATAGTTATCCGCCTTCTTCACAGACCAAATTCGCTTCGGCACAGCAAATCCTCTTGACAACACAGTGAAGCTGCGTATAATGGGTAATATAACTGTCTCTATACCCTGATCATTGCCTCGCTGGGGACCCAGAGAGGGGTTGGGGGCAGGCCTGCCATCTGGAAAGAGTAGGAGGAGACAAAATGAGCATGTTCATGCGCCTCATCTCTCCAGCGGTGCTAATAGTGCTGCTGGGTGTAGGCATGTCCTCGGCAGCCATCGTGCCCATTACCGGTGTGAACGCCGGAGTGAACGGTAAACCGCCGTATATGCTCGAAAGCATCACCGTGGGAGATTTCACGATCACGAGCGAGTTCCTGGCGCTTGGCAAAAGCGCCGGCTCAACCTTCCCGTTCAGCAATATACGCTACGCCGATGACTTCAATCTGAACACGGCAGCCATCCGCAATGGCTCCGGTGCGTGGAGAGTCACAAACATCGGTGGGCTAAACACTTACAGCGACATCAATGGCGAGGATCCCGATTTCTTCCTGCTTGAGGTCGGTATGAACGATCCCGTAGTAGTGCGGGCGATCCTCGCCGACGGGACCTTGGGGCAGGCGATCAGGATCTCCAAGTCTGCCTGGGGTGATACCGGCCTGGACCGGGTTGGTATCCTGGGCGGAGGTCAGCCTATCGGCGGTATTGCATTCGCGATCACCGACCTGTTGGATGCCGGCGGGCAACCTCTCGCTGCCAACACAGCGATCCGAGGCCTCCAGTTCAACAGTGAGAACATGGATCCCGTCCATTTTTCCGCCGCGATGATCCCGGAGCCCGCCACCCTGGCCATTCTGGGGCTCGGCGGCCTGCTCATTCTCAGGCGTCTGCGCTGAGGGCGGGCAATCCACCAGGACGAGGTTTTCCTGGCTCGGCTCAGCTTCCCCCTACCCGTGGCGAGACCCATAATCGCCGGTTGGGCGGCATCAGGAGTATTACCCGGCGTTGAACCAAGCCGTTTTTCCCATGTCCAGTCACCATCGACCTCCTTGGCCCGAAATGGCCCATTCCCGGCAACCAACGAAATTGAACCAGGCGGGGAAACCACACCGGCGGGGCCATCGCAGGCCGACAGTGAGGAGCCATCGGTCCCGAGGGAAGCCGCTCCTGCAATAAAGAGGCCCTATGACGCGTCTATTTATTTAGGAACCGGCAAATATCTCATTCGGATTGCAGGGCATCGAACAGGATCACCCTACGTATGGATCGTACGGGAACTGAGAGTGTTATCAGGGGCATGAATCCGACAGCAAAGTATCACAAGAGCAGTATTATAGGGCTTTCCATAAACCCATTGCTGCCGGGCGGTTATGGAATAGCCGCCTGTCAGGGGACGCAGAATTCCCACGCATGGCGGCAGGTAACCAGTTGACTGAGAGAACACGATTTGCTAACATGGCGGGTTCATGGCCAAGACAATAAGGACAACGGGAAAGAAACAGGCGAAAAAGGACTCTTCCAAGGTCGCCCCGGTCAGAGCCAAGAGGGCTTTCGGTAAATATCAGGAAGCGTTGGCTTATCTCATCGAGAGAACCGACTACGAGAAGGAAGAGCATGTACGCTACAATGTGACCACGTTCAGCTTGGAACGGATGGAGAGATTGTTGTCTCTCCTGGGCAATCCCCATACCAAGATCAACACGGTGCACATCGCCGGGACCAAGGGCAAGGGCTCGACCGCCACCATGCTGGCCCGGATGCTCGAAGCCAACGGATACACGGTGGGTCTGTATACCTCCCCCCACCTGGTTCATCTGCACGAGCGGATCACCGTGAACTCCAAGATGATCAGCGAGGCTGAAATGCTCGGCCTGATGAATCGTCTGTATGCCCCGATCGAGAAACTGTCCAAGGAAGACCCGCCGACCTTCTTTGAGATCATGACGGCACTGGCGTTTGCCTACTTCGCGGACCGCCGGATCGATATCGGCGTGATCGAGACGGGCCTGGGCGGCCGTTTGGACAGCACCAACGTGATCCTGCCCAAGGTGGTGGGCATCACGAGCCTGAGTATCGACCACAAGCTGCAGTTGGGCGACACGTTGGACCGCATCGCCATGGAGAAGGCCGGTGTGTTCAAGAAGGGTGTCCCCGCCGTCACGGTGCAGCAGGAGCCCATCGCGATGAACGTGCTCAAGGCCCAGGCCCTGGCGGCAAGAGCGCCCCTGAGCATCACCGGCACCGACATCGACTTCTCCTATCGGTTCGAGACGTCGCGCGAGCACGGCCCGCACACGCGGATCTGCCTCACGACCGCGACGAGCAAGTTCGAGCACCTGCGAGTGCCCCTCTATGGCCGGCATCAGGCCATCAATTGCGGCCTGGCCCTGGCTCTGTTGGACAAGCTCA
The DNA here is from genome assembly GCA_002327785.1 of Phycisphaerales bacterium UBA2218. Lineage (GTDB taxonomy): Bacteria > Planctomycetota > Phycisphaerae > Sedimentisphaerales > Anaerobacaceae > PLanc-01. The sequence continues at coordinate 30,340 of DCUI01000118.1, forward strand.
GATCGGCCGGCTACGAGATCGACGTGGAGAAGGCCGCCGCCGGGTTGAGCACCGTCCGGCTGGCCGGACGCATGGAGATGATCTGCGAGGACCCGCGCATCATGATCGACGGCGCACACAATGCCGCGAGTATCCGCGCCCTGATCCATGCCATCGGCCAGAACATCCCCTACGACTCCATGGTTGTGATCTTCGGCTGCAACTGCGACAAGGACATCCCGGGCATGCTCAACGAGCTCCAGTACGGGGCCGACAAGGTCATCTTCACGCGGAGCAGCTCCAACAAGGCGGTCTCGCCCCAGGAGTTGGCCGACGCCTACACCGAGATCTGCGGCAAGATGTGCCAGACCGCCAACACGCTGGGCGAGGCCCTGTTGCTGGCACGCAGCGCCGTCGGCAAAGAGGACTTGATCTGCATCACAGGCAGTTTCTACCTCATCGGCCAGGCGAAAGTCCGCTTCCAGCCCCAACTGGCGCCGGTCGCCTCCTGATCCTGCTGCATAGAGCACATCTGGCAAGACCTCTCCAGAGAGCAGAGAGTGCATAAGAAACCCGATGAGCTACAAAGACAGCGGAAGTACCAACCTCATCATGGTGACGGACCACTCACTTGGACAATGGTCATGGCACAACTTGGCGACTCTCGCTGACCTCGCCGGGGTTCGTGTCGGTTGCCGTAAGCGGGTTTAAGGTGGTAATACGCCCCACATCCCGGGCACGCCGCCGGACGCGGCGGACCGGATCCTATCCGCCCCTCTGGTATACGAACAAGACGGGGTGACTACACACATGACATTTCCAAGCCACATTGTTCCCATTGGCGTGAACCTGTGCCACACCGTTGTGCCAAAACGTGGGTTGCGGTTGCACGCTGAATGTCCAACCCATGAGGAACCTCCTTGCTGTTGCCCTTTGGCACAGTCCTCCGTACAAGAACCTCAGGTCAATTCCAGACGATGCCTTTCAAATGCCGATCTCCCTTTCGGCCCATACTACGACGGCTTCGGCATGGTGTACGGTATCCCGGTATTCCTCCTCTCCCAACGGCTCACTGATCCCCGGAGATCGCGATTCCCAGGCGAAGGCCGTTAGGACGATCGCCTCGTCCACCTCGGGTGGTATGGCAAGCCCCTTGTTTTCCAGACCAGTCACCAATTCCTCCAGGTCATGGGTATATCGGAATGTCCAGCCATGGTGCTGGTAGACCGCCTTCAACGCCTTCTCGGCCCCTTGCTGAGCATGGAAGCACAAGTCTTCGTAAAACGCGCCCTGCGGCATGGTAGATCTCCTTGCCCTCGCTAACGGCTGGGAAGATGACGAGAGATGGGTTCTTTCCGAACTGCTGGACATCGCTTTCGGTAACCACAACCACATCCTTGGCGAATCCGATCCCACGTAGGGTTTTGTAGATGGCTTGAGTGGTTTTCCGCCGGTGGACGCCATCGCGCACCACGACTAGCAGATCAAGATCGCTGTCGGGTCCCATCGTGCCTCGGGCCGCCGAACTGAATAGGATGATCCGAACCGGCTGCGCGGCCGCAACGGTCCGTTTCACCAATTCATCCAAGAGTCGCTGGTCCAGTTTGCCCTGGACGCGGTTTGATCCGTCGCGAGCACTCCGGAGTCTGAAGTCTTTGAACAACTCCAAGCTACCGGATCTGACTCGCGATGTCTCTTCTATATCCGTGTTGCATTTACCATGTGAATTCGCCCACACTGATAAGACTCTCTGCGGGGCGTGTTTTATGTTGACGATCCATCAGCCGGGCTTTCTAATCTCTATCTCGTGTGCGGCTGGCGCACGTCGACAGGCAGGAGAAGTACCGTTGCGGAAAGGAGTTGGAGATGGCTGAGAACGCCAACTACATCGCGGTGGACTTGGGGGCCGAGAGCGGCAGGGTCATGCTGGGCCGCGTCGCCGGTGGGCGATTGGAGCTCGAACAGACGCACCGATTTGCCAACGGGCCCGTCGAGGAACAGGGCTCGTTGCGGTGGGACTTCGACCGGCTGCTGTCGGACATCAAGACCGGGATCGGCTTGGCCGCCAAGAAGGCTGGCGGCAACGTTCAGGGCATCGGCGTCGATACGTGGGGCGTTGATTTCGGTCTGCTGGGCAAGGACGGGAAGCTCCTGGAAAAGCCCTACCACTACCGCGACAGCCGGACCAACGGCATGATGGAGAAGGCCTTCGCGATCATGCCGAAACGCCAAGTCTATGAGAATACCGGCATCCAGTTCATGCAGCTCAACTCCCTCTACCAACTCCTGGCAATGCGGCTGGCGAACTCGCCGACGCTCGCGAAGGCCGACAGGCTCCTGTTCATGGCGGACCTGTTCTCCTACTTCCTGTGCGGCAAGGCCATCGGCGAGTACACGATGGCCAGCACGTCGCAGATGATGGACATGAAGACGGGCCAATGGTCCAAGCCGATCTTCGATGAGCTTTCGCTGCCCATGAAGATCATGCCCAAGATCACGATGCCCGGAACCATCGTGGGCGAGTTGACGCCCGAAGTGGCGAAGGAGATCGGCTGCAACCGGATTCCAGTGATCGCGGTCGGCTCGCATGACACGGCGTCGGCGGTCCTCGGCGTTCCCGGCAGCGGCGACAAGTGGGCGTACCTGTCTTCGGGGACCTGGAGCCTGATGGGCGTCGAACTGCCCAAAGCTATCGTCAACGACAAGAGCTTCGGCTACGAATTCACCAATGAAGGCGGCGTCGAGAAGACGATTCGTCTTTTGAAGAACATCATGGGGTTGTGGCTCGTCCAGGAGTGTAAGCGGCAATGGCAGCGAGAGGGCCAGGACCTCTCCTACGGCGAGATCGCCCAGATGGCGGTCAAGGCCAAGCCATTCTTCGGATACATCAACTGCGACAACAGCGACTTTCTCGCGCCGGGCGACATGCCCTCGCGGATCAACAAGTGCCTGTCCGATACCGGCCAGAGACCCACGCAGGACAAGGGCCAGATGGTTCGCTTAGTCCTCGAAAGTCTGGCTCTGAAGTACCGCTCCGTGCTGAATGCCATTGAGGACGTCACGGGCAAGACTATCGAGACCCTGCACCTCGTCGGCGGCGGGATTCAGAACGAGTTGCTGTGCCAGTTCACCGCCGACGCGACCGGCCGCAGGGTCGTCACCGGCCCCATCGAGGCCACCGCCAGCGGCAACATCCTGATGCAAGCCAAGGCGACGGGGCAGCTCAAGAGCATCGCGGAGGCCAGGCAGGTCGTCCGCAACTCATTCGACCTCAAGGAGTATCAACCTCAGGACACAGCTCGCTGGGAGCAACAGTACGACAGATTCGCACATTCGTAGTGACGCCGTAAGGCGTTTCGTAGCACGGCCGTCCCGGCCGTGAGTACCACGGGCATTCTGTCCGTGGCAATGCAGGGGCAGGACACCCCTGATACTCATGGGCGAGACGCCCATGCTACTATGCATGATTCAGTGGATTGGCGGAGGGGAGGAGACAACGATTTTGATCGAGGAATTGGAACAGCAGTTGGACAGCTTCGACGCCGGAGAGCGCAAACAGGCGTTGGCTTCCCTGCTTGATCAGGTAAAGATCGGCGCGATCGCATTGCCCGAGCCGGGCCGGTTCGTAAATCTCCATTGTCACACGTTCTTTTCGTACAACACCTACGGCTACTCGCCGACGAAATTCGCCTGGCTGGCCCGCAAAGCGGGACTGGCCGTCGTCGGCACGACGGATTTCGACGTGCTCGATGCGCTCGACGAGTTTCGCGAGGCGTGCCGGCTGCTGGGTCTCAAGGGTTGCTCCGGCCTGGAGACACGAGTCTACGTGCCGGAGTTTGCCACGCGGGTCATCAACTCGCCGGGCGAGCCGGGCATCTCGTACCACATGGGCGTCGGGTTCCCAAGCTCGAAGGTCCCCGCGTCACAACGAGAATTCCTCAAGAGCCTCAAAAAGACCGCCCGGCAGCGAAACCGCGACCTCATGCAGCGGGTCAACAAGTACCTCAGTCCCGTCGAGCTGGATTACGAGCGAGACGTGCTGACGCTGACGCCCGCGGGTAACGCCACGGAGCGCCACATGTGTCTGGCGTATGCCAGAAAGGCAAGGGCGACGTTCGGCGAAGGCGACAAGCTCGCTGAATTCTGGTCACAGAAGCTCGGGACCGATGCAAAGAAGCTCGGCCTACCCGAAGGGCGAGACTTGCTTAACACAATCCGCTCCAAGACGATGAAACGCGGCGGCGTAGGCTACGTCCAGCCCGACAAGGGCTCGTTCCCACAAATGACCGACACAAACCGCTTCATCCTGGCGTCCGGCGGAATGCCCGTGCATACCTGGCTCGACGGCACCAGCGACGGCGAGCAGGCCATCGAGGAATTGCTCGACGTGGCCATGAGCACGGGGGCCGTGGCGCTCAACGTCATCCCCGACCGCAACTATACGCCAGGATCGCAGGACCAGAAAGTGAAGAACCTCTACCTGGTTGTGGAGATCGCCCAGCGGAGGCATCTCGTGCTCGTCGAGGGCACGGAGATGAACAGCCCGGGCCAGAAATTCGTCGATGATTTCCGTACGGCGGAATTGGCCCCCCTGCTGCCGGGCTTCCTGAAAGGCGCGCACATCGTTTACGCCCATTCGGTGCTCCAGCGGCAATGCGGCCTCGGATACACCGGCGCCTGGGCCGACAAGCACTTCAAGACCGCCGAATGCAAAAACGCATTCTTCGAGGAGGTCGGCGCGACCCTGAAACCGCAGCAGGAGGACAGGCTGGGCAACCTTGAGGATACGGCGTCACCCCGTGACGTTCTGCAAGCCGCAAAGACGTAGTGGACATGGTTCATGAGGTAGTCCGGATGGCATTTATCATGCTGAACCAAGTGAAGCATCCGACCAACGGATGGGGAGCCTGCGGCGCACTTGCCGGTTGCGCCCCGTTCGCAGGCCAGATCCTTCGTTGCGCTCAGGATGACAAGATGGGCCTACTCAAGATTGTCTCCGCTCTGCGCCAGCGGTCCAATGAGTGCGTGGTGATTCAAAAGATGGAAATGACGCATGAAAAAGATACCTGATCGACAATACGCAGTCCAATTGGTCGGGCCGGATCAGCTTGTCTTGAACAAGTCCAAGGACGTATTCAAGCCCGGGCCGCACCAGGTCCTCGCCAAGGTCGAGGTCGTCGGCCTGTGCTTCTCAGACCTCAAGCTGCTCAAGCAGTTCACCGGCCATGTCCGCAAGGGTCCGGTGGTCGCAGGCGTGGACCTGGACATCCTCAAAGAGATCCCGAGCTACGTGCCGGATGCGGCGCCGACGGTCCCCGGGCACGAGACGGTCGTGCGGATCGTCGCGGTCGGACCCAACGTCGAGCGGCACAAGCTTGGAGAGCGATACCTCGTCCAGACCGATTACCGCTGGGTGCACACGGCCTCATCCAACGCCGCCTTCGGGTACAACTTTGAAGGCGCCCTGCAGGAATACGTCCTGATGGACGAGCGAATCATCACCGCCCCCGACGGGGAGTCGATGCTGATTCCTGCCCGCGAGGAGCGATCCGGCTCGGCCATCGCCCTGTGTGAACCCTGGGCCTGCGTGGAGGACGCCTACGTCACGAAAGAACGGACCACCCTCAAGACAGGCGGGCAGATGCTGATCGTGTCCGACGCGGAAGTCCCGGACGGTCGGATGCACAACCTCTACCACAAGTACGGCTCGCCCGCCAAGGTAACGTGGGTCTCCAAATCGATTCCGCCGGCCGACCTGGGCCCCGTAGTCGTCCGGGCCAAGAATGGGATCGAGCTTGGGGACGTGACGTATGATGATGTGATCTATTTCGGGGCCAACGCCCGGACGGCGGAGCAGTTGTTCACGAAGGTCGCAACGAACGGCCTGCTGAATATCGTCCTCGGCGGTGAACGATTCCGTGAGCCGGTCGTCACGACGGTCGGCCGCGTACATTACGGCGGAATTCGCATCATCGGCACCACCGGCCCGGACCCCGCCGAATCGATGAAGTTTATCCCCCAGACCGGCGAGATTCGCCACGACGAGGTCGTCAATGTCGTCGGCGCCGGCGGCCCCATGGGCATGATGCACGTCATCCGCAACATCTGCCAGGGCGTGGCGGGGGTCACCGTGTACGCCGGGGACGTAGACGATAATCGCCTGGCGGCGCTCAACCAGATCGCCGGGCCGCTCGCGGAGAAGAATGCCGTCGACTACAGGCCCTATAACGCCAACAACGAGCAGATGGACCAGGACTACAGTTATACGGTGCTCATGGCGCCGGTGCCCGAGCTGGTGGCCGCAGCGGTGAACTGCGCCGCCCCGCGCGGCATCGTCAACATCTTCGCCGGCATCCCGGCGACCGTCACGGGCAAGATCAACCTGGACGCCTACGTCGAGAAGCGGCTGTACTTCATCGGGACCAGCGGCTCAACGCTCGACGATATGAAGCGCATGCTGGAGAAGGTCGAATCGGACCGGCTCGATACGAACGTCAGCGTCGCGGCCATCTGTGGTTTCGAGGGCGCGGTGGAGGGAATCCGGGCGGTCGAGAGCCGCTCCGTCGCCGGCAAGATCATGGTCTATCCGGGGTGTCGGAGCCTGGGCCTCGTTCGGCTGGAGGAACTCCCGCAGAAGATGCCCGACGTCGCGGCGTGCCTGAACAGCGGCCTCTGGACACGCGAGGCTGAAAAGAGGTTGCTCGAAAAATATGCGGATTAGAGAGTCGGTGGGGCTTGCCCCACCGCATCGTTGAGTCTCTCATGACACAGAGGCATATGGAATTGTCGAATGAAAGGGCAATAGGATGAAACGGATTGGCGGAGCGTCATCACGCGGTTATCGAGTGCATATGGCAGCATCCATTCTGATCGTCGGCCTCTTGGCAGGCGGATTGTTCGCCCAGGGTCGCGAGTTCAACGGGCTGGGCATGGACCTGGGCAACCTGCCGAGGCTCTCGCGTGCCCAGAGCCGTTCGATCAGCCCGGAGAACTCCACCGGGGAAAAGGGCAAGGCCGGCATGGCCACCGAGGGCACGGGCAAGAACGCCGCTCGCAATCTCGGCCAGGGCTGGAAGGTCTCGCCGTCGGTCCGAATTCCTGCGAAGTCCACGTTCACGATGGGCGAGATCAACGGCGCCGGCGCAATCCAGCAGATTTGGATGACGCCCGCCCCGCTCGACAAGACGCAGCTCTACATCCTCCGCTTCTATTGGGACGGAGAGGCCACGCCTTCGGTGGAAGTCCCGATGAGCCACTTCTTCGCCTGCGGCTGGGGCAAGTACGCCCAGATCAACTCGCTGGCCGTCTGCGTGAATCCCGGCAGCGCGTTCAACTGTTACTGGCCGATGCCCTTCCGCAGAAGCGCCAAGGTCACGATGGAGAACCTGGACGAGAAGGACATGGTGCTCTATTACCAGATCAACTACACGCTGACCGACGTGCCCCAGAGCATGGCCTACTTCCACGCCCAGTACCGCCGGGAGTCGCCGCTGAAGACCAAGGGCCTCTTCACGATCCTCGACGGCGTCCAGGGCCAGGGCCATTACGTCGGCACGTACCTCGCGTGGGAAGTCCACAGCCCCGGCTGGTGGGGCGAAGGCGAGATCAAGTTCTTCATGGACGGCGACAAGGAGTTCCCAACCATCTGCGGCACGGGGACCGAGGACTACTTCTGCGGCTCGTACAATTTCGATACCAAGGACGATGACGGCAAAGCGCGATACACGGAGTTCTCCACGCCCTATACCGGCTTGGCCCAGGTCCTGCCACCGGACGAAATCTACAAGGTCGGCCAGCGATTCGGACTTTACCGCTGGCACATCACCGACCCAATTCGGTTCGAAAAGGACTTGAAGGTGACGATCCAGGCCCTCGGCTGGAACAAGGACGGCACCTACCTTCAGGAAGAGGACGACATCGCGGCGGTTTCCTACTGGTACCAGACGGAGCCGCACGCATCGTTCCCCAGGCTGCCGGACGCGGAGGCGTTGAAGATCGGGCCTATACAAGTGCAGAAGTGATCGTTCGTAGTGTGCATCGTAGCACGGGCATCTTGCCCGTGAGTAGCACGGGCATCTTGCCCGTGAGTAGCATGGGCGTCCCGCCCATGAGTATCAGGGGCATCCTGCCCCTGTCTTGCCACGGGCAGGATGCCCGTGGTACTCACGGCCGGGACGGCCGTGCTACGAAACGCCTTACGGCGTCACTACAAACTCTGGAGAAAGAGGAGCATCATGACAACTTCGCGGCAGATCGAACAGACGTACAAGCTCGCACGCGAGCGATACGGCGAACTGGGCGTGAATACGGATATGGCGATGAGGCAGCTTCGCAAGGTCGCCATCTCGCTGCACTGCTGGCAGGGCGACGACGTGGGCGGGTTCGAGAGCGCCGACGGGCTCAGCGGCGGCGGGATCATGGCCACCGGCGCCTATCCCGGCAAGGCGCGAACCGCCGACGAGCTGCGAGCCGACTTCGAAAAGGCCGTGAGCCTGATCCCCGGCAGGCATCGTTTGAACCTGCACGCGATGTACGCCGAGACCAAGGGCAAAGGCGACCGCAACGAGCTGGAACCCAGGCATTTCAAGGGCTGGGTTCAGTGGGCCCAGGCCAACAGGTTCGGCATGGACTTCAACGGAACATACTTCTCGCACCCGAAGGCCGCCGACGGCTTCACGCTCTCCAGCGCCGACAAGGGCATTCGCAAGTTCTGGGTCGAGCACGGGATCGCCTGCCGCAAGATCGGGGCCTACATGGGCAGGCAACTCGGGACGCCCTGCGTGACGAACACGTGGATTCCCGACGGCTATAAGGATATCCCGATCGATCGCAAGGGCCCGCGCGAGCGGCTCAAGGAATCGCTCGACGAGATTCTCTCCGACAAGATCAACCGAAACCACCTGCTGGACGCCGTCGAGGGCAAGCTATTTGGCATCGGGTCGGAAAGTTACGTCGTCGGCTCGCACGAATTCTACCTGAGTTATGCCGTGACGAACGGCATGCTGCTGTGCCTGGACACGGGCCACTTCCACCCGACGGAAACCGTCGCGGACAAGATCTCGGCCGTGATGACGTTCCTCGACGAGATCCTGCTGCACGTCAGTCGCGGCGTGCGATGGGACAGCGACCACGTGGTGATCCTCTCCGACGAGCTGGCGGCCCTGGCCCAGGAGCTCGTCCGGGGCGACTACCTCGACCGCGTCCACATCGGACTGGACTTCTTCGACGCCAGCATCAACCGGATCGCCGCCTGGGTGATCGGCACCCGCTGCATGATCAAGGCCCTGCTCATGGCTCTGCTGGAGCCCACGAAGAAGCTCGCACGCATCGAGGCCCAGGGCGACCACACCTCGCGCCTGGCCATGCTGGAGGAACTGAAGACCTTGCCGTTCGGGGCCGTTTGGGATTACTATTGCCTGAAATCGAGCGTGCCGGCCGGCGACGCGTGGCTCAGCGAGGTGAAAGCCTACGAAGGAAACGTGCTCAGCAATCGCATGTAGAGTGAATAAGGACGCACAGGATGGACACAGAACAGAAGTCACAACAGGAACAAAGTGGCGGTGAGTTCGAGCGGGAGCCGGTGCCGCAGCGGTCGCTGCTCGGCTTCAAGAGCTTTATCGGGATGTACGCCGGTGAGCACACGGCCGGGACCGAGCTGATGATCGGGCCGCTGTTCGTCGCGGCGGGCGTCAGCGCATTCGACGTCGTCGTCGGACTGATCGCAGGCAACGTGCTGGCCGTGCTGAGCTGGGTCTTTCTGTGCGCCCCGATCGCCACGCGGGCGAGGCTGACGCTCTACTATCAACTGGAGAAAATCTGCGGACGGCAGCTCGTGACGATGTACAACCTCGCCAACGGTGTGATGTTCTGCTTCCTGGCCGGGGCTATGGTCACCGTGTCCGCCACGGCGCTCGGCGTCTGGTTCAAGTTTCCGATGCCCGAGCTGAACGATCTGTACCCCAACAGCGTCGGGTGGGTGATCGCCGTACTGGCGGTCGGCGCGATGATTTCCATCGTCGCCGCCTACGGCTATGAGGTCGTCTCCAAGGTCGCCAACGTCGCGGCCCCGTGGATGGTGCTCGTGTTCATCGCGTTCGGACTGATCGGCCTGAGGCAGTTCATCAACGCTACAGGCACACAGGTCAACAATCTTGGTGACGTCTGGACACTCGCCAAGACGCACATTTGGAGGGGGGGCGACCCGCAACCGGGACAGGTCAAGTTCACGTTCTGGCACGTAACGTTCTTCGCATGGTTCTGCAACATGGCGATGCACATCGGCATGTCGGATCTGTCGGTGCTGCGTTTTGCGAAGAAATCGTGGTACGGCGTGGCCAGTGCGACCGGCATGTTCCTCGGGCATTTCCTAGCCTGGCTGGCGGCGTCGATTCTCTATGCGTTCCAGTTACACCAGGATCCGACCAACACGAAAGTGCTGCCTGGACCGCTCGCCTATCAGGCCGCCGGCCTGGCGGGTCTGATCTGCGTAATCATCGCCGGCTGGACCACGGCCAATCCGACGATCTACCGGGCGGGTCTGGCGTTCCAGGCGGTCATCCCCAAGTCCTCGCGATTCCGCGTGACGCTGGTCACGGGCCTCATCGCGACAATCGCGGCCATGTTCCCGGCCATTGCCATGAGACTGCTGGACTTCGTCGCGCTCTATGGCATGGTGCTCATGCCGATGGGCGCAGTGGTCTTTGTGGATTTCTGGCTGATCCCCAAGCTTGGTTTGCGCGGGTCCTATGCGGAATTGAGTGGAAAGCCCTCGAACTGGGCTGCGGGTTTGGCCTGGGTCGTCACCGTTGCGGCCTGTCTCGCTGCAATCTCCTCTATCGGTCGCTGGTCCATGTGGTTCGTGTCACTGCCGGGCTGGTTCCTGGCGGCCGGTCTGTATATCGGGCTCAGCACCTTCTATCAGAAGCACTGGGATGAACACCCCGCTACGCTGACAATCGCCCGAGTCATCAGTTGGAGTTCCTTGGTCGTGCTCGTGCTCTTCGCGGTGCTGTTCATGACGGGAAGAGCGAGTCTGGAGCGAGCCAAGTGGATCATGATGCTCGCTACCATCGTTTGGTTCGCCAGCGCAAGTCTGTGGATGTGGAAGGAACCACAGAAATCCACATAGCGTGACGTAATCATTCCAGAACACGCCACGCCAAGCAAGACAAAGGCCCGGTCCTGCGCACGTTCGCATCAAGCATGTCCCATGCGATTGAGAATGGCCCGCATGGGCTCGGGGTTGATGTACAACTGCCAGACCGCCACGCGGTCGCCATCGACGACCACCTTCCACGCGGCCGGGACCGACCAGTGGTTCCTCGGATCGAGGGCCCCCTTCCCGGCGAACGTGCCCTCGGCGGCGCCCAACAGGACGACGACATCGCCTCGCGAGAACACCTCCTGCACGTCGATTCGGTAGTCCGGGACCATCTCGAAGTAGTGACGCCAAGCATCGGACATCTGCTCGCGTCCGAGAGTTTCGCTGCCGTCCGAGTCGATGAACCGGTGGTCCTCGGCCATCAACGAGACAGCTTGTCCATCTGCTTCGTGTTGATCGCCTCGACGAACGCCAGTGCCACGCTCTCACGCTTCATCTCGTTGTCTCCGCGATTCGTCGAGCATATGCCGAGGATATTCAAGCGGCGAGAGGGACATATTCGACTTCCCTCAAAATGTAGGGTCCGATGTGCGGACTGAGCGATTCCGGCGTGACCAGCTCGACCGATATCCTTCGTTATTGGGGTTCTTGCGGCCACAGAAGCCGCAACCGCCGAGGTTCTGACCATTGGTGTCGACGATTTTGTGGTCTCTCATGTGGTTGGTCCGATCCGTGGCAGAACACCTGAATTAGGCCGCGCCGCGAAGCGGCGTCGGCTTGAATGAGTTGTTAGGCATGATTGGATTTCCCCCACTTTCTGAGTCGCCCGGTAA